>JAUIHE010000011.1 GCA_030432195.1 Alphaproteobacteria bacterium
AAGGACCGCCAAGCCCTGTTGGAGGCCCTCATCCAGCGGTGGGAGGCCCTCAACACCGGCCATATGGTCGCGCGCGCGCAAGCCTATGCCGAAGACATATGCGAGGCATGCTTTAACTTGTTCGATTGTTGGCTGGACGACCGCTTGTTTGACACGCGCCTGGAATTGGCAATTCGGGCATGGGCCAACGCCGATGCGGCACTCAAACAGCGGGTAGATGCCGCCGACGCCCTGCGCTTGGCGGCCGTTCAGGCCATGTTTGAGCGCTTTGGCAACGGCCCTCAAGCAGCCGAAGTGCGCGCCATGACCTTACTGTTCACCCAACACGGATACATGGCGCTGGGCAAGGTAGAGAACAACGATGAGCGGCTGGCACGCATGCCCGCCTATATTGAGGTCTTTACCGGCCAGCGCCCCAGCCCTCGCCAACTTGAACGCTTTTGCGCGCGGCATGGGTTGGTCCCACCAATCGCGGCGCTCAGCATTTTGACGGAGCAGGCTGCTTGAGGGCAAACGGCCAAAGCCGATGCCCCCAAGTCCTATGCCGAAAGCACCAAGTGCCAAGCACCAAGCGCTATACTACCACTCGGCCTTGCCGAGCAGCGCGACTTCACCGGCGAAGTTGGTAACGCGAACGCTGGCGCTTTGGCCGTTTTCGTCGTCGATCAGGCCCGCGGCCTCTACCGCTATTGGGCGGTTGACGAAGCACGGTTGCTGACTGCGAAAATCGAAGCGTCGCATCGGCTGCTCGCGCAATTCAGCGGCCGCTTGCGCTGCTAGGAAGCCCATCAGCGGGCCATGCACAACGATATCTGGATAGAACTCGTTGGTTTGACAGAACTCGCGGTCGTAGTGGATGCGATGCCCGTTCCAAGTCAGCGCCGAAAAACGGAACAGCATGATTTCATCGGGCAGATAATCGCGCCGGACCTGCGCTTCCATCGGCTCAAGTTCACGGCCCATGGTCTCCGGTGCCATGACGCTGGGCACCTCGCGGTAAACGACGGTACGGGTCTCGACCAGCGAGCCACCAGAACTTGAGGCAAACGCCCGCTCCAAGCTGACGAAAATAAGAGTGCCGCTTCGGCCCGTCTTTTCTTTGATCGACCGGATCGTTGACTGCCGCTCAACGCGGTCGCCGATTTTAATCGGGGCATCAAAGCGCGTGTCCGAGCCCGCCCACATGCGCCGCGGCAACGCAACCGGCGGCATGAAGCCCCCTCGCTTGATATGGCCGTCGTGGTCCAGTTCTGCTGCTGGCGTAACTTCATTGCAGAAAAACAGGTGCGCAAGCGGTGGCAGAGGTGCGCCTTCTTTCAGGGTCTCCTGCGGCCAGCCAAAGGTGGCGGCCAGCTGCTGCATTCTGCCAAGGCCGACCAGATCGTTTTGTGTTTCCTTGCGTCCAACCCAAGCCTGCAAATCGTCAATGCCGTGTGTGTTCGTTGTGCTCATGTTCGGCTCCTTCCATAAGCAGTTTATGGATACGTGGCAGGCGGCTTGCCTCTTCAGGCAGCGCCAAGCACGCGGTGATCAAGGCTTCGCCTTGGGCTGAATCAACATTTCCCAGCGCTAGCAGCTTGCGCGCCTTATCGACGACAGCGGCTTGGTCCAGCGGTTTTGCGGGATCTCCCAGAGCTTGATCGGTCTGGGCAGATAGGCGGCGACCATCGTTCAATGTCACGGTCAGCGCGTTGCCCCAAGCCTCGGGGTAAGCGGTTTCATAGTCGGCGGACTCGCTCAGCGCCACGCGAGCGCTGGCACCCTGCAGGCGCTGTCGGGCTTCATCGTTGAAGCTTTCGAATCCGATTTCCGCTTGGGTCAGAGCCTCAAGCACCGTGTGTTGTAGGGAAAACTTGGCCTGATAGTCGCTGGTTGGCTCTGGGCGGTTGCAGACGTTGAGCGCAGCGGCATAGGTCGCAAGCTCGACCTGTTCAATCTGTGCCAATGCCAACGGGCGGCCGCCATTTTCCTCTACCAGCGCCAAGGCACAATCAATTGCCGGGTGGGTGTGTCGACAGCACGGGTAGGGCTTCATCGAGGTCTCAACCAGAGCCCAAGGGGCATCTGGGTCGCGCAACACCGCCGCAGGATCCGCATCGGGGCACGCCCCTGCATAGAAGCCCTGCGTGCCCTCCAAAATATGGGCCGGGCCGGTAAAGCCATGCGCGGCCAGGTCTGCGGCCGTCATGCCGGCTTCGCAGGCTCGCGCGGTGTGTAGGTGTTTGGACATGGCACCATCGGGCAAAAACTGCCACAAGCCCGCCGACTGCGTTCCAGCATTGCCCAGCGCCCATTGTGTCGCCGCATCATCAAGATCCAGCAGACAGGCCGACGCCATGGCCGAGCCAAACGGCCCACAAGTGGCGGTGTTGTGCCAAACCTTGTAGTGCGCGGGGCCAACCGACGCCCCCACCCGGCAGCAGGCCTCATAGCCCTGCAAAACGGCTCTCAAAAAGGCCGGACCGGCGGCATTGGTCTCAAGCGCCATGGCAAGGGCTGGCGGCACCACAACACAGCCAGGATGGGTGACCGACCCGCGATGCAGGTCGTCCATCTCAACGATATGCGCCAGACCGCCAAACAAAAAGGCCTGCATCGCTGGCGCATCCCCGCGGTGGGCGATAAACTGCTTGAGCGCCAAGGCTTGCGGCGTATGGCGTCCGGCCAGCGCACAGGCGAGCGTGTCCAGTACGAACAGGCTGGCCGCGCGCAAGTCGCTATCCGTGACCGCCTTGGATCGGATGTATGCGATGAGTTGGCCTGTGAGGCTGGGTGCTTGTGTCGTCATGTCTGGCTCCCAAATCGCGCCTTGATTTCTTCGGTGTGCTCGCCAACGCTCGGGACGGCGCCCAAGTGGCGCTCTGTGCCCGCCCAAGTGACAGCGGGGGCCGGAATGTCGGCCTGCTGGCCCGCCGCGACCTCAATCGACGTGCGTTGCAATTGCGGGTGCTGAGACAAGCCCTCGACGCCGTTCACGCGCGCATAGGCCAGTTTCGCGGCCTCCATGCGGTGCTCAAGATCTTCAAGCGGTAGCTTTGAGAAGACCGCATTGATTTCGTCATCAAGCTGCGCACGATGAGCAACGCGCGCATCATTGCTCACAAATCGCTCCTGGGTGGCGAGCGCGGGCTGCCCCAGCACATCGCTGCAAAGGCGTTGCCATTCGCGCTCGTTTTGGATCGAGAACATCAGCGGACGGCCATCGGCACTGGCATAGGCGCCATAGGGTGCGATGGATGGATGGTTGAGACCGACCCGCTTCGGCGCCTTGCCACCATAGTCAAAGTGCAACAACGGCACCGCCATCATGTCCGCTAGGGAAGCAAACAAGGAGGCTTTCAGGTGCGCGCCCCGCCCTGTCTTTTCCCGCAACATCAACGCTTCTAAGATTGCCGCGTGGGCAAACATGCCCGTCGAGATGTCCGCAATTGAAATGCCGACACGGCCCGGCGATTCTGGCGAGCCGGTAATGTCGGCCAGCCCGGTTTCGCACTGGGCCAGCAAGTCATAGCCGCGCCGCTGTGCGTAGGGGCCCTGTTCACCGAACCCAGAAATATCGCAGGTAATCAGACGCGGATTCAGAGCCTCAAGCGCGGCATTGCCTAAGCCGTTGCGCTCGGCAGCACCCACCGACATGTTTTGAATAAACACGTCGGCCTGGGCCAACATGGCCATCATCACCGCTTTGTCGTTGGCATCTTTGATGTCCAACACGACCGATTTTTTGCCGCGGTTGAGCCAGACAAAATACGAGCTCTGTCCGTGCACCACCGAGTCATAGTTGCGGCCAAAATCGCCTTCGGGCCTCTCGATTTTTATGACCTCTGCGCCCATATCGGCCAGGCGCGAGGAGGCAAAGGGGGCGGCGACCGCCTGCTCTAGGCTCACGACAAGCAAGCCTTCCAGCAAGCGCTGAGGATCGGATGACGTCATCGAAACTTCAATCAAAAGACAAGGAGATCGGTTGGCCGATGGGACAATGGCGCGTTGCCGTCAGCGGTGACTTCGACCGTGTGGCCAAAGCACATGGCCGTGCCGGTATCGCTGTCCATAATAATCATGTGAGCAAAGACCACCATGCCCGGCAGGATCTGAACCGGATTGTCTTGATACATCATCGGCCAATCCATCCAAGTGGGCGTGAAGGTGGTCCCCAATGAATAGCCACTGGCGTTGAGACGGTGCTCTGACAAGCCGAAGTCGTCCATGACCCGCGCATGTTCGGCAAAAGCCTGCCCGAAAGTCTTGCCAGGAACCAAGCTTGCGCAAGTTGCGTCCAGCGCAGCCACAGAGGCTTCATGCAATTGGCGGTGGCGATCGGTCGCCGCGCCGATGCACCAAGTGCGCATCATGGCGGCATGATAATGGCGATAGCTGCCGGCCCACTCTAGGGTCAGTTGGTCTGTGGGTTGCAAGACCCGCCGGCCCGACTGATAGCGACACAGCAAGGCGTAGTCGCCAGAGCCAATGATAAATTCGTTGCCAGGATAGTCACCGCCGCCCGAAAAGATCGCGTCGTGCATGGCGCCCAGAATGCGCCCTTCGTCCGCACCAGCGCGGGTCTGCTCAGCGGCGGCATCCAACGCCAAATCCGCAAGCTCCCCGGCTTTGCGGACATAGACCAGCTCGTCTTCTGATTTGACGACACGCAAGCGATCGACCAGACCGCTCGCATCCACCAAATCCGCCTGCCCTACAAAGGCAGCATCCAAACGCCGCCCCAAAGCGGCGGTCAGGCCATAGGCTTGGTACTCAACGCCAAGGCGCTTACCGGCCAAACCCTTGCTTCGAACCAGGTCCAGCAGGTCATAGGCAGGCGCCGCATCGGCTGCATCTTTCCAAATTGTCAGGTCGGTTACGATTGAGGTCAGCTCAACCTGGCGCTTGTCGGCCGACCGAGTCAAAATGGCGTAGTTGCCGTGGCCATCGACGATCAAGCACTGAAAAAAGCAATAGCCAAAGGTGTCGTAACCCGTCAGGTAGAACATACTCTCTTGCTTGAAGATCAGCATGCCATCAAGCTGGGCTTCTTGCATGGCAGCTACCAGCGCCTGGCGCCGACGGGCGAATTCTTCAGAACTAAAATGCAGAGCCATGGCTTTCCTCGACGACCTAAGCGAAATATCAGATCATCGCAAAATAGGGACTTGGCCCAAGATGGAAAGCGCTTTTTTTTTGCCGTCTAGCAGCGATCAAATCTTCTTTCCCTGCACCGACGACCTGGCGGCCTGGACGGCGGTCCGCCTTGGCAGAGCGCGCCCGTGTGAAAGCGGGCCGGCACCCTCAGGCCATGGTCAACAAAACGATGCAGAAAAAGCACAGCAGGATGACCGCAACGGCCATCAAGGCCACTTGGTGGCGAAATTTTTGACACCACTGATCTAAGCGGGAAGCCGGAGAGGTCAGGGAGCGTTCGTCATGAAGCAAAGGGCGCGGCATGAGAATCCCTTTCTTGCTGGTTGTTTTTGTCGCGCCTAATGAACAGAATGTCACACCCCAGGTCAACTGGAGAACAGCATCAAGTTTTCAACATGGTCAAAAAATTTACTATATACGTGAAAATTCAGTAAAAATACTAACCGGCATTCCCGCAAACTCGAACCACATTAGTGTTAGTATTTAAATTAATCCGTATAAGAAATTGCGCCGCGAATCCTCGCGCAGCTCTGGAGTCCGAAATGGCGGATCCGATTCGTCCCCGGAGTCGAATTTCTACCAATTGGTCAATATCCTAGCCCCAAGGGCGCAACGCAGAAGATTAGGGGGGCAATGCCCCCCTTTTTTCTTAGCTTAAGCCAAAGGTGAATTATAGATCGGGAAACGATCGCACAGGGCTTTGACCTGCTGCGCCACTTCTGCCTCAACAGCCGCGTTTCCTTCTTCGCCATTGGCAGCAAGACCATCCAACACCTTGGCGATCAACTGGCCAATCAGGCGGAATTCATCTTCCTTGAAGCCGCGCGTTGTGCCCGCAGGGCTACCCAAACGAATGCCTGATGTGATCATCGGCTTTTCCGTATCAAACGGCACAGAGTTCTTGTTGCAAGTAATGTGCGCGCGATCCAAGGCCTTTTCTGCTGCGTTGCCTTTGACGCCTTTCGGGCGCAGGTCAACCAACAGCAGGTGGGTTGCGGTGCCGCCAGAGACCAGATCCAGGCCGTTCTCCTGCAAGGTTTCGCCCAGCACTTGCGCATTGCGCACAACCTGTTTGCAATAGCTCTTGAACTCGGGCTTCAAAGCCTCGCCGAAGGCAACCGCTTTGGCCGCGATCACGTTCATCAAGGGGCCGCCCTGTAGGCCAGGGAAGACAGCAGAGTTGATCTTCTTACCCAAGTCCTCATCACGGCTCAAAATAATGCCACCGCGCGGGCCGCGCAGCGTTTTGTGCGTGGTAGAGGTGACGACGTGCGCATGCTCCAACGGGTTAGGATGGCAGCCACCAGCAACCAAGCCGGCAAAGTGGGCCATATCAACGTGCAGATAGGCGCCAATGCTGTCGGCAATCTCACGGAATACCTTGAAGTCGATTATCTGCGGATAGGCCGAACCGCCTGCGATAATCAGCTTTGGCTGGTGTTCTTCGGCCAGTGCGCGAACCTGCGCCATGTCGATCTGCTTGTCCTGCTCGCGCAGACCGTAGGCAATGGCGTTAAACCATTTGCCCGACTGGTTGACCTTAGAGCCGTGGGTCAGGTGGCCGCCGTGATCCAAAGACAAGCCCAAAATGGTATCGCCGGGCTTGACCAGTGCCATCATAACCGCCTGGTTGGCTTGCGCGCCGGAGTGCGGCTGCACGTTGGCGAAGCTACAGTCGAAAAGCTGCTTCAGGCGGTCGATAGCCAGAGCCTCTGCCACATCCACGTATTCACAGCCACCGTAGTAGCGGCGCCCCGGATAGCCTTCGGCGTACTTGTTGGTGTGAACCGAACCCAGGGTCTGCATAACCGCGTTCGAGACGATGTTTTCAGAGGCGATCAGCTCGATGAAGTCCTGCTGGCGCACCAGCTCTTTGCTCAGCGACGCGAAAAGCTCGGGGTCCGCTTGTTCCACATTTGCGGTCCAAAAGTCCTGTGGCACTTGATAGTCCATTTAGGGTTCCTGTCTTCTGGGGGATCGACGGTGTCAGATCGGGGTCAAAACGGTAAGAAGAGGCCTCAACGCGCCCGCTTCGTGCTGGCTTGGCTTCTAGCTGAGCTTATCAACGCGGCGCTGGTGGCGGCCGCCTTCGAAGGCGACCTCAATAAAAGCAGTAACGACATCCTTTGCAGTCTCTGCACCGATTAGTCGCGCGCCCATGACCAAAACGTTGGCATCATTGTGCGCGCGGGTCAGTCGAGCGCCCGTTACATCGTGGCACAGCGCTGCGCGAATATGTTTGTGACGGTTCAAAGCGATGGATATGCCGATTCCCGTCCCGCACATAGCAATCCCTTGGGCTTGTGGGTCGGCACTCAAGGCCTGCGCCAGCTTGTCGGCATAATCGGGGTAATCAACCGAACTGGTGTCGTATGGTCCCAGATCTACAACGTCATGGCCTTGTTGCTTGAGCATATCGAGCATGGCGGCCTTCAGGTCGAACGCGGCGTGATCGCTGGCAAAATAATAGCGCATGGCGAGCGGCTTCCTTCGCGTGGGAATGATGGGAGTTGAGAGGAGAAACGGCAGCCTAGCGGCTTAGGCCAAAAAGGCAATGCGATCCGCGGGGAAAGACAGGGCCTGCGCCACTTGGTCCGGTGTCACATCATCGACCTTGCTGGGGTGCCATTTCGGTTGGTGATCCTTATCGACCAGCACCGCGCGAATACCTTCAAAGAAGTCACTCGGTTGGTTGCGTTTGGGATCAAACAACCATTGGGCGACGTTGAACTCCAACTGTAGGCACTCTTTGAAACTGCGGCCTTCAGCGTTGCGTTGCAGCGCTAAGGACAGCGCCATGGAGCTGGGGCTTCGGGTCTGCATAACTTCGGCTATGGCCGCCCCTTCGCTGCCTTCCTGAGCCAGGCGATCAAAGATCTCTGACACGCGATCAGCAGAAAAACAGCGTTGAATCAGCGGCATCTGATCCGCCAAGCCTGAGTCCCCGGCAGCCTCTTTGGGCTCGCTCAGACGCTCCAGACCGGCTTTGCATCCGTCGGCTTGTGCGACAGAAACAAAGTCAGACAACCTGTCTTGTGGCACATAGTGCGTTGCCAGGCCGACCGCCAAGGCGTCTGCTGGCGATAGGCGCGCGCCTGTCAAAGCCATGTAGGTGCCGGCTTCGCTTGGCAGATGGCTCAAGAAGTAGGTCGCCCCGACATCAGGAATAAACCCGATCGCGGTCTCTGGCATGGCAATTTTGGTTGTCTCGCTAACGATGCGTTGATCGGCGTTGATCGCCAACCCCATACCGCCGCCCATGCAAACCCCGTTCATCAAAACGCTGAAGGGCTTGCTCAGCTCAGAAAGCAGCGCGTTGAGCTGATATTCGTAATAAAAGAAGTCCCGCGTTAGCGGCGAAGTCTGGCCCTTAGGCGCGGCAATCGCTTCGGCATACAGCGCTTTGACATCCCCGCCTGCGCACAGGCCTTTGTCCAAGCTGCCCACCATCAGGTATTCGCGAACGCCCTCGTCTTGCTCCCATGCCAGAAGCTGATCGCGCAAACCAAAGACCATCTCCATGCTCAGCGCGTTCAGAGCCTTGGGGCGTTCAAGTTGCAGCAGGCCAAGGCCATGGGTCAGTGAAAACGAAAGATGTTCTGTCATAGAGGCGAAACTTACAGCAAGGACGAAGGACAAAAGGATTAGCCCCTTGCTTTAGCGCATCTGCGCGCTGCTTGGAAATAGGCAAGCTGCCTCAATCCCAAGGAAACTGCAAAGACCGCCAGTCTTGCCTCCCAGTTTTGCCTCCCAGTCTTGCCTCCCAGTCTTGCCTCCCAGTCTTGCCTCCCAGTCTTGCCCCCCAATCATGCCCCCCAATCATGCCCCCCAGCGATCACCCATGAACCAAGGCGAAAAACGCACTTGCGTTAGCCAGACCGAGGCAGGGCGCTCTGCGATCGGCCATTGCGCCAAGCTTTGAAGCTCGCTACATCTTCGGGCAAATAATGCAAGGCTGTTGGTTTCACCTTAGTTCGCGGCTTTGCCAATGCATGCAGACTGAAGGCTTCCTCATGACCGACCGCCCTACCCCGGCCACCGCCGTTTCCCCCGCCAGGACGCTGGCCAGCAACCGCGCGAGCCTCAGCCAGTTTCCCGCGGTGCGCCTGCGCCGTCGCCGATCGTCGGATTGGATGCGCCGCTTGGTACAAGAAAACCATCTTCAGGTCAGCGACCTGATTTGGCCGATCTTCGTTCAGGAAGAAAATGGCCGCACGCCGGTTCCAAGTCTGCCGGGCGTTGATCGCATTGGTCCTGATCTTTGGGTAGAAGTAGCCAGCCAGGCCCAAGCGCTGGGCATTCCCGCCATCGCCTTGTTTCCGGTGGTGCCCGCTCATCGCAAAACGCATGCCTGCGAAGAAGCCTGGCGCGCGGACAATTTGGTCTGCCAAGCCATGCGCAGCATTCGCGCGGGCGTCAACGGCTTGGGGTTGATTGCCGATGTCGCCCTCGATCCCTATAACGCGACCGGCCAGGATGGTCTTTTGTCAGAAAGTGGCGAAGTCTTAAACGACGAAACCCTAGAAGCGCTTATCAAGCAGTCTCTGGCACAGGCCGATGCGGGCGCACACATCTTGGCGCCGTCGGATATGATGGACGGGCGCATTGCTGTTATCCGCGCCGCGCTGGACGAAGCTGGGCACAGTTCTGTGGCGCTCATGTCTTATGCGGCCAAGTTCGCGTCTGCTTTCTATGGGCCCTTCCGCGATGCGGTCGGCTCGTCAGGCGCGCTGCTGGGAGACAAGAAGACCTATCAGCTCAATCCGGCCAACGTTCGCGAGGCTGAGTTGGAGGCTCAGTACGATATCGAGGAAGGTGCCGACATGCTGATCGTCAAGCCAGGGCTGCCCTATCTGGATATTCTGCAACGTATCAGCGCAACCAGCCCTATTCCCGTCTACGCCTACCAAGTCAGCGGCGAGTACGCCATGTTGAAAGCCGCCGCTGCGCAAGGCTGGCTGGACGAACAAGCAACAGTTTCGGAAACGCTAATGGCCTTTAAACGCGCAGGAGCCGACGGCATCTGGAGCTATGCAGCCTTAGACCTGGCCCGCTCAATGAAGGGCTAGACAGGCGGCAAAAGCCGGCCAGTCACCAAACAAGAAAAGCCCGCCGGACTCACTGGTCTTGCGGGCTCTTTTTATTCATCCGTCTGGGCGCGAGACGTAAAGCGGCAAAGGCCTTTGCCGCTAGGCGCAAACAAATTCCATGTTTTTACTGCCGTTGGGCATTGAAACAGCGGCTTGGCTGCGGGCGGTCAAGCCTTGTTCTTGGCACGAAGCCGTTGCCTGCGCGCGGGCCTCTTGTTCGGTCACACTGTCCGCGAAGTTCACATAACCGCGGTTGTCGTTCATGTAGACACGCAGGTCAGAGCTGTTGGAGCTCAAGCCAACGTCTGTGTTTGAAAACGCACCTGCACCGCCCTTAATTTCAGAACCAGAACCAACAAAGTTCGGCCCTTGGCTTGCACTCAAGTTGACGTACTGGCCAGGCATGGGGCTCAAACGATAGAGGCCTTCGGGCGATTTTTCCGCCTTCATCCGCTCTCCAGTCGCCGCGTTGTAGTAGATATGCCCGACTTTCAGCACCTCTTCAGAACGCACAAACGAGCGCTGTCCATTCACATAAGTCGGAAGCAAAATGTGACCAGACTTCTCGGAGAAGTATATGGGGTCTGGAGCCTCAGCAGGCCTAGCATTGGGATCAATTTTTGAGCGTTCGATCACACGCTCAGCGGTAACGCGGTAAGGATGACGGTTTGCGAAAGGAGCCTTGGCACCGGGTTTTGGCGCGTATGCTGACGTCGCGACCACCCCTGCCAGCGCCAGAAATATCAGCGCGTATTTCATAGTATACCCTAAAAATCGTACGCATCAGGCAAATACGCCTATGCAAAAGTCTATACGGCAAGGTTTGAGCGTAGAATGAGCCTTTTATATGGCGTCAAAGGTAGGAAAGTCTGATGCCTGGGCGATGATCTAGCAATTGTTCCAACTGGCCCTGGCCTTTGGCATCGACCTGCCCGGTCAACAACAGCACGGCTTCCTTGTTGGCATCAATTTCCAAGGCGCCGTCGGGTGCTAGGCTCGCCAAGGTTTCTGCATCTAGGTTGCCGCGCTCGGACACGTTATGAGCAATCTGGTAGACCCGCGCGCGCGCCGCCCCATCACTGGCGCGCATAACGAGCTGGAAGCGCTTATCTTTGCGCTGAATGCGCGCCTGAATTTCGTCCAGCAGTGCGCCTAACCCCTGGCCGTTGATCGCCGAGACCGTCAGTAATCCAGCATCGGGCAGGCTCGTGCGTTGAAGCGCGTCGAGGCGGTCAACTTTGTTGCCAACTTCCAGTACGCGATCCTGGCAAGCCTGCTCGCCTATAAGCTCAAGTAAAATGCTCAAAACATCGCGGCGCTGAGCCCCGGTATTGGGATGACTAAGATCGCGCAAATGCAAAATCAGGTCGGCGTTCTCCACCTCTTCAAGGGTCGCCTTGAATGCTTCGATCAGTTCGGTCGGCAGATCGGCAACAAAGCCCACCGAGTCCACGAGCATACAAATACTGCCGCCCGGAAGCTCCAACCGCCGATGCGTCGGGTCAAGCGTGGCAAACAGCATGTCCTTAGCCATGACCCCACCAGTCGTCAGCGCATTGAACAATGTTGACTTGCCAGCGTTGGTATAGCCGACCAGAACCACCACAGGGTAAGGCGCCCGCTCCCGCGCTTTGCGGTGAAGGGCTCTGGTCTGGCGCACTTTGGCCAGCTCTTTTTTCAGGCGAATTATTCGGTCGTCGATGCGGCGGCGATCAAGCTCCAGCTGCATTTCGCCCGGACCGCCACGCATGCCCCGCCCGCCCCGTTGGCGATCGAGCCCGCTCCAAGCCCGCACCAAGCGCGAGCGCTGATAGGTCTGTGCCGCCAGCTCAACTTGCAGCTTGCCTTCGCTGGTCTGCGCGCGCTGTCCAAAAATCTCGATAATCAGGCCAACGCGGTCCATGACCTTCAGCCCGATGGCTCTTTCTAAGTTGCGTTGCTGCAAGGGCGTTAGGCCTGCGTTGACGACAACCAGCTGTGCCCCAGACTCATCGGCCGCTTCTTTAATGGTCTCGACATGACCGCCGCCGAACAAGGTCGCGGCCTTGGGTTTGGTCACACGAAAGGTCAAGCTTGCGCCCAGCGTCAGGCCCAGAGCATGGCAAAGGCTCTGCGCTTCTTCCAACCGTTCCTCGCTTGAGCGGCTGTCCGGTTCGCTGGGGTTTTGTGCGACCGGCCCACCGCCGAAAGCCCGCCCGCTGCTCAAAGGCAGACCGTCGGGTTGAACCAAAATTGCCCTGCTGGGGTCGGCCTTGCCCGCAGCTTCGGTGTCATTGGGGGCTGAGCCCGGCGCGTCGCTAGCAGGTCGCATTGGCCCAGCCCGTATATAAATTCGTTGTATCTGAAACGCCAAAGACCGGCGCTTGCGGCATGCAAGCCCGGCCTAGGTTTCGGCATCGGTTGGAAGCCTGACGATGCCTAGTCGTCTTTTTGCTCTTCATGCAAGTTAACTGGTGCGCTGGGCATGACCGTCGAAATGGCGTGCTTATAGACGAGTTGCACGTGGGTATCGCGGCGCAACAGCACTGAGTAGTTGTCGAACCAGGTCACGATTCCTTGCAGCTTGACGCCATTGACCAGGAATACGGTGACGGGAATTTTGCCTTTGCGAATGTGATTGAGGAATACGTCTTGGACGTTTTGGCTTTTTTCGGCGGCCATATTATTGGACTCCAGTTTGTTCTTTATTGCGTTTGGTTATTTGTGCTTGGAGGAGTCGAGTGGTTCGACTTGAGGGACTATCCTCAACCAGACTTAGGAGAGATTGTGGTAAAAACCAGGGGGGATGTGGATTTCTCCACATTTTGACCCAGATTTCCCGCATGGAGGCACGTTCGAGCCCCCAGACAGCCCCCAGACAGTCCCCAGACCGTCCCCAGGCCACCCGTTAGAGCCCCAATTGAGCGGCCAATTCGGCATCCTTGCCATAGATATCCGGGTAGAGCTTCAGTTCACCACTGGGATCAATCAACGCGGTATAATAGACCAGATCCACAGCGACAGGCTGTTTGAGCGGTTGAATATGGGTCTTGCCCGAGGCCATCGCCCGCTTGACCTGACTGCGCGACCAGCCCTGATCTTGCGCAAGCAGCCAGCTCGCCAACTTCTCTGCATCTGCGACCCGCACACAGCCTGAAGAGATCATCCGCACTTTTTCACCGAACAAATCGCGCTCCGGCGTGTCGTGCAAATAGATGTCTTGCGGATTGGTTAGCGAAAAGCGAACACCGCCCATGGCGTTCTTGGGGCCAGGACGCTGCCGGAAGGTATAGGGCAAGTTCGACGCTGAATAGCGGTTCCAGTCAATCGAGAGCGGGTCCACCGCTCGCCCCTTGCGGAAAGCCTGCAACCCCATCTTTTCAACCAGAGCCTTGGCATCGTGCTTGAGCAAAGGCAGCAGATCTTCGCCAGCCGCAACCGGAGGAACGCTCCAGTCCGGGCTAAATTTCAAATTTACGATTCGATCTTGCAAGACCGGGGTCGCGCGATCGGGTTGGCCCACGATGACCGGCATTGCCATGACGTGACGCGCACCGTCAAAGACGTCCAAATTGTAGCCTGGCAAGTTCACGCGCACGCGCCGCCCGCCGACTTGTTCTTGGGCGCTGCGGAAACGATGCATGTTCAACGCGATCAATCGCTTTGCACTGTCATCCATGGGCACGGTGAGCACAGCTTGGCGCAGACCCTGGAATTGCTTGTCTTGTGGACGCAACCGTTCAAGGGCGGTCGCAAAATTACCCGAGGCCAGCGCCGCTTCCAGCAACTGCAAGCCGTTTTGAGCGCGCGCGGTCAATCCTTCGCGCAGCTCTGGCAAGAACAAGATCATGCCTTGCGTTAGTGCCAACTCGGTACGCGCCACGGCGTTGAGGGTGGTCGCGCGCGATAGATCAATGCCTTCCGTAGGCAGATAGCGACGCGGCGGCAGGCCATCCGCCCAAGATTTGGTCAGACTTGCTTGGGCGATCTTGGCTTCCTTTGACCAAGCCCCGCGGTACCAAATGGGTTGATAGCCATATGTACCATAGAAACGATCCAGGGTTTGCGCCCAATCCGGGTGAGTCTCGGCGCGCTTGGCGATCAAAGCGCGGACCTGGCGCCCAATGTCCTGACTGCTAAAGCTGGTAGCGGCGCTGGGCGCAGCAAGGTCCATATAGGTCTGCTGTGGGTCGGTGCTGGGTGTGTAGGTCGTTTGATTCGCGGCAACAGGCGAATAGCTGGCCGATTGAGGGACCTGGCTGAGTTGGTCGCTTGGCTCACCAAAAGAGCCCGCTGCGCTCTGATTTGTCTCCGGCAGCGGCGGCATGGCGGTCGCGACCGCTCCGGGCGACCCATAGCTTTCATAGCGGGTCACCGTTCTACCCGGCGCCTGATACAGGCCGCGCTGCTCAATCAGTCCGCAACCTGTCACCAGCAGCAGTGCAGTCGCCAGCAGCCAACTACGGCGCAGTCCGCGCGCTGTTGGCCGCGCCTCTTTGCTCCGGATTGCGGCCCCGAAACCGCGTGAGATGGTTGTGCTGTCGGCGGCAAAAACGGCCAATGCGGGGTCTAAAACGGTGGAAGAAATCCCCAAACCCATGAATTTTCTCAAAATGGCATTAATAAATCCCGTTCTCAGTCGCATAGCAATTCGACCAGAACGAGGCCAGCCGGTCCTGCATTGAGAAGGGATAGCCTCATTTGCGGTGGCTTTGTGACGCCAATTGTTGATCGGTCCGCTGCTAGCAACCCATCCAAATACTGTGTCTTTGCCTCGCGGCGCGGAATCCGGCGATTTCCTTAAAGTTGAGCAACTAGCGAAAAGCGATAAACCGAAAATGGCTCGTTTTCGGTTGAGATTTCGCAGCAAGCACCAACCAAAGGTTGCATTTTGCAATTTACTATGCAAATTCAGAGCAAATCCATGTGGACAAACGCGATTAGCTCTGCGGCGAGCCCCCCAAGCAGTCAAGGATGACATCAGTCGGACGGGGACCTATTTACCGCCTCTGTCCATATTTCGGTTTAGGAGACGACATTAATGCGCTTTGGATTGTTAGCAGTTCCCGCGGTGGTGGTCTTGGGGCTTTCGGCGTGTCAACCGCTGGAAAGCGCAGACACAGTTGAGACCGCGGCAGTCGCCGTGCCGGTACATGACGGCATTTGTACCCCTCGTGTAGTTCAGGCTCAGCCTAACTTGCCCCCTCAGACAATTATGGACGACCCTGATTGTGCGCCAGCGACCGTTGTTGCGCCCATCCAATCGGTTGCCGCTTATTCGACAGAGCCCCTGGTGACCATCAGCGGTGACGTGGCCTTTGACGTGGATAGCGCCACCATCAAGACCCGCTTCAAGAGCGAGTTGGATGACATCGCTGCTCGCCTCATGTCTTCAGGCGGTACGTCCTTCACGATTGTTGGTCACACCGATATCCGCGGTTCAGAAGACTATAACCAGAAGCTTTCTGAAAAGCGCGCCCGCGCTGTTGCGGACTACTTGGTTGCTCGCGGCGTCCCGCGTGCCTACCTGCAAGTGCGCGGCGATGGCGAGACCAGCCCCATTGATCCAGGCTTTAGCGATGAAGCCCACCGTCGCAACCGTCGCGTAGAAATCATCGGCACCGGCGGCGCAAGCTTCAGCGGTGCGAACTACCAGCAACAGCTACCAGTTGGCGCTCAGGGCTACAGCTACACCCAGGCTGCGCCGCGCTATTCTTACGGTGCGGCACCGGCCGGTGGCATTCCTGTTGCGCCCGTGCCTGCTCAAATGCAGCCCGGCTCTCCGGCGATCACCAACTACACGCAAGCACCGAACGGCGGCTACGTAGCACCTGGCTATGGCGCAGCACCTGGCTACCCGCCAGCATACGGTGCGGCACCGGCCTACGGCGCAGCACCAACTTGCGGTGCATACCCACTGCAGCCCTGCCCGCAGCCAGCACCTTATGCCTACCCCTACCAGCCTGCACCGCAGACTTCACAGGCGGCACCTACGCAGCAGCCCGTGACCAACGCAAATGGCACCCAACTGCGTTCAACCTACGGCACCTTCAACGGTAACAACGTTTAAAGCCCAAGCTAAGCGCGGCGAACATTCGGCCCCGCGATAAAGACAGACCCTCTGCCCGGGTTCGGGCGGAGGGTTTTTTGTTGGGCGGCTCCCAGGAAGGCGCAGGGGCGCGACCTGGTTACGCGAATTTTGCACAACTCATCGCGAAAGGGTCTCATTTGCCCAGGCCAAGCTGCACCTAGGTTCTCCACTAGCTTTTGAGCCTAGCCGCGTTCTAGCGGCGAGACTCCTCATGCGCCCCCACACGCGTGCCCCCAATCGAGACCTAAAAAAGGTGCCCCTATGAACACCCGTAATCGCTCACTTTCTCGCTCAACAGAACTAACCACCACACCGAAACAAACGGGCAAAGCGCGCCGCTTCGTTGCTTGGTCCAGCAGCCTGGCTGTTGCTGGCCTGGCCTTAACCTATAGCGCCGCTGCTTTTTCGGCCTCGCTGGACATGGCGCTGAGTTTTGATCGCCCCATCGTTCTGGCCGGTCAGGACAAACAAGAAGTTTATGCCCTTATTCGCCTGAAAGCCGACAAGCCAAAGACGAGCGATGACAAAGAAGATGTCAGC
This sequence comes from Alphaproteobacteria bacterium, assembly GCA_030432195.1. Lineage (GTDB taxonomy): Bacteria > Pseudomonadota > Alphaproteobacteria > UBA7985 > JAUIBT01 > JAUIBT01. The sequence goes on from JAUIHE010000011.1 coordinate 16,837, forward strand.
TTAAACGTCGCCTTGGTGCTGGACCAATCCGGCTCAATGGAAGAGGCGGGCAAGCTCAGCTATGCAAAACGCGCGGCAAAGGATTTCGTCTCCCGCCTGGATGAAGACGATCGTGTCGCTCTTGTCGCCTTTTCAAGCGAGGTTCACTTACTGTCGCGCGCTCAGGCCCCTAATGAGCGCCGCCTGCATCGGCTCATCAATGGCCTTGAGCCCACCAACGCCACCAACATTTCTGGTGGCATCGATATGGGTGGGCGCCAAGTCAAAGCCGACTTGCTGGATCGCGGCATCAATCGTGTCATTTTGCTCTCAGACGGTTTGGCCAACCGGGGAGTGATCGACGAACAGGAAATCGGCGAGTTTGCCCGACGTTGGCGCGAGCGCGGTGTGAGTATCACGGCGATGGGCCTGGGCGCGGATTACGACGAAGACTTCCTTGCCACGATCGCCAGCAATGGCCAGGGCAACTACCACTTCATTGAGAGCCCCGCGCAAATGGCGCGTGTGTTCGACCAGGAGATCCGATCGTTGCAATCGACAACGGCCCAAGACGTTGAGCTGCGGTTTGATATCAACAAGCAAATCGTCCGCGAAGCGCACTACTTTTCGATCGACGAGGAACCGCTGTCCAAGCTTTCGGACCTGGGCACCTTCTTTGGCGGCGAGCAAAGAGCCTTCCTCATCAAGATGACTCTGGATGCCGACCAGTCCCAAACGCTTGATTTGGGCTCGATCCAACTGGCCTATATCGACGCGCAAACAGGGCTGCGTGAGACCCAGACCGCCAGTATGACGCTGACCACAAGCGACGACGAGGCGGCCTTGCAGGTTGACTTGGAGATTGAAGAAAAGGTCGCCTTGATGCGCGCTAACCAAATCGAACAAGAAGCGCTGCGATTGGCACGCGAGCAAGATAACCAAGCGGCGGCTAGCTATATGGCGGGCGCACTTAGTGAGTTGGAACAAGTGGCCCCCGCCGCGCCTGGCGTCGCCAAAAAACTGCAAGGTCTGGCGCTGCAAGCCGACGAATATGAAGTTCTCGACCAACAATCGGCGGAAGAACAGAAGCTCTACTTGAAGGCCCGCCAAAACGCGACGGTTAGTGTGCGCAAAGGTAAAGGCGCGCTGGATCTGCTGGTCGAAGGCGATTCTGGCTTCATGGTCGAGCGCCTACAAGAAGCGCTGAAAGGCCAGCTTGGCGGCGCGGGTACATCTGGAGGCGCTGGCGTGCCAGTGGAAGACATGGTGCCTGGCCAGTTCGACGCGGCAACCGCCGAAGCGGTGCGCGCTTTCCAGCGCAGCCAGGGCCTTGATGCGGACGGACTAGCCGGCCCCCTGACCCTTGAAGCGCTTGGCTTGCGTTAAAGGGCAACCCTTCGACCTTGAAAGACCGGCGCCGACCTCTCACCTTAGGGGGCGGCGCCAGTTCGCGCACTTGGGCAACGAACCTTGCGACCATCCACAAAGCCCATCACATAATGGCCACCACGAAGTTAGCTATTGTCAGCCTTGCGCGGACCAGGCTAACTTAATGGCCATATTTGAACGGTCGAATAGAAGACGGAAAATTCAATGAGTTCCACCGGAGATAAATCCGACGCAAAATCAACGCTTTACTGCTCATTTTGCGGGAAGAGCCAGCACGAAGTAAAAAAGCTTATCGCGGGGCCAACGGTCTTTATTTGCGATGAGTGTGTCGAGCTGTGCATGGATATCATCCGCGAGGAGACCAAGACCCAGCAACTAAAGTCGTCAGGTTCGGTCCCAAAACCCAAAGAAATCTTCAAGATTTTGGATGACTATGTGATCGGCCAAAGCGCCGCCAAGCGCATGTTGGCCGTGGCGGTCCACAACCACTACAAGCGCCTGGAACACGCCTCCAAAAATAAAGATGTCGAGCTGGCCAAATCTAATATCTTGCTGATCGGCCCGACGGGCTGCGGCAAGACCCTGTTGGCGCAAACCCTTGCTCGCATTTTGGATGTGCCCTTTACCATGGCTGACGCCACCACCTTGACCGAAGCCGGTTACGTCGGTGAAGACGTTGAGAATATTATCCTCAAGCTGCTGCAAGCTTCCGACTACAACGTGGAAAAAGCCGAGCGCGGTATCGTCTACATCGACGAAATCGACAAGGTCAGCCGCAAGTCAGATAATCCGTCGATTACCCGCGATGTTTCGGGTGAAGGCGTTCAGCAAGCGCTGCTGAAACTGATGGAGGGCACCGTCGCGGCGGTTCCCCCCCAAGGCGGACGCAAGCACCCTCAGCAAGAATTCCTGCAAGTCGATACGTCGAACATCCTGTTTATTTGCGGCGGTGCATTTGCGGGGCTGGACAAGATCATTTCCGCGCGTGGGCAAGGCAAACAGATCGGCTTTGGCGCCGATGTCCGCGACCCAGATGATCGCAAGGTCGGCGAGTTGCTGGCGGATGTTGAGCCCGAAGATCTGCAAAAGTACGGCCTGATTCCCGAGTTCATTGGCCGCCTGCCCGTTCTGGCGACGCTGCACGACTTGGATGAAGACGCCTTGATCCAGATTTTGACCGAGCCTAAAAACGCACTGCTCAAGCAATACCAGCGCCTGTTCGAGATGGAAAACGTCTCGCTACACTTCAATGAGGAAGCCTTGGCCGCGGTTGCCAAGCGCGCCATTGCTCGCAAGACCGGTGCGCGGGGCCTGCGCTCGATCATGGAAGACATTTTGTTGGATACCATGTTCGACCTGCCCGACCTCAAAGGCGTCGAAGAAGTCGTCATCAACCAAGAAGTCGTGAACAACGAAGCAAAGCCATTGTTGATCTATTCGGACGTTGAAGCCAGCGCCTAAGTCTTGGTGGACATCGGATCGCAACTTAGGCCCTAGGCATTGGTGTAGGGGCGCTAGTCTGCGGGCACTGATTTGCCAGAGATGACGCGCCAAATCTGTGTCGGTCGGGTCTCGTGTCGGTCGGTTCTTTGACTCCGCATTGGGCCACGCTCAGTGCTCACGGCTTGCGATCTTGTTCAAACTTGCTTGGAGTCTTTCGGGGAAGTTTGGCCGCAAGCGACAAAAACCATGCTCACCGCCCGCTTTTTTGAACAATTTGCGCCTGTTTTGAAGACGCCTAGCCCTTGGCATTGTTGAAAAACTAGTCGCGACGCCTACATGAGCCTAAACACTAAAAAAGACTCAACACACTGACGAGAAAAGCGCCATATCATGGTGCCGATCGCATCCTCAGCCCCGTTTGGAGAAATGCATGAGCCAACCGGCTAGCCCTACTACTGAAAAGCTCAACGTCCCGGTTCTGCCGCTGCGCGACCTTGTGGTCTTCCCCCACATGATCGTCACTCTGTTCGTTGGTCGCGACAAGTCTGTCAAAGCTCTGGAAGCCGTGGAAAGCGGCAGCAAAGAAATTCTGTTGCTGACCCAGAAGAACGACGAACAAGACGATCCAGCACCCGAAGACCTGCATAGCTTTGGCACCATGGCCAATGTTTTACAGTACATTCGTTTGCCCGATGATACCATCAAAGTCCTGGTTGAAGGCATTAGTCGCGCGGACGTGCGCGACCTGCGCGACAATGGCGAATGCTTCGAAGCGGACGTGGTTCTGCCCACGGAAACGCTGGAGCCCAACGAAGAGACCGAGGCGCTGAAGCGGTCGGTCGTTAGCCAGTTCGATCAATACGTCAAGCTGAACAAAAAGGTTGTGCCCGAGGTCATGGTGACCGTCGGACAAATCCAAGAACCTTCAAAGCTGGCCGATGTCGTTGCCGCTCAGCTGTCGATTGAATTGCCCGAGAAGCAAGACCTGCTGGAATGCCTGGACATTGCCGAGCGCCTGGAAAAGGCGCTGATGCATATGGAAGGCGAAATCGGCGTCTTGAAGGTCGAAAAGCGCATCCGCAGCCGCGTCAAGCGCCAGATGGAGAAGACCCAGCGCGAATACTATTTGAATGAGCAAATGAAGGCCATTCAAAAGGAACTAGGCGAAGGCGAAGACGGCAAAGACGAACTTGGTGAGCTGGAAGAGCAGATCAAGAAAAAGGCCCTCAGCGATGAAGCCCGCGAAAAGGCCGAAGCGGAGCTGAAGAAGCTGCGCAATATGAGCCCCATGTCAGCTGAAGCAACCGTGGTGCGCAATTACCTCGATTGGATGATCGGCATCCCTTGGGCTGAACCTACCGAGGTCAAAGAAGATTTGGCGGCCGCTCAAGCCATCCTGGACGAAGATCACTACGGCCTCGAAAAGGTCAAGGAACGCATCGTTGAATACTTGGCCGTGCAAAAGCGCACCCAGAAAATGAAAGGACCGATCTTGTGTTTGGTCGGTCCTCCGGGCGTTGGCAAGACCTCGCTGGGTAAGTCGATCGCACGCGCAACCGGCCGCAACTTTGTGCGTATGTCGCTGGGCGGCGTTCGCGACGAAAGCGAAGTGCGCGGTCACCGTCGTACCTACATTGGCTCGATGCCGGGCAAGATCATTCAGGGCATGAAGAAGGCCAAGTCTTCTAATCCACTGTTCTTGTTGGATGAAATCGAAAAGCTGGGCCAGGATTGGCGCGGCGACCCATCATCTGCACTGCTGGAAGTCCTGGACCCTGCCCAGAATTCCAGCTTCAACGATCACTATCTGGAAGTCGATTACGACCTGTCGGATGTGATGTTCATCACCACCGCCAACTCGCTGCGTATGCCCCAGCCCCTGCTGGATCGTATGGAGATCATTCGCCTGTCCGGCTACACCGAAGAAGAAAAGATCGAGATTGCCAAGCGCCACTTGATCCCGAAATCGGTCAGCGATCACGGCCTGGCACCTGAAGAGCTCATCATTGAGGACAGCGCGCTGCGTGACTTGGTTCGCTACTATACCCGCGAAGCAGGCGTGCGGAACTTGGAGCGCGAGATTCAGAAGTTGGCCCGCAAGACCGTTAAGGCTTTGGAAGTGGACGGTCTGGATAAGCTGGTGATTTCGGATGAAAATCTGGACACGTTCTCTGGCGTCCGTCGTTTCCGCTATGGCATGGCAGAGACCGAAGATACCGTCGGTATGACCACCGGCTTGGCCTACACTGAAGTTGGCGGCGACCTCTTGACTATCGAGAGCGTGACCGTGCCGGGCAAAGGTCGCGTCGTGGCCACCGGTCAACTGGGTGATGTGATGAAAGAATCCGTTCAAGCGGCGGAATCCTACGTTAAATCACGCGCGCCCCTGTTCGGCATCAAGCCGACCATCTTCAACAAGCGTGACATCCACGTGCACGTGCCCGAAGGTGCAACGCCCAAGGATGGCCCGTCTGCGGGTGTCGCCATGGTCACGTCGATTGTCTCCTTGCTGACTGGCAATCCCGTGCGCCACGACATCGCCATGACCGGCGAGGTCACCTTGCGTGGCCGTGTTCTGCCAATCGGCGGCTTGAAGGAAAAGCTGTTGGCGGCGCTGCGCGGCGGCATCAAGACCGTGCTGATCCCGCAGGAGAACGAAAAAGACCTGACGGAGATCCCTGAGATCGTCACCGAAGGCCTGGAAATCATCCCGGTCAGCAACGCCGATCAAGTGCTCAAGCACGCTCTAAGCCGCCCTTTGGCCCCCATCGAATGGGACGAAGCCGATGAAGAAGCCGCGCTGAAGGCCGAGGTACAGCGGACAGCAGAGTCCAGTGCGTTGCGGCTAACCCATTGAAGGAACCGGATGGATCGGGTGCTGATGCATCTGATCCATCTAAATAGGCACCAAAAAACGAGCCTTATTCGCCTGCCCCGCCCAATTGCAGACCAGGAAGCAGACCCACAAGCAGACCAGGAGGCGGGCCAGGAGACGGGTCAGGCTGATGGCGCCGCTCGCCTCTCACAGGAAAGCGCGCTAGCCGTCGCGCAACGCGCAAGTGATCGGGACCGGTGAGGGCTCAGCCGCCGCGCCGGCCCCGAAAGCAATCCAAGTACCCAAAGCGCTTGACGAACCGCCTGGCAAAGAGCCGCGCAAGTCAGGACTTTGGCCCTTTTCGCGCTAGGGCGCCGGTCCCGGCACCAAAACAAGCCCTCATGCCCGCTGTTCTGCTGCGGGCCGTGGGGGCTTTTTATTTGCGGTGGTAGCGCGAGCGCGTGGCGGGCGGCCGGACCGATTGCAGTCCATCACGCTTGTGCCAGGACGCTGGGTCGCAGGGCTAGGGCTTGGCCCTGCGGTTGGTTAGGCCTAAAGTGCGCGCGCCTAGACCTCCAACAAAAGAAAAGCTTGGCCGCATGATCCCCCGCTATACCCGCGACGTCATGGCGTCGATTTGGACGCCTGAAAACAAATTCCGCATTTGGTTTGAAATCGAAGCACACGCGACCGACCGCCTGGCACAGCTGGGCGTGGTTCCGGCCGACGCCGCCGCCGCCATTTGGGAGCGCGGCAAGCCGCCGTTCGACATCGACCGCATCGACGAAATCGAACGAGAAACCAAGCACGATGTGATTGCATTCTTGACCCACGTTGCTGAGAAGGTCGGCGATGAGGCGCGCTTTTTGCACCAGGGCATGACCTCAAGCGACGTCCTGGACACAACGCTTGCCGTGCAAATGCGCGATGCCGCGGACATCTTGCTGGATGACCTGGACAAGCTGCTGGCCGCCCTCAAGCGCCGCGCTTTTGAGCACAAAGACGACATTTGCCTGGGCCGCTCGCACGGTATCCATGCCGAGCCGACCACTTTCGGTGTCAAGCTAGCCGGTCACTACGCAGCCTTCCAACGCTGCCGCAACCGCATGGAAGCCGCACGCGCTGAGATCGCGACCTGTGCCATTTCCGGCGCGGTCGGCACTTTTGCCAACATCGACCCCAGCGTTGAAACCTACGTCGCCGAGAAGATGGGGCTGACGCCAGAGATCCACTCAACGCAAGTCATTCCGCGCGATCGTCACGCCATGTTCTTTGCCACGTTGGGCGTCATCGCGTCTTGCGTTGAGAACCTGGCGACCGAGATTCGCCACCTACAGCGCACCGAAGTTTACGAGGCCGAAGAGTTCTTCTCAAGGGGCCAAAAAGGCTCGTCGGCCATGCCGCACAAGCGCAATCCCGTGCTGACCGAAAACCTCACCGGGCTGGCACGCCTTGTGCGCGCGGCCGTGACGCCCGCGCTTGAGAACGTGGCTCTGTGGCACGAGCGCGATATTTCGCACTCATCGGTAGAGCGCGGCATCGGCCCAGACGCTACCGTCACGCTGGACTTTGCCCTTGCCCGCCTGACCGGTGTCATCGACAAACTGCTGGTCTACCCCGCGCGCATGCAGCGCAATTTGGACCAGCTGGGTGGCCTGGTGCATTCTCAGCGCGTCCTGTTGGCGCTGACGCAAGCGGGCCTATCGCGCGAGCAGGCCTATTCGGCGGTCCAACGCAACGCGATGAAGGTCTGGACCGAGGGTGCAGACTTCCTGGCAAGCTTGCTGGCCGACGAAGAAGTCAGCCGCCACATTGGCCAAGAGGCGCTGACCCAAGCCTTTGATTTAGGCTATCACACCAAGCACGTCGATACGATTTTCAAGCGTATCTTCGGCTAAGGTCGCCCGCGTACGCCTTACAAGTCGCCTTGGGGCGAGCCAGCGCTCGCCCCTTAGGGAATAGTGCCCTTCCAGGTTTGGGAGGGCCTTCCATGAAAATAACCGGCATTCAGGTCTGGCAGGTCGATCTGCCTTTGACCAAGCCCTATTGGCTGTCCGGTGGTCGGTTGAAGTTTGAACAGCTCGACTCAACCTTTTTGCGGATCGACACCGACCAGGGGCTGAGCGGCTGGGGCGAAGGCTGTCCCTGGGGAAACACCTACCTGCCCGCCCATGGCGCGGGCATTCGCGCGGCCCTGGACCTGCTGGCGCCTGCGCTTATCGGCCAGGACCCGCTTGCGCTGGACCAGATCAATGCAGTGATGGATACGGTATTGCCCGGCCATGCCTATGCCAAGGCCGCCTTGGATATTGCATGCTGGGACCTGTTGGGCAGAGCCAGCGGCCTGCCGCTGTACTGCCTGCTTGGCGCATGCCAGGCCGATCCGGTGGCGCTGAATTCTTCGATTTCGACCGGCACACCCGATGAGATGATTGCGCTGATAAGGCAAGCATCGGCTGCGGGCTACAAGACCCACTCGGCCAAGATTGGCGGCAGCGACATTGACCTTGATATCGCGCGCATGGACGCCATTGCCAACGCCCTGCCCGCTGACGAGCAGGTGACCTTTGATGTCAATCGGGCCTGGACACCCGCGGCAGCGGTTCAGGTTCTCAATAGCTCGACGGCGCGCGGATGGATTGAACAACCGTGCCAAACCTTGGATCAATGCCTGCACGTCGCAAAGCGCGTGCCGCAACCTATCATGTTGGACGAGTGCCTGCTGGATTTTCAAGACCATCTAGAGGCTTGGAAGCAAGGCGCTTGCGAAGGCGTAAAGGTCAAACCAAACCGTTTGGGAGGCCTCACCCGTTGTCGTCAGGTACGCGATTTTGGCGTCAGTGTTGGTTGGAGTATGCACATCGAAGACGTAGGCGGGTCCGTGTTGGCTGACACCGTAGCCCTGCATCTAGCCGCCTCAACGCCTTCTGAAAATCGCTTGGCGTCCTGGCTATCGCACGCCCATTTGGCCGTCGATCCCTGCCCTGGCCAAGGCGCCCGAAATGTCGAGGGCTTCGCACAACTGCCGGACACGCCCGGCCACGGCGTCGAGCCCGATCTAGGCATTCTTGGCGCACCCATTGCCCGCTATGACTAGGAGCCCACGATCATGACCAGCATCACGCGCCTTTCGGTCTGGCAATTGCCGCTGACCAGCCACGAGGCCTACTATATGGCTGACGGCAAGACCTGCGAGACCGTCACCTCAACCATCCTACGCATTGACACTGACGACGGCCTGTTTGGCTGGGGGGAGATTTGCCCCATTCCCCATTACCTACCCGCCTATGCTGATGGCGTCATTCCGGCCCTGCAAGAGTTGGTGCCGATTCTGATTGACGCCGATCCGATTGGCCCCGAAGCGCTGATGGCAAAGCTTGATGCCCATCTGCAAGACCACCGCTATGCCAAATCGGCCGTAGATATGGCCTTGTGGGATCTGACCGCCCGCGCGGCCGGCTTGCCGCTGTATCGCCTATTGGGTGGCCTCCAGACCCGTGACCTTCCGCTCTATCATTCCATCACCTGCGTAGAGCCCGATGATATGGCCGATATGGCCATGGAAGCCTACGGACAGGGTATCCGCCAGTTCCAAGTAAAACTAGGTGCGGACAAAGACTGGCAAAAAGACGTTGAGCGGCTCCTCAAAGTACGCGAGGCGGTTGGCGCAGGCCCGCTGGTCTATGGGGACTGGAATTGTGGCGGCGATCGCTTGGATTGCACCCGCGCTGGGCGTGCGGTGACCCATCTAGACATCATGCTCGAGCAACCTTGTCCCACGCTGGAGCAGTGCGCTGCGGTACGCGCGGCCACCGGGCTTGCCATGAAAATTGACGAATGCGGCCACGACGAGGAAAGCTTGCTCAAGGCTCACGCTCTGGGATGCTTAGATGCCTACGCGCTGAAGACATCAAAGAGCGGCGGCATCAGCGCCTCTCGCCGACTGCGAGACCTTTGCCTCTATCTGGGTGCCCGATTGTGCGTAGAAGACACCTGGGGCAGCGATATCACCACCTCTGCGGCCTTGCACCTGGCCACCGCCACACCGCGACGCGCTTTGCTCAACACTTGTGATCTATCGGGCTACGTTTCCCCGCGCTTGGACGAAAGCGCGCCGGTGCGCCAGCCAAACGGCACCATCCAAGCCAGCGATGCGCCAGGGCTGGGGGTCACGCCCGACATGGATCTGCTGGGGCAGCCGGTTGCTGTCTTTGACTAGAACAAACGGTCCGCGCGCTGCATCGCTCGCGCGCGGGGCAATGCCTTCAAGCCATTAGGGCGGTTCAGGGACACGCATACGTTCTGGACGAGGCGTTTTAGTCCCAATCGTCCGGCAGGTCTTCCAAGCGCTCGCCCTCGTCCAGACCTTCTTCCAACGCTTGGCGCGCGACCTGGTAGCCAAAGCCGCGCCTAGCCAAAGAGGCCAAGTCCTTTTGCGCCCGCTCGGCGCGCAGGCTTGGGTCATCGCGTCGCCAACCCAATCCCCGCTTGCGGACATAGGCACGCGCTGCCTCCAGCGCCATGTCGGCCTCGCTGGCTTGGCCCTTTTCTTCGCGGATGCGCTCCAGCGCCTGATCGATGAGCCCCGCTTCTACGCCCTTAGCGCGCAGCTTCATGCGAATGGCCGCCACCGACTGCCCGCGATCAAACAGGCTTCGCGCTCGCGTCAACGCAAAACGGGCGTCGTCCAGAAAGCCTTGCTGGACAAGCTCGCTAATCAACGCCTCAATCCAGCTATCAACTTGTTCGCGATCCAGCTCCTGCCCCTCACGCTCGGCACGCATGACCCGACGTCTCAAAACTTGGCGCAAGCTATGTTGAGAACCGTTGTGCCGCTCCAAGTAATACAGGGCGGCGCGCCGGAAATAATCTTGGCTCAACTTGCGTAGCTTGCGGCGCACACGCGGCTTGCGTTTGCGTTTTTGCTGGTGTTCGGTCTGATCTTCGTCCTGCCCGTCTGCCTGGCCTAGCGTTTGGCCTGGCGTTTGGTCTGGCGTTTGGTCTGGCGTTTGGTCTGGCGCCTCGTCCGGTGCCAGCTGCAGCCCAAGCGCGTCCGACCGGGCGGCGTTTTCCGGCAGCTGGGATAATGAGGCCTTGGATTGCTGGGTCATGAAGGCTAGATAAAGGCCAAGCCTCCCCCTACCAAGAACTTTCTAAGGCAAAGCCATGCAGCAAAACTTGCACGTTCGTCCCATTGGCGCGGTCAATTGGACCGGACTTTGGACCCTCTATCTTAAAGAGGTCGGCCGCTTTATGAAGGTTTGGTCGCAGACCCTGCTAGGCCCGGTGGTCTCCTCCTTGCTGTTCATCATTATTTTTTCACTGGCCTTGGGGTCCGCCTCGCGCAGCATCGGCGACATTCCCTACCTCAGCTTCCTGGTGCCTGGCTTGGTGATGATGACCATGACGCAAAACGCCTTTGCCAACAGCAGTTCGTCCATCATGGTCGGCAAGGTGCAAGGCAACATCGTCGATGTCCTCATGCCGCCTCTATCGCCCAGCGAGCTGCTTTTTGGCTACGTCGCGGGCTCGGTAACACGCGGGGTCATGTGCGGAGGCTTCGTGCTGTTAGTTGTTGCCTTTTGGGTCGATCTGTCCGTCAGTTCGTGGGTACTGCTGATTTACTATGCAGTAGTTGCGACGGTGATCTTGGGGCTGCTGGGCACAATCGGGGGCGTCTGGGCCAACAAATTCGATGAAATGGCCGCCATGACCAACTTTGTCATTACCCCCTTATCTTTCCTGTCGGGTACCTTCTACACCATGGACCGCCTGCCGCCGGTGTGGCAGACCATCTCTCATGCCAACCCCTTTTTCTATATGATCGACGGATTTAGGGCTGCATTTTTGGGACAAAGCGAGGGCTCTTTGCTGTTTGGCAGCCTCTATGTTCTGGCCCTAGCCGTTGCGCTGTGGTTCGTCGCTTGGAGCATGTTGAGGAGCGGCTACAAGCTGAAGGCCTAGCTCAAAGACCGACGGGCACGCCCTAGGGCAGCAAATCCACACGTTATGCGGCTTGCAATGCGCGCGCGGGGCTTGCATGCGCGCTCCAGCTTGGCTAGTTTGCGGCTTTGAAACCCGCGAGCAGGATTTCGCCCTTCCATGACAGCACTGATGTCGACCTACGCACGCAGCGAACTGGCGTTCGAGCGTGGCCGGGGGTCGTTTTTGTACACCGCCGACGGCAAGGCCTATTTGGACTATGCCACTGGTATTGCCGTTAACGCACTTGGCCATGGCCACCCGCACTTGCAGGCGGCCTTAAAGGCTCAGGCGGACAAGCTGTGGCACGTCTCCAACCTCTATACTATTCCCGAAGGCGAGCGCTTGGCCCAACGCCTGACGGAACGCTGTTTTGCCGACAAGGTGTTTTTCACCAACTCCGGCGCGGAGGCTCTGGAGGGGTCTTTCAAGACCGCCCGCCGCTATCAGTTCGTGACGGGAAACCCTCAACGTTGGCGCGTCATCTCGGTCACCGGTGCCTTCCACGGGCGCACGCTTGCAACCTTGTCAGCCACCAATAATCCCAAGCACCTGGAAGGCTTTGGCCCGCGCGTTGACGGCTTCGACCAAGTGCCCTTTGGCAACACCAACGCTCTGCGCACTGCGATTACCGAGGAAACGGCCGCGGTCGTCATCGAACCTATCCAGGGCGAAGGGGGTCTAACTGCAACCGACAAGAGCTATTTGGAAGCGTTGCGCGCGGCTTGTGACGAATACGGCCTGATGCTGATTTTCGATGAGGTGCAATGTGGTATGGGGCGCAGCGGCAAGCTGTTCGCGCACCAATGGTTCGACGTTGAACCTGATATTATGGCCCTAGCCAAAGGCATCGGTGGTGGCTTCCCTCTGGGGGCTGTTATGGCCAGCGAGCGCGCTGCACAGGGCATGACGCCCGGCACGCATGGCTCGACCTATGGCGGCAACCCGCTGGCTGTTGCGGTCGGCAATGCCGTGCTTGATGTCATGAGCGAGCCGGGCTTCTTCGATCAAGTGCAGACCCGTGCCAGCAACCTGGAATCAGCGCTCAGCGAGCTTCACGCCCGCCATCCCAACAAGATTCAAGCCTTGCGCGGTATGGGCATGATCCGCGGGCTGCGCCTAGACGACAGCCTGCCCGCCGTCGAAGCGGTGCAGGCGCTGCGCCAGCAACAAGTCTTGACGGTGCCGGCCGGCGATAACGTGCTGCGCGTACTGCCGCCGCTGAACACCAACAGCGACGAAATCGCCTTGTTCTCTCGCGCGGTCACCAGCATCCTCAACTAGGCCGCCCTCGCCCATTTCTTCCTCGAAAAGACAACAACAATTCTATGCGACACTTCCTCGACTTGGACCTCCTAAAGCCGGATGAGCTGGCTCTCATTTTGGATGCTGCACTCGATGAAAAGCAAAACCGGACCTTCAGCCGACAAGCGGCGCTGGCCGGGAAATCGCTGGCGCTGGTGTTCGAAAAGAACTCGACCCGTACCCGTATTTCCTTCCAGACGGCCATGCAGCAACTGGGCGGTCAGAGCTTCGTTCTGGACGCGGGCACTAGCCAATTGGGCCGAGGAGAGACCATTGCTGACACCGCGCGCGTGCTGTCGCGCTATGTGGATGCCATCATGCTGCGCACCGATGGGCACGACAAATTGGAAGAAATGGCGCGTTATGCTTCTGTGCCGGTGATCAACGGCCTGACCGATAAAAGCCACCCTTGCCAAATCATGGCCGATCTTCTGACCGTCAAAGAACACTTTGGCGATCTGAGCAAAAGGCGCGTGGTATGGCTGGGCGACGGCAACAACGTGGCTGTCTCTTGGGTGCAGGCCGCCGCCGCCTTTAATATTGAGATGGTGGTTTCAACCCCGCCCAGCATGCAAATTCCCGGCGACGTTCAGGATTGGCTTGCCAATCAGGGGGGCCACCGCGTCACCTTCAGCAACGACCCTGATGCCGTCGAAGGCGCCGACGTTGTGATTGCGGATACCTGGGTATCGATGGGCGATGAAGCAGAAGCCGAAAATCGCCTGAAAACATTGGCGCCCTTCCAGGTCAATCAAAACTGCATGGCCAAGGCATCGTCCGAGGCCGTGTTCTTGCATTGCTTGCCAGCCCACCGCGGCGAGGAGGTTACCGACGAGGTAATCGACGGGCCGCAATCGCTGGTCTTTGACGAGGCCGAAAACCGCATGCACGCGCAAAAGGCGGTGTTGCTGTGGTGCTTTGGACTGATCACGCCCGATCAACTTGGCAGCGAATACCAAGCGGACAGCGATTTTGTCATGTCCTACATGCTGGAAGGCGGCAGCATCGCCGGTCGCCTGGTGCGATTGGGGCCTGCGGTCGACGAAATCGTCTCCAAGCATGACCTGCCCTTATCGGTCGGGCTGCTGCTAAGCGAATACATGGTCAGCGCGGCGGCCATGGCGTCGACGCTAAAATTTGATGGCATCTTGACCTTCCAGACCAAATCGAGCGGCCCGGTGTCCATGATGGTTACCGATGTGACGACAGACGGGGCATTGCGCGCTATGGTGAGCGTGGATCGCGAGCGCCTGGCAACTCTGGGTGCGCGCCCTTCTGCCCAAGCCTTGCTTGGCAAGGGCTATCTGGCGATCACCGTCGATCAGGGCCCCGACATGGACCGCTATCAAGGCGTCGTCGATATCGTTGGAACCAACTTTATCGATACGCTCCACCACTATTTCAAGCAGTCTGATCAACAGGACATCGTGATAAAGATCGCGACCGACTATCAAAATGGCGTCTATCGCGCGGGCGCTTTAACGGCCCAACGTGTTGCCTTCGAAGGTGGTCTCGAGATTGATGAAGACGAAGCGTTGGAGAACTGGCGCCGTTCGGTCATTTTGATGAGCTCGGCCACCAGCGGCGAAATCCTTGCCCCCGAACTGCAACCCGCTGAGTTGCTGTTCCGCCTGTTCCACGAAGACGGCGTTCAGGTCATGCCGCCCAAGGCACTGAAGGCGCAATGTCGGTGCAGCGCTGAGCGAGTCGAGAACGTCCTGCGCAGTCTGAGCGATGAAGAGCGCCAGCACTGCTTGAACGATGACAAGCAGATTGTCTCCGTTTGCGAGTTCTGCCGCTCAAACTATATCTTTGAATTGGACGATCAGGGCCAGCCGCATCGGGTTGACGCCGAATAACAAGCCCGGCCGATTAGTCTGGGTTGCGCCTGCCGCGTGAATACGGCGGCTCGAGCTATCAGCCCGAGATGCGAGATGCGGCCCAGGTGACCGCTCTAGTTGGCCTTCTTAATCAGCCGTAGCCGTCTGACGAAGCTTCTTGCGCAAATAGCGAAGCGTGCGAACGCGCAGCATGAGGCGTTTGGTTTGCGAGCGCGCACCGCTGCTCCGAGTCCGGCGTCTGACGCCCTTCTCACCGCGCTTTTTGCTGGCTTTGGCGGCTTTGCTTCCCGCAGCCTCTTCGACAGAGCCCTCGGGCGATTTGATCGGCTTCTTGTCTGCCCGTTTGCTTGGCTTCTTGGAAGCCCGCTTGTTGCCCTTGCCCGCAGGCTTGTCGCCACTCTCTTCGACGGTCTCGGCAGCGGCGTCTTGGCCCTGTCCCTGTCCCTGTTGTCCCTGTCCCTGCCCCTGTCCCTGCCCCTGTCCCTGCCCCTGGCCGGGCATGACCCGTTCTTGGATAACATCAACATACCAGCCGTCTTCACCGACGAAAAAGGCAGGCACATGCGCTTCAAACGCTGAACGTGCTTTGCGCACCTGATCGCTGTCGTCTGCGCGGTAGTATTCGGCCGGATCGCTGGGCATATCCTGTACGTCGCGGTCGGCTGGATGGCTCGAGCGCGCCCGGCGGCGCTCCTCGCGGCTGAGTTTGCGGTCTTTGTCGTTCGCACCATTGGCGGCGCTGTCTTCGCGGCGCTTGGTGTCTCTAGGTGCGCGGGTCGCCTTGGCTTCCTTCGTTTTATCTTCGCCTGCCTTGTCGCCTGCCTTGTCGCCTGCTTTGTCGGCGGTTCTCCTTGTGGTTGTCTCCGCTGACTTTTCGCTCGGCGCGTCCTTGTCCCTGCGACGCCCTGCACCGCTATCGCCGCGTTCTCCACGGCCACCGCGACGCCCATCGGAGCGTCCACCGCGACCACCACGCCCGCCGCGACGATCGTCGCCGGTGTCGTCGTCCGTCGGAGCTAACCCCTCTATTTCAACACGCTCAATGGTCTTGCCGATCAACTGCTCGACCGCTTCGATCAACTTGTCGTCGCCCGGTGTCGCAATAGTAAACGCACGGCCTTCTTTACCCGCGCGGCCGGTCCGGCCAATACGGTGTACGTAGTCCTCGGCGTTGAAAGGCACGTCGAAGTTGAAAACGTGGCTCAAGTCTGAGATGTCAATGCCGCGCGCGGCAACGTCAGAGCAAACCAACAGCTTGGCGTTGCCTTGCCGGAAGTAGTCCAGCGACTGCGTGCGCTGTGATTGGCTGAGGTCGCCGTGCAATGCCACCGCGCGGTGACCATGGCGCTCCAAGCTGTCCACCAAAATGGAAATGTCGCGCTTGCGGTTACAAAAGACGAAAGCGTTTTTGACGTCTTCTTGCTCTAAGAAGTGACGCAGCGCCTGGCGTTTGTTGCGCGTGCCGACAATCGACAAGAAGTGCTTGACCGTTGTCGCCGTGGATTGCGGCGAGGAGACCGTGATTTCGCGCGGGTTCGACAGGAACTTATCGGCAATCTTCTTGATCGCCGGCGCCATAGTCGCCGAAAAGAACAGGGTTTGACGGTTGTGTGGCAAAGCCCCAACAATCGTTTCCACGTCGGGAATGAAACCCATGTCCATCATGCGATCGGCTTCATCAATCACCAGGATCTTGACGTCGTTCAGCATGATGCGGCCACGCTCGTACAAATCGAGCAAGCGGCCGGGGGTGGCAATCAAAACGTCCACGCCCTTATCGATGGCTTGCTCTTGCTCGCGCATCGAGGTGCCGCCGATCAATAGCGCCATATCCAGATCACTGTACTTACCGTACATGACAAAGTTTTCGGCGATTTGCTGAGCGAGTTCGCGTGTTGGGCTCAAGATCAAGGATCGCGGCATGCGCGCGCGTGAGCGTCCATGCGCAAGAATGTCGATCATTGGCAGGGTAAAGGAGGCCGTTTTGCCGGTGCCGGTTTGGGCACAGCCCAGAACGTCACGGGCCATAAGAACGGCGGGAATGGCTTTTTCTTGGATCGGCGTGGGTGTGCCGTATCCTTTTTCAGAAATGGCACGAAGCAGCTCGTCGCTCAGGCCTAAGTCGTCAAATCCCATGGGGTTTTTTGGCTCGTATTGGGGCTATAACGCACGGCATTACGGCAAGCTCGGTCAAGTAGGGAGCGCCTGATGCGGTAGCCTTGGGTTTTATGACTCTGGGGCCTTTGGGCACAGCCAGAGGGGCGGACTCGCTTATCTCGCTAAGCGGTGCGGGCGGCCCAAACCGAAACTACAGGCCTAATGTCACCTGCCCTATACCGCGATGTAGCCAAAACAGCAAGGCTTACGCACGGTTCAGCGGCGATTTGTGAAGACTGGGGTTATTTACCGTGCCTGCATTCCCGCAGCCAAAACTTAAACCTTGCCTTCACTCAGTCCTTAGATTGTCGGCAGCGCAAGCAATGGCCGCTTCTGTCAATACCAGGTCTTCTTCGCTGTGGGCCACAGCCATGTACATTTTACCGGCTGACTTAAAGATCCCCTTTTCACGCAACAGGCTATTCCAACGCGCGCCGAGTTTGGCGTCGGCTCTTAGGCCGTCGCGATAGTTGCGAACAGGATGCTCACTAAACAGTACGTCAAACAAGAAGGGCTCCCCCACGATCTGATGCGCAACACCGACCCGTTCAAGGTTGGCAGTAACAGCGCCCATAATCCGCTCTCCTTTGGCGCGCAGGGCCTCATAGGTCCCCGGGCGGGCCAGGATTTCCAGCGTCTTTAGACCGGCGGCCGAAGCCATGGGGTTGCCGCTGAGTGTCCCGACCTGGAACAAGAACCCGTCTTCGCCGACCGCCGCTTTATCGAAATGCGCCATAATCGGCGCGCGCCCGACGATCGCCGCCAGAGGGAAGCCGCCGCCGATGGTCTTGCCAAGCGTTGCCACGTCTGGCGTCACACCATACAGGGCTTGTGCGCCGCCGTATGAGAAGCGAAAGCCCGTCACAACCTCATCGAAAATAAGAACGATGCCGTGAGCATCGGCCTGCTGGCGCAGCAGTGCCAGAAAGCCGGGCTCTGGCGGGATTAGACGCTGGAGCGGCTCAACAATTATACCCGCAATCTGGCCAGCGTTTTCGGCAATAATTTGCTTCGTGGCTTCAAAATCATTGAAGGGCGCCACCAGCACATGATCGCTGGCGCCAGACGGCAACCCGGCGGTGTCCGCCACAGCAGAGGGAAAGTTGACCAAAGCCTTGGGCGCCATGCTCATCAGCGCTTCGGCCGACATGCCATGATAGCCGCCTTCAAACTTCAAGATCTTGTCGCGGCCGGTGTAGGCGCGCGCAAGGCGCATGGCGTACATGTCCGCTTCGCCACCTGTTGAGACATAGCGGAGCTGGTCAGCACAAGGCACGGCCTCGCATATGACCTCTGCAAGCTCGATCCCGGCTTTGTTGTTAGCAAAGAACGTCAGGCCCTTATCAAGCTGCACTCGAACAGCTTCGTCCACCTCAGGGTGACCGTGACCAAGCAACATGGGCCCGGAGCCAATCAGGTAATCAATGTATTCGCGCCCCGCTTCGTCCCACACACGCGAGCCCTTGCCCCGCGCGATGATGACGGAAGGATCAAAGTTGCCAAAACCGCCAGCGGGCAACACCTGGCTGGCGCGCTCGGCGAGGGCCCTTTGGCGCTCAATACCCGATGGAGAAACAGATTGGCTCAGGGTCATGGAACTACTCTCGCGCGTGGTTGTCAGCATAAGACTAGTCGCTGAGCCGGGCGACGGCGCAGTCATTTCCGACATGGAGCAGGCGTCTAGCGCTGCAAGGCCGAAAAATCCGATTATGGATGCTGATCGAATTCTGCGGGCTTGGCGCCTGAGCGCTAGTGAAGGGCAACCAAATGTGCCATGCAGCCATGTTTTTCCATCACAGGGCTTCACAGCCTCACAGTTTATGCAACCAAAGCTGAATTTAGGCTGAACAATTCTGGAAAAATCGGTTTAATTTTACATGTGAAGCGTTAGAAGCAATGCAAAATTGGCTTTTGGCCTTCCACTGCAACCGACATAGCGTGGTTGGTTGCGACGTTTCATCGAAATCGTTCAAGGATCAACCGGAAACCCCAGTTACGAGATAAACCCTTGTCTGACTTGAAACCCACCGCTCTGGACTTGCTTGCCGGTTCTTCGCTCGCCGAAGAAGCCGAAGCGCACAGCACCCAGACATCACATCATGACGCGGCGAATGGCAAAGCCATAACGCTCACAACCCTGATGGAAATGGCAGACAGAAACGAACGCGTTACGCACTTGCAACGCGGCAACGCCCCCCTCTCCTTTTCCCTCGCGAAAGCCTATATGGCGATGCTGCACCACCGCCAGCAAGCCGGCGGGCCCCACGCCGTAAGTTTGCGCGCGGTTGCAGCGGGCAGCGATGGCATTCGCCTACGCAAGGTTGGCAGGCACGCCCTGGAGATCAAGCCCAGCAATGATGCGCTGTTTATCATCCTAAACTTGGACGCCGCGACTTCGGGCGATGCTGCGGCCCACCCGACCGCGATCGATCTGGTTGGCAGTTCAGGAGACATTTTGTCGCTCGACCTTCCCGCGCCCATTGGAACCATCATTCAGATGGGCCTGCCGATTGGCGATGGACAGGCGCAGACTTTCCAACGTTTGATTGATGACC
>JAUIHE010000167.1 GCA_030432195.1 Alphaproteobacteria bacterium
TGCGGTAACGACGGCGGGCACCAGAAAATCGCGTGCTGTATGGCCGAAGTACCAGTCCACAGCTGCCGGGACCAGCATAGCGAGCGACAAGGCGCAAAGCAGAGCCCCGCAAACAAACAGGATGGGTTTCAGATCCATTCGTGCGCCCTTCCAAACGTTGGCCGTCGGCTCTTAGCTAGTTTAGCACCGGCGTGTCAAAGGGAGAATCCAGCGAAAAGGCCGGAATGGCCACCTTGAGCAGATCACCGTCTTCGGTCTGCATCTCGTAGTGGCCGCGCATAATGCCAGATGGCGTCGCCAGCGGGCACCCTGATTGATAGCGATACGATTCGCCCGGTCTTAGCACGGGTTGTTCGCCTACCACGCCCGGCCCGCTCACCTCCTGACGATTACCCGCAGCATCGCAAATGAGCCAATGGCGTGTAATCAACTGCACGGTCCGTCGGCTCTGATTGTCGATGTAGACATCATAGAGCCACACAAAGTGCCGGTCGACCGCTGAAGATTGTTCATTGAGAAAGACAGGCTGGACCGTGACCACAATACCTGAGGTTGCTGCCGTATACATATGCGCGCGTGCAATCCTTTGTTTTTCCGTCCATTTACCCTACCCACCCCTTGCAAGGTAACCAAAAATTCGCGCTAAGATTGCACAGGTCCGATTGCGAGGCAAGCCCCTCCCAAAGCCGCGGCATCGTGTTGGTCGTGCGTCACAAGGATCAAGGGCAGATTTGCTTGTTTGGCACGATGACGCACGAAGGCACGAAACGACTGCCGCAAATGGCTATCAAGCTTTGAAAAGGGTTCGTCCAACAGCAGGGCCTTCGGCTCGGATAGCAGCGCGCGCAGCAGGGCAATGCGCGCCTTTTGCCCCCCCGACAGGCGGGCCGGGTCGCGATCGTCAAAGCCGCCTAGGTCTGCCGCAGCCAGGGCATCGCCAACACGCTGGGCTTTTTCCTGCCGCGACAGTGCGCGCGGCATGCCAAAGCGCAAGTTCTGCCCGACGCTCATGTGGGCAAACAACAGCGGGTCTTGGAACAACAGGCTCATGTGCCGCTCCTCTGGCGGCAAAGCGGTGATGTCCTTGCCATTGAGCGTCACCGCGCCGGACACGTGAAAGGCCGGGTCCAAGAATCCCGCAACAAAGGCCAAAATGCTCGACTTACCACTGCCGCTTGGCCCCATAAGGCTCAACACCTGTCCGCCAGCGACACGGAACTCTAGGCCCTCGACCAAGGTCTGCTCACCCAGGGCCAGGCGCTCTATTGACACCCGAAGCTCGTTCACGACCAAACCCCTCTTCGGTTCCAAAATTGCAGTCGGGGGATGAGCCCTGCGAGCAACAAAGCCACAAAGGGCAGCACAGCTTGGCACAGGGCAAAGACTGCGAGCACGCGCCGATCCCCACCCGCCGCACGCCCGACAGTCTCCACCGCCAGGGTTTCGATCCGCCCGCCGCCCAGCAGCAAGGTTGGCAGGTACTGAGTCACGCTGACAGCAACCCCGATGCCCAGTGCCGCCCAAATGGCAGGGCTCAAAAGCGGCAGCTTGATGCGCCAAAAGATGCGCCACGGCCCTTGGCCGAGGCTCTGTGCGGTCTGCACCAACCGCGGATCAAAGCGCTGATAGGCCAGGGTTAGCGCGATAAAGCTGTAGGGCAAGACATAGAGCAGGTGCGCCCAAACCACCAAGCCCCAACGCCCTAGGCCCGAGTTCGCCAGCCCCAGACTGAGCGCCATGACTTGAAAGCCAAACAAGAAACTGGCTTGGGGCACAATCAGCGGCAGGTATTTCAGCAGCTCTGTGCCGCGCCTTGGCAGTCGCCGCCCGAACCGCGCTTCCTTTTCCAGGCTCGCCAACACCAAGACCAGGGAGATACCGCAAGCCACCGCCGCCAGCACCAAGGTGTTCACCCAGGCCTCGCCCAGGGCCTCGGCTTGCTGTTGCCAACGCGCCAGCGACCAGCGCGACGGCAGCGCGTCGGGAAAACGCCAGCGCCGCGCCAGGCTCCAGACCGCCAAAGGGACCAGCGCCATCATGCCCAACAAGACCGCCACCCAAGCTGGGATCGCGCTTGCCCGCTCTAGCCAGCGCCCCCATGGGCGCGGTCGGTGCACTCCCCAAGCCAAGAAGCCGCCACCTAAGTGGCGAACGAGGCGCTCGGCCAGCAGCCAGATCGCCAGGCTGGTCAGCATGACCAGAGTCAACAAACTGGCACCCGCTGAAGCCAAATAGCGAAAATCAAGATCGGGATCCGAAAACCAGCGCAAGACCTGAACAGCCAAGGTCGAAGGCGTATTCGGGCCAAGGATCAAGGCCATATCTACCACCGATAAGGAAAAGGCCAGTACCGCCATCAGCGGCAGCCGAAGGTGAGGGTAGAGCTGGGGCAGGATCGCGCGGAACCAGGCCGATAGGCGTGTTTGCCCCAAGGAGCGCGCCACCATCAACGACCGCTCGGCAGGCAATTGGCTGAGGGCCGCCAGGCTCATGAACAACAAATAGGGCAGCTCTTTTATCACCAGCCCCAAAATCAGACTAAGGCCCCAGGCATCGCCGATAATCAGCCAATCCGGCGGGCGTTGAAATCCCGTAATGCCGGGCGACAACAGTCGCAGGATCCAGCCACTGGGGCTCAGCAAGAACAAAAGCCCGACGGCAATAGCCGCGTGCGGGATCGCGATGATGGGGGCGGTCAGCAGGGTCAAGCGCCTCAGCCAGGGGCTGGCGACCAGCATAGCCAAGGCAAATTGCGCCAACAAAAAAGAGAGCAAGGTGGCCGCAAGGCCTGTCCACAAACTCAGCCCCAGCGCCTTGCCCAGACCCGGCCAGGCCAGGAGTTGGCGCCAGGGGGCCAAGCTGAAATGATCGCCGCCCAAGGCAGGCAGATAGCCGAACGCGGGCAAAAGCGTTCCCAGCAGCCCCCCCAAAAGTGGCACCAGCAATAGGATAAGCACCCCATAGGGCGCAGCGCGCAGCAGCATTCGCTTCTTTTCTTATTTGGCATCCGGCAAATCGAACGACCAGCCTAGACCATGCCCCCCCAAATGGGAATCACGATTGCGGGCGACGCGCGGCGACTTGCGCTCTGGCTGTTCCATTATCGCCGCACAGCAACGAAGAACCAGCAACAACACCCAGCGCCATACCTATGTCCCCGACGTCACGCCCCGACCAAGCCCTTGAATTTGCCATCAAACTTTACCTTGAAACGCTGAACGCTGCGCCCCAACACGACAGCGAGAAGCGCGAAAACGAGGCGATGCGCGCCATGGCCTGGCAAGATATCCAAGATCGCCTGAAGGCTGGCGCCGAAGTGAACGGCGAAACGCAAACCATGCGTGGCTTTACTACAACGCTGTTGGGCCTGGCTATTTTGGACGATCAATTTGAACTCGCTGAGCTCTTGATCGCGGCTGGTGCGGTTCTCAACGATGGTCTTGGTTATCCAGATGCGTCTTACGGCGCGGCTGCCGGACGGGAAGAGGCTCTGAACTTCCTGGTAAAACACGGCGTTGATCCGACGTGCTTTGATCGCGAAGACATGCCCATGGCGCTAAAGACCGCTCTCATTTCCTCCGATCTGAAACCAGGTCAACGGCTGGCTCGTGCCGCTGGCCGCGTGATCCGCGCTGGCGATGAGGCAGCGTCCAACGTTGGTGCGACCGCCAATCCCATGCCCTACGACAACCCCTTCTATCGCGAGCAAATCCGCAGCTTTGATAACGCTTATGTTGGCGCCAAGAAATGGCTAGAGCCCGGCACGGCCCAAGATCGCGGACCGGTCTTTAGCTTCGATCGCTTTGGCCGCAGCATAACCAAGCTGCCCGATGGCCGCATGGTCTTAATCGCTGGCGAGCACGAAGATTCCTACGATCCCGATTTTTGTATCTATAACGATGTCTGTGTCATGGATGGAGCGGGCAGCCTGGACTACTATCTTTATGCGTCCGATGTGTTCCCGCCGACAGATTTTCACTCGGCAACGCTGATTGGCGATGCCATTTGGATCATCGGCTGCCTTGGCTATCGCCAGCAACGGCAAGAAGAAGTGACGCCGGTTTTCAAACTCGATGTGAACAGCTTTAAGATCACTGCTGCCGAGACCAAGGGCGAAAACCCCGGTTGGCTCTGCCGCCATCAGGCCGTGGCTGAGGGCGACACCATCCTTATATCGGGCGGCAAGGTCGGCCTAAAAATGCGCGCAAACCCGGACACCTACGCGCTGAACACCAAGAACTTAACCTGGCAAAAGCTCTAAGCGAGCCCTACTCGACCGTGACCGACTTTGCTAGGTTGCGCGGCTGATCGACGTCGGTGCCCTTCAGCACAGCCGTGTGGTAGGCCAAGACCTGCAGCGGCACCACATACAATATCGGGGCCACGAAAGGATCGCATTCGGGCATGATGAACATCTGATCGGCAGGAACTTTGCTTCCGATATGATCCACGCCAGCTTGGTCGGTAAACAAGATCAACTGACCGCCGCGCGCCCGCGCTTCTTCCAGGTTCGACCAAGACTTTTCAAACAGATAGTTTGACGGCGCACAGGAGATGATCGGCATATGCTCGTCGATCAAAGCGATCGGGCCGTGCTTCATCTCACCCGACGCATAGCCTTCGGCGTGGATGTAGGAGATTTCTTTCAGCTTGAGCGCGCCCTCGTATGCGATAGGGCACAAGCTGCCGCGGCCCAAGAACAGGGCAGAGCGTGCCTCGACCAACTTTTCCGCCATGGCGCCGATGGCCTCTTCTTGCGCCAAGACCTGACGGATCTTTGCAGGCAACTCAACCAAAGCATCGACCAACTCGGCTTCGCGTTCGGCGGTTAGGTGGCCGCGTTGCTTGGCAGCGGTCAGTGCCAGGCCCGCCAAAACGGTGAGCTGGGTCGTGAAGGCTTTGGTCGAGGCGACGCCTATTTCTGGCCCTGCGAGGGTCTGCACGATCGCATCGGACTCGCGCGCGATGCTGCTCTCGGACACATTGACGATGGACAGCACCCTCGCGCCGTTGGACTTGGCATAGCGCAAAGCCTCAAGCGTATCGATGGTCTCGCCCGACTGAGAGACGAAGATCGCACCCGCCTTATCGGGCACCACCGCCCCGCGATAGCGGTATTCCGAGGCAATATCAGCTTCCACAGCCAGCCGCGCCAAGCCTTCAAACCAGTACTTTGAAACCTCAGCTGCCAATAGGGCCGTGCCGCAAGCCGACATAATCAAACGGCTCATGTCATCAAAA
Source organism: Alphaproteobacteria bacterium (assembly GCA_030432195.1). GTDB lineage: Bacteria > Pseudomonadota > Alphaproteobacteria > UBA7985 > JAUIBT01 > JAUIBT01. The sequence goes on from JAUIHE010000167.1 coordinate 5,242, forward strand.
GCAAAAGGCAAGGGCGGCAGAGTGATGGTGCGCGCTTGGGGGTTAATGTAGGAGTGCAGCGTATCGCCCACGACAGAAGGCTGCTCGTGGATTTCCTTCAGCATGAAGTGGCGGTATTCGCCCTTGCCAATCATGGCGCCGGACATGCTGGATTGCTTAATCTCGCGCTGCACTGGCTGGTCGTCGCGATCAAAGACCTGGGCGCCTTCGCGCGTCACCACAACCCAATCGCCTTCTTCCAGGTAGGCGATTTGCCGGGTCAAGGGGGCCAGCGCCATGGCGTCCGAGCCCAAGAACATCTGCCCTTCGCCGTAGCCCAGCGCCAAGGGCGAGCCCTTGCGGGCCCCAATCATCAAATTGTCTTCGCCGGTGAAAAGCATAGCCAGTGCAAAGGCCCCTTCCAAGCGCCTTAGCGTCTTGGCCACCGCATCTTGCGGGCTGAGCTGGGCGTTCAAGTGGCTGGTGATAAGGTGCGCAACCACTTCGGTATCGGTCTCGGTCTCGAAAACCGCGCCCTGCGCTTCCAATTCCTGGCGCAGCTCTTGAAAGTTCTCGATGATGCCGTTGTGGACCAGAGCCATACGCTCAGTGGCGTGCGGGTGGGCGTTGGTCTCGTTGGCAATACCGTGGGTGGCCCAGCGCGTGTGACCAATACCAGCGGTTCCAGCCAGTCCCTCGGCGGCCAATTTTTCTGCCAAATTCACAAGCTTGCCCTTGGCGCGCAGACGGCCAATTTTGCCATCGTGTAGCGTTGCGATGCCGGCGGAATCATAGCCGCGGTATTCCAGGCGTTTTAAGCCGTCCACCAGCAAGGGGGCTGCTGGTTGAAGTCCCAAAATCCCGATAATGCCACACATATCGCTACCCTTTCGCTAGTTCGTTGAGCGCCCTTTATGGGTCTTGGCTGTGCAAG
>JAUIHE010000168.1 GCA_030432195.1 Alphaproteobacteria bacterium
GTCCGTGGCCAGGCCCTTTAGGATCAAATGGCAAACCTCACGTTCGCGATCTGACAGGGTGAGGAGCGGGTTTTCCAAGGACTGATCGTGCGAGGACGAATAGTGCAACAGCGCCAGCTGCCCGGCGATGGTCAAGACGCTGGCCAGGCGAACAACGGCGTCTGCGGGGTAGGGGCCGGTTTCCGCCCAGCGATAGAAATTGAGACACAAGCCCAGGCTGCCGCGCTTTGCGAGCACGGCGATTTTGTCCACGATGCCAGGGGCTTCATAAAATTCCTGGTGATAGGCGGCGCTCATTTTGTGGCGCAGCTTGGATAGCGGCACGATGGCTATGCCATCGGGGTGGCTTTTGCGCAAAAGCCGCGGGCGCACAGGGTCCATCGCATGGCCGCGCAGGACATAGTCTTCTGCCAGCAAACGCATGCGCCCGCTGGGGCGGCTGTCGTACGATAGGTAGCAGCGCGTTTGCTCAGGTTGGTAAGCAAAGATGGTGCATTGATCGGCGGCCAGAGGCCCGCCTGCCAGTGCGATAAAGCGGCGGTTGAAGGCTGTCCCGCCCACCGCCGCCAGGCAATCAGAGATTAGCGCCAGGGTCTGCGGGTCCGCGGCGGCGTCCAGGTTTGGCCTATCGTTGATCTGGTGGCTTGGCATGCGCGATCCTTACGCAAGAAGCGGTTCCAAGACAAGCGCACTAAGACGGGCGCACTAAGACGGGCACACTAAGACGGGCGCACTAAGACGGGCGCTCTCAGACAGGATAGGCGGTGCAACTAGCTGTCAAACGCTGGTAAGATCGTTCCCTTGCAAGATCCAAAGCCAATGCGATAGCCCTGGCCCTGCGCATGACCATGCAAGGCCAGCGTGTCGCCGTCCTCTATAAAGCGACGGGTCTGCCCGTCGTCCAGCGTCAGCGGCTCTTTACCGCCCCAAGTCATTTCTAGCAAAGAGCCGTATTGGTGCTTATCGGGGCCCGAAACCGTCCCTGAGCCCAGCAAATCCCCAGTGCGCATAGCGCAGCCCGAAGAGCTGTGGTGCGCCAGTTGCTGGGCGGCCGAATAGTACATATAGCGATAGTTGGTCTGGCTGATGACGGTAGGCGCGCCGCCTTTGGCGGTCATGCTGACCCCCAATTCGATGTCATAGAGCATCGGGCCGGTGTCACGCAGATGTGGCAACAACGGTTTTTCACGCTCCGGCGTCGGACAGCGGAACGGCTCCAGCGCGGCCTTTGTAACGATCCAAGGGCTGATGGTGGTCGCAAAGGCTTTGGCCTGGAAAGGCCCCAGTGGTTGATACTCCCAAGCTTGGATATCGCGCGCGGACCAGTCGTTCAGCAGCACATAGCCAAAGATCATGGCATCGGCCTCGTCCACACTGACTGGCTGTCCCATGTTTGAGGGCAAGCCAATGACGGCCCCCATCTCCAGCTCAATATCTAGGCGTTGGCAGGGGCCAAAGCTGGGCATGTCAGCGTCGGGGGCCTTGGTCTGCCCAAGCGGGCGGCGAATTTCGGTGCCTGAGACAACCACCGTGGAAGCTCGGCCGTTGTAGCCGATGGGGATGTGCAGCCAGTTGGGCGGCAAGGCGTTTTCGGCGCCGCGAAACATGGTGCCGACGTTGATCGCGTGCTGCTTGCCCGCATAGAAGTCGGTGTACTCGCTGACCTGAAACGGCAGGTGCAGGCGCACATCGCAGGCTTCGTGCAGTGCCGAAGTGACTTGTAGGCGAGTCTCGCCATCTTCATGTTCAGCCGACAGCAGCGAGGTCAGCCGATCGCGTACCGCTTGCCAGACCTGGGGGCCCTTGGCCATGAAGGTATTCAGCGCAGGCTCGTCGAAACCGCAAGCGGGAAGCAAGCCCGCCTTTTGGAGGGCGGCCAAGTCCAACACCTTGTCGCCAATGGCGGTGGCGCAACGCGGTGCATCACCAGCAGAGAAAACCCCGAAAGGCAGGTTGTTCAACGGAAAGGGGCACTGGGGATCGTTGGCGGTCTCGACCCAAGATGACATCAGCATGGTCTATCGCTTTCCCTGGTTTAGGCGGTTTGCGGTGCGTCAGGCTGCGCGTTGGGATGCGCGGACTGGAAGGCTGGCAAGGTCTGGCACCGGGCTTCAATCTCGACCAAGCGCGCGAAGGGCGACAGGTCCATGTCCCAACGCCGCGCGTTATAGAGCTGTGGGATCAGGAAAAGATCGGCCAGTCCCGGCGTATCGCCGAAGCAATAGTCTGCGGCCGGGTCGATTTGGGCCTGGAATGCCGCAAAGCCGCGCGCCATCCAATAGCGCATCCAATCGACCGCTTGGTCTTGACTGGCGCCCAGGGCCTTGATGCGATCAATAACCCGCAGGTTGTTGACCGGATGAATGTCGGTGGCAATGACCAAAGCGGCCGCCCGGACGTGGGCGCGCGCCAGGGCATCGCTGGGCAGAAGGGCGGGGGCAGGGTGGCCTTCTTCTAGCCATTCTAAAATGGCCATGGACTGGCTGAGCCGGGTGCCATCGCCGAGTTCCAGGCAAGGCACCCCTTGTCCGGGATTGACCGCCCGAAAGTCCGCCTGGTTTTGTTCACCGGCAACCAGATCAATCGGGATGATCTGATAATCCAGCCCCTTTAAGGCCAGCGCAATTCGCACGCGGTAGGCCGTGGTAGACCGCCAATAGCTGTAGAGTTTCATGGTATTCCCCCCCTTGAAGGCCTCACTTGAGGCCTGGTGTTCCGTCAAATTTCTTCTCCAGGCTCTCCCAGCAGTCGATGTAGTCTTGCTGCAAGGGGGCTTCTTTGGCGGCGAAAGCCGTAAGGTGCTGGGGAAAGCGAGTCTCGAACATGAAGGACATGGTGTTGTCCAGCTTTTCCGGCTTCAAGTCGCTGGTCGAGGCGCGCTCGAAGGCCTCGCGATCGGGACCGTGCGGGATCATCATGTTGTGCAAGCTGAGGCCGCCCGGCACAAAGCCCTGAGGCTTGGCATCGTATTGCCCATAGATGTTGCCCATCAGCTCGGACATAATATTCTTGTGATACCAAGGCGGGCGGAAGGTGTTTTCCATCACCATCCAACGCTCGCGGAACAGCACAAAGTCAATATTGGCGGTGCCCGGTTGGCCCGAGGGTGCGGTCAAAACCGTGAAAATCGAGGGATCGGGATGATCGAACAAAATCGCGCCGACCGGGCAATAAGTGCGCAGATCGTATTTAACCGGCGCATAATTTCCATGCCATGCCACCACATCCAAAGGCGAGTGGCCGATTTCGGTTTTGTGGAACTGGCCACACCATTTCACCGTGATGCTTGACGGATCTTCGCGGTCCTCAAAGGCGGCGACCGGAGACTTGAAGTCGCGCGGGTTGGCCATGCAATTTGCCCCAATGGGACCACGGCCCGGCAATTCGAATTTCTGGCCGTAGTTTTCGCAGACAAACCCGCGTGCGGGGCCGTCGAGCACCACAACGCGGAAGACGAGACCACGCGGAATAATAGCGATCTCTTTGGGCTCCAGATCTATGATGCCCAGCTCTGTACAAAAGCGTAGGCGCCCTTCTTGGGGCACGACGAGCAGCTCACTGTCGGCAGAAAAGAAATAGTCGTCCACCATGGAGGCCGTGGCCAAATAGATGTGACTGGCCATGCCGACTTGGGTGTTGACATCGCCCGCTGTAGTCATGGTGTGCATGCCGGTAATGAAGGTCAAAGGCTGGTCGCTGTGCGCAATGGGATCCCAGCGATACTGCCCCAAGGAAATGACATCGGGGTCAATGTTGGGCGCTGATCGCCAATAGGGCAGATCAATCTTTTGATACCGCTTGGAGTGCTTGACCGACGGGCGAATGCGATAACACCAGGTGCGTTCGTTTTGATGCGCCGGTGCGGTGAAGGCCGTGCCAGAGAGCTGCTCGCCATACAGGCCATAGTCGCACCGCTGCGGCGAGTTCATCCCCTGTGGCAGGGCGCCGGGCAGGGCCTCGGTCTCAAAACTGTTGCCAAAGCCAGAATTAAAGCCCTGATGCGGGCCGTCCAGAGACGGGGCTTGGGTCAGGCCACTGATGATTTTGGGTTGGGTGGTTTTCATTGCGCTAGCTCCTCTGCCTGTCGTCTTGCCTGCCTTTTGGTTTGGCGCGCTGACAGCCAATCGCGCGGTTGGCGCTGGTCTGCCGAGCGATCTTAGGCTAGCGAGCTACGAACCGCTTGTCTGTCCCCTGGTGTGAGTGACAGCTTGGCCCGACATCGCCAGCGGCCGCACTAGTCGTGCAAAAGCAGATCGCAAATGTCGGCGACACAGCGCCCAGTATCCGTGAAAAAGTGCTTTGCCAGGGCGGCGCGGCCTTGATGGTGGTCGTCTGGGCGATTTTGATTTCGTGCGTATAGATAGGCCGAGATGCCATCTAAAAGATCGTCAAGATCGCTGAACAACGGCCCGCAGCCCTGCACCACCTTGCTCATGCTGGGGTGAAAGCAGAAGGCCGAACTTCTGTGAAGGATGGGGATATCAAGAATTGCCGCTTCCAGCAGGATCGAGCTGAAGTCGCACACGGCAATGTCAGAAATTAAGAGAGGGGTAAAAGGGTCGGCTTTGGGCAAAAAGACAAAGCGTCCGCTTTTTTTCAGCGCATCCAGGCCAACCTTAAAGGCGTCGAAGTCAAAAGAGGTCGGTGCCGGTTGCGCGTGCTGGGTTTGTTGGTTTTGCAGGTATCGATCGCGCTGATTGCGACCAAAAAATCCCAAATGGCAGGTGGCAATGATTTGCGCATTTGGAAATGCGGCAACAATTGTCTCCAATAGGGCGGCACCAAACGTCTTGAGATTTGAGTTAGCGCTGTAGTGCGAGGTGACCATAAGTGTAGGCCTGTCCCCGCGAAAGCCGAAGCGCTCCCGGATCTTTTTCTTCCGTAAGCGCTGTTGGTTCACCGGCAGGGCGAGGAAGTGGGAAAATCGGTCCATGCGGGGGCTGCCGAAGTTGAAACGCGCCATTCTTTGGGCGTCCTCACCAAGAACTTGATCCAAATAATCAAACTCGGCAGAGCTTCGACAAATGAAGGTGTCCGCACTGTTTGCCAGAGCCGCTGTCCAAGCGGCGTTGCCGAACATCATGCCGTGGCTGATATAGACTTTGTGACCCCTAAGCTGCAGGTCCTCAAGAGGCTGGCTAATGACGATGTAGCGCCAGCTCTGCTGTTGGGCCTCCTGTGGGGAAATGAGCAGGTTTCTGCGGTTGGCCCCGGGCCCTTTTAGACCATCAAGGATGTCTCGTGGCGCCCAAGAATGCGCTAAGATCCGAACATCAGCGCCGCGCTGGATCAGCTGGTTTGCTACGGGCAAAAAGCTTCGCCAGACCGTTCGACTGCCAACGACCAACAAGATTTGGCGACTTCGACTGACCATTAGATCGCTGACGTTCGGGTTAGCTGGACGCGGCCGCTTGCCAAGGCTGGCAGATGGAAAACAATTGGTGTCCCCAAGGGGCATCGAAACGGCAAATGTGTTGGTTTGTCAATGTTTTTCTTTGGTGTAAGATCATATAAATCAATAGCTTAACATGCATAATGGCATTTCCATGCCTATATGAAGACGGGATCAGTAGGTGGATTGGGAAACGCGGGCTCTGGCTGGCTAAGCGCAAGGACGGCGGCGGGCAGTGGGTGTTTCGATATACCTGGGGCGGACGAAGGCCAGAAATGGGGCTGGGCAGTGCCGCAGATGCATCGTTGAAAATAACGAGGCATACGCGACAGGCACCGTCCCAGCGCCTGCCCCGGGTCGCAGTTGTCGCAGTCGTGGCAATGTCGCAGCGTAGCCGGGGCAAGGCAGTCCCGGGCCACCAAATAAGAAACTTGCGCGTCTTTGGGGGGCATGGTCTTTATGCAGCTGGACGGTCAGTTGCTGGCAATCGGGCCGCGACGAGCAGAGGGGACACAGGCATGAATGCTGTTGAGATCGAAGAAGCAATATCGGCATTGGCCGAACTGCCTTTCGACAGTGATGAGTTTCCCTTCGCCTTCCTTGAGGCCTTTGGCAACAGAGCCACCACCCTCAAAAAGCTGCGCAGCGGAGCGAGCAACAAGTCCGACCTGGGCGGCGTGTTGCAGACCAACAACATTCACATCAAGGTCTGCGATCCGGGGCTGGTCAGTGAGACCTTGCTGGCTCTGCGCG
>JAUIHE010000012.1 GCA_030432195.1 Alphaproteobacteria bacterium
ACATCAAATCACCTTGACGCTCTGTCTGACGCCCCATCGCCATCTGCATGTCCCCCGTTCAAATCGAGCTGGCAGAGAATCATGCATACGCGACTTCGTCAACGGGCTGCTATGTGAGCTATACAGCAGGGAAGTACATCAACACGCGAGAAGGTGGCTATGAGGGCTTCTCAAGAAACATCACCGGCGGGGTGGACTTCATCTTCAGCGAGACCCTGATGTTTGGCGCTGGTTTAGGCTATGAGTATTCTGAGCTAGAGTTCGACAATGCCCTTGATGGGTCAACAACAAAGAATGGCTGGAGACTGGATGCCTACGGTGCCTCAAAGCCCAGTGACCTGTTCTCGATTGAGGGCCTTGTGTCCTACTCATGGCTAGACAACAGCATATCAGCAGCTTCTGAGACAGGCGACTTCACCTCAAACAGGTTCTATGGCTTCGGAAAGGTCAATGGCCACTTTGATGTTGAGCCCTACCAGATATCCCCCTATGTGAGCTTTGACTACCTGACTGAAACCACAGACAGCTACACCACCAACTTTGGAACTGCCATAGGATCAGTTCGGACAGAAGCGATAGCAACAGCTGGAGGCATAAGGGTAAGCACAAACGACAGCCTTATCCTGGGACTATCGAGCTTCGCCACCTATGAGTTTAAGTACCATTGGACAGGCACAGAGGCAGCCACGTTGAACTCAGGTGATGTTGTTGACCCTTCTGACTGCTCCTCCACCTTTGCCTTTGGCTTGAGCGGGCCCATGAACGATGTCTTTGGGGTTGATTGGCTTGATGGCGCTACTCTTGACTTGTCTGTTCAGGCTGTGAACCCTTTGGCTCGTGAGAGGTCATATTCAGCCACTGGTGGCCTGAGGTGGCGGTTCTAAGTTGCGCTTTGGCCAGATGCCCAGGTCGCAAGCCCTTCTCTTTTATATAGGCCATCCAGCGCATGTCACACCGCAAGAAATCCCACATCTAGCACAAGGAGCCACCTAAAGCACTAGATGTAGCAATTTCACGGCCCAGAAGCGCCCACATACGCCCAGGTCATACGCTACCCTCCTCGTGAACTTCCTGCTCTGTTTCAGGACTAGATAGCCCCGGCTCACTTTCAGTGTTGCACCTTTGTTGTTCCTCCATCGAAGGGCTGACAGCGACGGTGTTGCCTCCGGCCTCTTGAATTTTCCTGTTGACAAAGTCTATTGCCATGCTATATGGTCTCCATAACATTACGAAATACGTTCGACTAATTACGAACCGCATATACATAGGTATAGGTTGAGGCTAATTCAACCCCTGCCATTGAAGATTTTGTCTGTTGCGGGCGAATGTTTTCCAGCGATGAGCTGTTGCCCCATCTAACTATCTGATTTTGATTGATTTTCCAGACAGATCACCGTCCTAGATGATGTTCTGCAAGACGCCCGTGTGCTACGTGACAAGGTCCTAACGTGCAAACACGTTAAGCATATTCCTGTCAGAGTGCTCAGCGAGCGCCCTAAGAATGGTAAATTAGGTTGTAGTTAACCAAAGGTGATTGACTGAGTTAAGTGCTTCAAGCCTATGTCTTCATAGAGGGACCTGAGCCGTACTAGCTTGCATCATCTCCCTGCCCATGCCCTGTGATGAAGTCTTGGTCCTCTTTGCTCACTCCAGCATCTCGTAGCAGGTCCTTGAGGGTTCCCCGAAGGTTGTGCGCTGTCTGCCTTGGGCTCGTTCTAACCTTCTTGATGATCGGCATGACCTTCTTTGACGCTGCATTCTCTGCCTTACCCTCAGAATCTACTCTGTAGTTGAACAAGCGACCAGCGCCTTACTTGGGCATCATAGGCTTGATGACATCGGGGATAGGAACCCAGCGCTTGGACCCCTTGTCCACAAATTGCATACACAAATCTAACCAAATTGATACACAAGTCAAAATTCGCTAGAGACTATAGCATTGGAATCGTTGCAAAAATTGTGTCAAATCGCAAAAGATGGAGCCCATCACCCGCTCCATTTTTCCATGAAATCAGAATGTTAGCGCTTGGGTTGCGTTGGGTTTAGCGCTGGAACGCTTGCTCGCGTGCGCGCAACACGGCGCTGAGGGTTGCGTTGTGCGGCGCGCTCAATCCCAGCTTGGCGGCCAGCGGTGCGATGGCGCCATTTATGGCCGCCAGTTCAGAGCGGCGCCCGGCCTCGTGGTCCTGCGACATAGAGGGTTTGGCGGCGCCAACCCGCTCGGCAAAGTCGGTCACGTAGCGCAGCGCAGCGGCTTCATTGCCGAAAGAAAAGGCCACACCCAGAGCGCAGCCTACCGCGTAGGCTTCGCGTGCGCAGCCAAGCGCGATGGCCCAGCGCTCAGGATCGGCACGCAGCTCAGCGACCGTGCAGGCGAACGCGGTGCAAGGCGCTGAAAGCGTCACATTGCACAGCAATTTTTCCCAGATGAGCTTTTGAATATCGTCAAAGATTTGCACCTCAAAGCCGCCGGAGCGCCAGGCCTCTGCCACTGGGTCAAGCCGGGTATCTTTGCCGCCAGACAGCCCCCCCAGGCGCAGCATTTTCATCGAGGTGTGGCGTGCATGACCCGGGCCGACCATGGAGGCACCAAAGCCTTCCGCCACGCCTAGCATGATTGCGTCTTCGCGGATGTGTTGGGCGAGCCGCTCGCCAGCGCCAAGGCCGTTTTGAATGGTCAGCACCAAGGAAGCAGGCCCCATGACCGCCGCCACCGCCTGGGCCGCGGCAGCGACGCCGGAAGCCTTGGTCGCAATGATGTAAAGATCGCAAATGCCGGCGCTTGCCAGGTCGCCGTCGGCCTGTATTTCCGGGCTTCGAAACTCCCCATCCGGGCCGGTAATCAGCAGGCCGTGTTGCTGCATGGCGGTGACGTGCTGTTCCCAGGCGTCAATGGCCCAAACCTCATGGCCCGCCCGCGCCAGACGCGCGGCGTAGATCGAGCCCATGGCACCGGTGCCAACAACCGCGATCTTCATATCAGGTCTCCTTCTGCCTTGATGGGGCGGCTTTTGGTTGAGGATGCAAGCCATAGCGCTGCTCTAGTTCGCGCCGCAGCTGTGCAGGGCCGTGTTTTGGCCAATGCTGTGCAGTGAGCTCGTTCGCCCTTTGTCGCGCGCGCACCGCCAGGTCCAGACGCGCCCCGGTCTGCCATTCGTCAATACTGCTGCGGTCTGCCACGTCTGGATACAAGAAATCGCGGCGCATCCTTTCATAGGTCTGGGGCTGACCCAAGAAATGCCCTTCGCCCGTCGTCACGACCTGGCGGATGGACGCCAGGTCTAGGCTGTCGTCATCGACCGGGGGCAGGTCGTTCGCGCGGGCAAGCGCTCCCAGCATATCGTTGTCCGCCACCATCGCAGCCAAGCTGACCGCCATCAGCCCTGCCTGACTGCCTGCGGCTTGGGTTATGAGGTTGGCTCCGGCTTGTATCGCGGTGTTGACGGACATGGCCTTTTCGTACCCGGCTTGAAAATCGGGGAGCTTGCTGTCGCTCGCGCCCGCGATGGCCGAACTCGGCAGATCCCAAGCGCGCATGACCTGAAACATGAGCGCGTTGGCCAAAGCCTGCTCGCCGGACCCGCCCGCCATGGCGCCGCTTCGAAGGTCGGTAATCATAGCGCGGGGCCCAGCGATGCGCGGCGCACCCGGTGCTAGGGCCTGAACAATGGCCAAGCCCGCCAGGACTTCGGCCAAGGTCTGGGCCACGGACCCGGCAATGGTAACCGGGCTGGAGGCGCCCAACTGGCCAAAGACATTGCAATGAACGGGAATACCCAGCCGTGCCGCTTGCATCAGCACCAAGACGCTTTGCGGGTCAAAGCGCAACGGCGGCACGACGGGATTGATGTTGAGGGATAAAATCGGGCGCTCGCGCAAGGCCTGAGCGCCGCCGACCCAATCCACACAAAGCGCATGGATATCTTCTAGATGCTCCGGTGTGCTGGCTTGGACCATGACGTGCTTGGTGGTGGCGAGCAAACAGGCAGCGGCGGTTGCCAAATCCAGCGCGCGCGGATCGCCAATGTCGCGTGCGACCAAGGAGCGGGCGAAAAAGTGAATGTGCTCAAGGCGGTCGGCCAAGCGCGCGGCGGCATAAAGATCGGCCAGGTTGGAGGGGCGAAACTGCCCGCTTGCATCATCCAGCAAGAAGGGCGCGGCGCCTCCAGTCCCCGCATAAGCCTGCGCACCGCCCACCAACAGGTCGTGGCGCGGGTCTTGGCCCGCAAGCAGCACTTGGCGCGGGCCTTGCGCCAAGGCCTGTTCGATCAAAGAACGGGGAAACAGCAGGCGGCCTTGTTGATGCTTGCCGCCGACGCGCTCGATTAGGGCAATCAACTCTGGCGGGGCATCGGCCATGCCGATTGTTGTGACAATCTCGACCGCTGCGTTGGCGACACGCGCCACGGCTTCCGGTGGATGCGGTCGCCAGCTGCCTGCCCGAAGTTTCGAGGTGTCGGGGGCTAGGACACCTCGGGCCAGGTCACCTTGGGCCCGGTCACCTTGGGCCCGGACGCCTTGGGCCCGGACGCCTTGGGCGTGGACGCCTTGGGCAGCGCCGCGCCTACGCGCCGTGCGATTTTGCTGTCGCTGGTTCATCGTGCCTCCCTTGGCCACCCCTAGCCCCTAGCCCCTAGTCCCTAGCCCCTGGTCGCCCTGGTCACTTCGGTCACCGGGCAACTCTGGGTTCTTAGGCCAGCAGCTTAGCGTAGTAACGCACCCACTTTCCTGCTTGTCCGGCCTCTGTCATGTCGCGATCATACAAGGCGGCAAAGCCCAGCGCTTGGTGAAAAGCGTGAGAGACCGGATTGTCGGGCTTACAATTGACCTCGCAAGCCAACATGAGCAAGTCCTGCGCCAGCGCCTCTTGCTCCAGAGCGGCATAGAAGCGCCGCGCCAAGCCTTGCCCGCGCGTCTGGGGCGCAACCACAATGCGATCAATGTAGGCAAAGCGCTGAAGGCGCTGCTGCACCCAAAGGTAATTGGCGCTCTGGTAATCCGCGTCGGGCGCCATGGTGATGAGGAAGGAGCCGCTGCTGGGATCAGCAAGCGCCAGGAAGCTGGCGTCGATCAGGGCTTGCAGTGCTGGTTGATCCAAGGGCGAGGTCACGGCCTCAACTTCTTGATTGCGCGCCAAAACCTTGTCCAACAGGTGGGGCGCGGCCCCTTTCAGGTTCACTAGGCGGGTCTCAGCCGTCGTCGTTGCGGGTGCCATGTAACCTCCTAGCTTGCAACGGGAGCGCGCATGGTCACCAGCTCTTCGGCGGCGGTGGGGTGAATGCCGACGGTAGCATCAAAGTCGGCCTTGGTGGCGCCCATCTTCATGGCAACAGCAAAGCCCTGAACCACCTCGCCCGCGTCAGGGCCGATGAAATGCAGGCCAAGCACGCGGTCGCTTTCCCGGCAAACGATCAGTTTCATCAGCATTTTCTCGTTTCGGTCTGGCAGCACATGCTTCATAGCCCGGCCCGTCGAACGATAGACAGCAATGTCGTATCCCTGCGCGCGCGCTTCTTCCTCGCTCAGGCCGATGGTACCGACGTTGGGGTCAGAAAACACCGCGGTGGCGATGTTGCTGTAGTCCATGCGTCGAGGCCTGCCCTTAAAGTGGGTATCGACAAAAGCCATGGCCTCGCCCAGGGCGACAGGCGTGAGCTGAACGCGGTCGATGACATCGCCCAGAGCATAGATACCAGGCACTGAGGTTTCAAAGTGCTGATCGACCTCGATTGCGCCATGGCTGCTAAGCGCAACGCCCAGTTCTTCCAGGCCCAGATTGTGGGTGTTGGGGCGTCGGCCGGTCGCCATCAGCACCTGATCGAAGACCTGGCTGGGAAGGTCTTCACCGTGCTGCTGCCAGGCGACGTCAACTGCCCCGGCTTGCCCACCCAGCGCTTTCAAGGTGGTATAGGGCATGACCGTAATGCCCTTGTTTTCCATCTGCTGGGTCAGGTGATCGCGCAGGTCTTCGTCGAAGCCGCGCAGCATCTTGTCCGCACGAAAGGCTAGGGTCACATCGGCGCCCAAGCCGTTCATAATGCCCGCGAACTCGACCGCGATGTAGCCCGAGCCATAGACCAACAGCTTTTCGGGAAAGTCCTGCAACTCAAACAGCTCATTGGAGGTCATGGCCAGCTCTGCGCCCGGGATCGGCAGGCGCGTTGGATGGCCGCCGACCGCGATCAAAATCTTGTCGGCTGTGATGGTTTGGCCGTCTAAATCGATGGTGTTGGGCCCTGTCAGCTTGGCCATGCCATGGTGGACTTCGACACCAGCGGGAATAAGGACCGAGTGCTCATAGACCCGTTCGAGGCGGTCAATTTCTGCGTCCTTGGCCGCCATAAGCTTCTTCCAATTGAAACTGGGCGAGCCGCCCAAAGACCAGCCGTAACCGGCCGCATCGTGCAGCTCTTCGCCAAAGTGGCTAGCGTAGGAAAACAGCTTCTTGGGCACGCAGCCGCGGATAACGCAGGTGCCGCCCCAGCGATAGGATTCCGCAATACCGACCTTGGCGCCTGTGGCCGCAGCCATGCGCGAAGCCCTGACGCCGCCTGAGCCGCCCCCGATGACAAAAAGATCGTAGTGCAGGTTCATGGGTGGCTTCCTTTTTGTGGCTTCGTGGCGGGTGGGTCGTGCAGTCTTGGCTTCCTGTCGCGTCAGCCTCACTACTTAACCGGGCATAGACGCTTGCCGAGCCCGGCAATTTTGGTCAAACTCTGGATATGTGAGGCCGGGCCTTGGCGCCAAGACCGCTCCTATGTAGGGGCTGGCTACCGCCGCGTCCAGGTCCGAACTTATGCTCCAGTTGAACCACCCGTAAAACAGGAGGAGCAAGCCATGTGCGGGCGCTACCAGTTTGCAACCCCGGTCGAAGAGACACGGCGCTGGTTCGATCTTGCCAGCGTCGCGCCGGTGCCACCCAACGACAATGCTGCACCGACGCAAAACCTATCGGTCATCGCCAAGGGTCCCGATGGGCTCTTGCACGCCGTGGCCATGCAATGGGGGCTGGTGCCCTCATGGGCCAAGGATGCCAACGGCGGCGCGCGCATGATCAACGCCCGCTCAGAGACCGTGTTTGAAAAGCCCAGCTTTCGCTATGCCGCGGCGCACAATCCTTGCGTGGTGCCTGCCAATGCCTTCTATGAATGGAAGCGCGAGGACAAAAGCAAACAGCCCTACAAGATCACCTGGCCCGACCATCCCTTGTTCTTCTTCCTGGGGATCTGGGATGTTTGGAAGGGTGCCGCCGTGCCGCTGTACAGTTTTGCAATCCTGACCCGCGAAGCAAACCCTTCGATCGCTGAGCTGCACGAGCGCATGCCGATTATGGTCGATGGCGCGCAAGCCCGGCGCTGGTTAGAGCACGACAAGCGCCACACCACCTTGGACCACCTATCCTATGAGACCGCGCAAGTGCGCTATGCGGCTGAGCCAGTGGATCGCGCGATCAACGCGACCAGGCCGGTGCCCGCGGGCACCCAGTCGCGAGATCAGGCTCCCCCGGCCGGGCAGGGCCAGTTGTTTTAGCAATGTTGTCGGCCCGGTGATGGGCGGGTGATGGGCGGTGATGGCGGGGCATAGAGCCTCGAAATGCGTTCACGGTCCGCGCCCTCACTGTTGGTCGCTTCGCATAGATGGGGCCAGGGCCAGCATTGCGCCGGATGGGTCGAGGCTTGTATGCCTTGAAAATGAGGTGTATTGTTTTTGCAAAACAACATGCACACAGAAGAGCCAAACCCGCTTTTCTGATATTTGGGAAGGCGCAATGTTCCAGCTATCCGATTCAGACCTAGATGAGGTCTTGCAGCGTGTGCGGGCGACATCAAAATCGCAAACTGAAGCCGAACCTTTGCGATTTTCGGTGCAACTTTATGACGCGCCAGAGAACCCTCAAGCAACAGACCAAGCTGTCGTGCAGCGCGTAGCGCGCCGATTTGACTTGGCGGTGACGTGCGGGCCTCTATTTGAAAACAGCCCAGATATGGCGATGTTTCGCTTGCTGGAGATCCCGGGCGTGCAGGGTGTAGAGAGGGCAGATCAATTCGACCTTGCTCGGGCCATTTGGGGCTTGTTGGACGCCAGGACTGTCGAACCTGATTTGCAGGACGACTATTATGATCTCGCCTCCTTGCTTAGAGGAGCCAAGTCCACCGAGACCAACGTTTTGGCCTTCTGCGAAGCCGACGATACGCAGCGACCGGACGAGCGGAATTGGGCAATCGCTAAGACTAGATTTGCTGACGCTTGGGCCTATTCGACAAAACAGGGGCGCAAAGCAAAAGGCGAGGGAAGCTCCGTTTTCCTCGCCGACACCGGGTTGGTGGCCAACCATGGCGAGCTGCCCGCAAATGCACTTAAACACTCCTGTGCCAAAAACCTCATTGAGCCAAACCAGCTGCCGGTAGACCCGATGGCATCCGGTTTCAACAAAGGTCACGGTACGGCGACGGGCAGCGTCATCGCAAGTCCGGTGGACGGCGAAGTCACCGGCGCTGCGCCTGAAGCAAGCCTGGTTCCTATTCGTTGTATCGAAACGGTTGCTCGCGTTGGTCAGCTCAATGTGGCCCGGGCTATTGATCAAGCACGCGTTTGCGGTGGCCATGTGGTCAACATGAGTTTGGGTGGCCTATTTAGTTGGACCCTCAAGGAAGCCGTCAAAAAAGCTCGAGAAGCACATATCATTTTGGTCGCCGCCGCTGGAAATTGTGTGGGTTTGGTGGTTTGGCCCGCGCGTTTCGATGATGTCCTTGCGGTTGCGGGCACCAATGACGGTGATGAGCCTTGGGTAGGCAGTTGCCGTGGTCCGGCTGTTGATATCTCAGCGCCCGCGGAGTTTGTTCTCCACGCTGATGCAAAGGCTGGAAGCAACGCAACAAGTGTCGGGCAGGGGACGTCATTCGCCGCTGCGCTCACCGCCGCCGCTGCGGCTTGTTGGCTATCCCATCACGGCAGGGACGAACTGATGGCAGGCCTGAGGGCGGATCAAAGACTTCAGGAGCTCTTCCGGGCCGCGATAACCGAGTCTTCACGGAAGGTGACGACACTGCCCGCTTGTGAATTTGGCGCCGGAGTGTTGGACGCCAAACAGCTGCTCGAGACGGAGGTGGCGAGCTTGTCTGTGGGAAAAAGTCAGTGCGATGGCGAAAGTGATGCTGCGCAAGTAGTCTCGTTGTTTGACCAGGATCATAGAGACCTGCTTGGGGCCATAGCTAAAACGGCAGCCAATGACCGGGCATCCTTGATTGAGTTGTCGTGCATTGGCTTGGATCGCGCGCGCAATCAAGCTTTCCCTGGCCGAAGCGATCGCCCAATCCAGCGTCTTTCGATTGGGTTGCAGATGAGCTTGGGTGAGGCAGCCACTAACACGCTGCGTGGGCAATAAAGCTGCAGGCGAACCATGTCGCGGCTGGCGATGCCTAACCCTTGAACCCCACGGCGACGATAAACTGCTCGCGGGAATCAGAGCGAGAGGCGTCGGGCTTGACCGTCTGCACCTTCTTAAAATTGGCCTTCAGGCGGTCCAATGTCGCCTTTTGCGCACCGCCTTGCAGGACCTTGGCAACGAAGGTGCCGCCCGGAGCTAGCAGCTGTTCGGCCACATCAAAAGCGATGTCGATCAACGTCATGACCCGCAAGTGGTCGGTCTGGGCGTGCCCGGTCGAGGGCGCGGCCATATCGGAAATAACGGCGTCCAGTTTGCCGCCCGCTTGCTCGATCACCCAAGCCTGGGTGTCCTCGTCGCGCATATCGCCTTGCCAGATAACCGCGCCAGGCACCGGCTCAACTTCTTGCATGTCGATGCCCAGTACGCGCGCATCTGACGGTTTTGGGTTCTCGTCATCGGTTTTGTCCGCGCCGGTGCGCCGGGCGGCGACTTGCAGCCAACCGCCAGGGGCGCAGCCCAAATCCAAAATGCGGGCGCCTGGCTTCAAAAAGCCGAAACGATCATCGAGCCCAACCAACTTGAAGGCCGCCCTTGAGCGATAGCCCTGACGCTTGGCCTCGGCGACAAAGGGGTCATTGAGCTGGCGGTTCAGCCATCGTGCTGAAGAGTTTGTGCGCTTACGAGCCGTTTTGACCTGGGTGGTGAGCTGTCGCTGGGCGCCGATCGCCTGCATGGGGTCGCCCTTGGCAGCAGCGCCCGGCTTGACCGCGATCCCGATTGCTTTGGGGTCAGGCCGTTTGGCGGTCTTGCTGCGCGCTCGAGCGTTGCTCTTCGAGCCGGGAGAGGCGCTTGGTTTTTTCGACATGGGGGCGATATGGCTCTGGTTGAAACGAGATGCAAGGCACAAGGTTGCTGGCGCGGTGGGCTGTAGGGACCACAAGTACCAGCGCTAGTCTAGTCTTGGCGGCTGGCAAAAACCACAGGTAAAAGCCCAGATCCCAGCGGCAAGAGCCCAGGGCGTCGGCGGGCTGCGCGTGCCTAGGACCCTGCTGGGTCGCTGGAGCCGCCATGATTTTTGTGAGCCTGTTGGTGGCCACCTGGCGCTTTTGCGTTGCGCCCGTCACCCTTGGCATTGGCCATGGCGTGTTGGGTTCGCTTGCGCTGGTGCTTGCTGCGTCCGCCGGATTTGCCACCTGGCTTATTGCTGGGTTTGCCGCCTGGTTTGCTTCCGGGTTTAGTAAGGCCTTCCTCGCCGTGGCGCCGGGTCTTTCCCCGTAATGGGCCAGCGTCGCGTGGCTGAGCCATCAACTCATACAGCATGCCTTCGCGCAAGCCGCGATCGGCAACCCGCAAACGCTGCAAAGGGAAGATATCCAAAATGCCCTGCAAGATCGCACAGCCGGGCAGCACAAGATCTGCGCGATGGGTGCCGATGCTTTGCAGGTTTGCCCGCTCATGGTGGTCCATGGCCAGCAAGCGCTGACAAACGCGCTCAATGGCGTTGATGGTGAGGTAGGAACCGTCCACGCGCGAGCGGTCATAGCGCTCCAGCCCTTGCACCAGCGCTGACAGCGTGGTGACGGTGCCGGAGGTTCCGATCAGTTGCACCTTGGCTTGGCGTTGATGGGTAGCGATGCGGTTTCGCCGCTCGAAGTCCGCCAGCGCCGCGGCCATTTCCTGACGAATGGCGTGATAGTCCGCGTCTGAGAGCGTTTGTCCTTTGACGCTGAGAGCCCCGGAATTTCCGGTCTGCTGCGCGCGCGCAGCGTAGCGCTCGGCCAGCGTGACAACCCCCATGGGCAAGGACAGAGAATCCAAGGCCCGCGGGCGATGGCCGCCCTTGATTTGCAACCAAGAGATCTCTGTCGAGCCGCCGCCAATATCAAACACCAGCGCATAAGGGCGGCGCGGATTCATCAGCGGCGCGCAACCCATAAAGCCGAGCTGGGCTTCTTCCTCGCCCGAAATCAGCTCTAAGGTTAAGCCCGTATCGCGACGTACCCGTTCTAAGAAGTCGTCGCAATTGGAGGCCGCGCGGCAGGCTTCGGTGGCGATGCACCGCACCTTGTCAACGCGATGGTTGGCGATGATGCTGGAACAGGCTTTCAAAGACGCCAAGGTCCGCGAAATCGCCTCTTCCCCCAAGGCGCCGGTCAGCGCTAGCCCTTCGCCCAAACGCACGATGCGCGAGTAGGATTCCAGAATGCGAAACGGGGGCCGGGGGCGACTGCCCTTGACGGTACGGGCCGCGGGAACCTCGCCCAGACGGTGGCCTCCGGGCACCCGGCGCGCGACAAGCAACCGGCAATTATTGGTACCAAGGTCCAGCGCCGCAAAAACACCGCTGGCGTTTGTCTTGCGTCCCGTGCGGGGAGCGCGCCCTTGATTGCGCGCCTGCCTGTTTGGCCCGCTCTTGTGGGCGACCACTGTACCGTTCGCTGGCTGGCGGTCGTCGCCCTTTTGCGCGTTCTTGGCCGCCTCGCCCGTCTGAGCGCGCGCCACGGTATGCGCCTGGCTGTTTGCCTGGCTGTTTGCCGGGGCACCTGGCTTCATTTCAAAGGCCTGCGAGGAGAGCGGTTCGGTCATGTCCTATAAATGGACGTGGCTTGGTCGAAGCGCAAACGCTTTGTGCGCGATTACGGGCAATTGAGCCTTGCGGACATCACACCAGCCTTGGCCGAGCGAGGATAGGGCACGAAGTCAGGGCTCGAAGTCAGGGCTTGTGTCACGATTGGGGCCAATGGGGCGCTGGACTTGCATTGTCTTGGGGGCCGCCATGCCTTCGCCCCAATTGAAGGAAAATGACACAAGATCGCCTTCTATCTGAGATTGTGCATACTTTTGGCTAGTTATATAGCTGTTAGCGTTAAATGAATATTCTCTGTCCGATATTATTAGGCTTTCGAGTTCATACTAACTCAAGTCGCGTTTGCAAAGCGGCGCTTTGACCAGTGATTTTCTGGGACGGGTAAAAAAAGAATACTTTGGAGATTTTATCATGCGAAAGCCATTGCTGACTACCACAATGCTTTCCAGCTTGTTTTTGATGTCCGGGTTTGTTGCGTCCGCACAAGCCAACGACAACAAAGTCACCACCTCAGTGAATGGCACCAATTCCTACATCAGCGGCAGGGTGGGCGCGTCTGGCAATGCGATCAACTCTACCTTCGGTTCGGGTCAGACCTACCACTTCGAGATTGAGGGCAACGGCTATAGCGTCGGCTATGTCTTGTCGGATAACGGTGATATCATCATCAACGAGGCGACCCTTGACGATACCTCAGCTGATAGCCGGTATGAAATCAGCATGCAGGGTGGCAATGACTACTTTGAAAACGCCTCAACGGGCGTGGTCAATGGCCAAGTTCACATGGGCGATGGCAATGACTCCGATACCTTCCTCCTAAACGGCACACCCAGCCTCATTGGCGACAGCGCCTTGATTGATGGGGGTGTTGGCGGCAACGATATTTTGGCCTTGGGCGGCGCCAACGATGGCAGCATCTATGTCTTGGGCAGCACAGACCTGGCTCATATTGTCGAATTCGAAGACATAGAGCAGCGTTCTGGCGTTTGGTACACCTCTGCCAATTTGGCCTATGACAGCTTGACCGTTTCTGGTGGACAATTGACTTTGGACGGCACCTCGAACGGCATTGATCTGGTAACAGTCGATAATGGCACGCTTGTTATTGACGGTGTGCTGACAACAACGAATGATTTGGTCGTCAATTCCAGCGACACGACTTTGGGCTATCTGAACGGGACGGGCCTCATTCACGGCAACGTGGTCAACCGAGGCAGCATTTCCCCGGCAACCCATGGCACTATCGGTACCTTGACCGTTGACGGCGATTATACAGCAACGGCGGGATCGGTGCTGCAACTGGATGTTGATGCAGCCAACGGCCTTGGCGACCAGCTCATCATCAACAAGGATCTGTTGATTGATCCCGATGCCCGCCTTCAGATCAACACCTTGAGCGGCCCGGTTGACGGCCAGACCTTTATTATGGTCTTGGCGGACGTTGGCGGTACCACCACGGGGCGCTTTGATCTGGTGACGCCTTTGGGTGACTCGTTCAACTTGATCTATGATGAAGACTCGCAGAACGTCTTGTTGACCATCGGCGAGCAACTGGTTCCCGTTGTGGTGTCCCCGGATACCGAAGAAGAGACCATCGTTGCCGACAAAATCCTGAATTCGAATATCGTTTTCCAGCAATTGATTACCGAGCCTGGCGGCAACAACGTCGCCGCGGCATTGCAAGCGGGCTTGGTACCAGAACACGAGTTGGCCTTGCTGACGCCAGAATTCTACATCGGTGTCTACCAAGCCAACGCCAACGCCGGACTGAGCGCTGGTCGCTACCTGATTGAGCGTATTGATGATCGCGAACACTGCGGCACGCTGGAAGGCGCAGGCCAGCAGAACTGCCGCCAGTTGTCGGACGGTATGAACGTTTGGGGCAGCCTGGATATGGATCTGGGTAACTTCGATGACCGCGAGCACATGGATTTGGACTACCAGCTCTACCGCGCCATGTTCGGCTTGGATCAGCGCATTGGCAGCTCGACTCTGGGGCTGGCAGCTGGCTACGGCTTTGGCAAGGGCTTGGAAGACAATTTCGGCGATTACGCCACGCACTACGGCCACGTTGGCGCCTATGTGAGCCAGCACATGACCTTCTTCAACATCGACGCGGCCTTGGGCTATACCTTCGGCTGGGGCGAGGCCAATCGCACCATCAAGCAAATCGTCGGCAACAATCTCAACCAGACCTACACAGGTGAGATTCAGTCCCATTCGGCAACGGCGATGGCGCGCATTACGCAAGAATACCAGTCCGAAAACGGCTTTGAGTTCCAACCACAAGCCGGGTTTGAATACCACCTGGCCAGCTTTGGCGACATGCGCGAAAGTGCTGGCGGATCCTATTCCGCGCTGGGACTGGATATCGAAAACTGGAGCCACGATCAGCTGACCGGCTTTGCGGGGGCTGAGGTACGTAAGGCCTTTGAGTCCGGCAGCACAATTTTCATCCCGGAAGTTCGGGCTCTAACTCGCTATATGGTTATGGGGCAAGACATCGCTGTTCCGGCGGCTTTCACTTTGGACCCCGCCAATACCCAGTTCTCAAAGAGCGCTAAGCTGCCACAGGCCACCTTCACGCTGGGCGGTGGCATCAATGTCGAAGCGCGCGAGGCTCTGACCTTCTTCACGGACTATGACTTCACCTTCGGCGATGAATCGCACCAGCACGACCTGCGCGCTGGTTTGCGGGTCAAGTTCTAGCGCGCCCGGCGTGGGTCGTTTGATCTGAGGGCACTGCTCGCCAGCCAGAAGCTAGGCGGATCTGAGAGCCGCGCCTCTCGCGACTCGTCCGCACCATCAGGCCCGCGTTTGGGGCGCGCACCCTAGCACGGTGCTCTGTCTCCCAGCGCCGCCTTGATTTCTCAATTTGGGATTGCTGTACATGGCAATTGATCCGGTTCGCCTGGGCGGGATCGATCGCTGCGCTGTGGGCAGCATAAGACGGAATTTCCGTCCCAACCAGGCACAATCTCCAAACTGTCACCGCCTGTAACACCTTGTTATGGGCGGTTTTTCTTTGCGCCTTCGGCTTTTGGGTCAGGTTGCCATTGTGGGCCAACAGCCGCACAAGGCCGCAAGCATCCGGCTTTGGTCTTCAGATTTTGGTGCGAGCGGCCTTGAAAGATGCAGCGCGCGCCTTTTCCTTGCCGGTCTTGCGCTCTATATAGAGGCGAAACTGCGTCTGCCTGCTCTCCCCCGCAACAATCGGCGGGCGGTCCACTGGTCCGATGACGCCAAAACAAGCGCCTTGAGCCCAGCCGACCTTCGTCAGAGGGGGCAAGGCCCGCAAGCGCGCCGACAACAGAGACACACACCCATGCTTCGATCCCTGGTACCTGCTATCGTTCTGGCCTTGGCAATTGCAGGCTGGCTTTATTTTGGCTTTTGGAGTGGCAACAGCCCGGAGGTCACCAAGCCCAGTGCCAAACTGGACGAGGTCGCCGAATTGCAAGCGGTGGCGGTTGCCAGTGTCGGCCTGCGCGATTTCCGTTCTGAATTGCGATTTACCGCGGAGACCCGCGTGGACCGCAAGCTGGAGATCAAGGCTGAAATTGGCGGCCAAGTCGCTTCCTTGCGCGTGAAGCGCGGTGAGCGGGTGGTCAAGGATCAAGTCATCGCTGTTTTGGATGCCGACGAGCGACCCGCGCAACTTGCCGAGGCCAAAGCGTCTTTGAGCCAGGCCGAAGTGGACCTGCAAGCCAAGCGGTCTTTGATGGACCAGGGCTTCGGCTCCCAGATCGACGTTGAGGTGGCAACTGCAGCGGTGGAGCGCGCCAAGGCTGCCCTTTTGCGCGCCGAGCTTGCCATGAAAAAATTGGAAGTCAAAGCAGGCTTTGCCGGTGTGATCGAAGAAACCTATGTTGAGCCGGGCGCTTTTGTGAACCCGGGCAGCCCCATTGCTTTGTTGCTCGATAAAGAGCCGATCGAAGTCGTTGGTTTGGCTGGCGAACGTCAGATTGGGCAAATCGAGCTTGGGATGATCGGTCAGGTTGACGTGGCGACCGGGGATACCTTTGAGGCCGAAGTGACCTACATCTCTACGGTCGCTGAAGGCGATACCCGCACCTTCCGGGTCGAATTGACTGCAAAGATGGACCATGCGGCCACGCGCAGCATGAATTTGCCTGAAGGCGTTTCGGCCGAAGTTCACATTCAGACGCCTGCGCGCAAAGCCCACTTTGTGCCGACCAACGCCTTGACCTTGGGTCCGCAGGATCAAATCGGGGTCAAAGCCGTGACCGACGACAACCAAGTCGTGTTCTACCCTGCGCGCATCATGCATGCCACGCCCGCCGGGCTCTGGCTGGCGGACCTGCCCGACAGCTTTAACTTGATCGTGCAGGGCCAGGACCTGGTGCGACAAGAAGAGGTCGTCGAAGTGCAAAAGCTAGACGATACCAACTTGGCCCGTTTGGGGCTTTTGGCGGACGCCCAATAGACCAAGACCGACCGCGCTCCGTGTGAGCGCCCGCTGAGTTCTTCAGAAAAGACGATATTATGAACGCGATCATTGACGCTGCCCTTCGCTACTCCCGCACGGTGCTCTCGCTGCTGGTGGTGATTATTGCTGTAGGGGTCATGTCTTGGCTCTCTATTCCCAAGGAAGCCGAGCCCGATGTGAGCGTGCCCTTCATGTACGTGAGTGCCTCGCTGGAAGGCATCTCCCCGGAGGATTCCGAGCGTCTGCTGTTGAAGCCCTTGGAGCAAGAATTGCAGGGCGTCGAGGGTATCAACACCATTACATCAACCGGATACTTGGGTGGTGGCAATCTGGTGTTGGAGTTTGGTGCTGGCTTTGATGCGGATGCGGCTTTGGAAGACGTGCGCAGCGCGGTTGACAATGCCAAGCCGAACCTGCCGTCAGAAGCCGACGATCCCAAGGTCAGCGAGATCAACCTATCCGAACAGCCCATTATCACGCTGGCGGTCTTCGGGGACGTTCCCGAAAAGGCGCTGTTGCAGCTGATGAAGCGCCTGCAAGATCGCATTGAAGCCCTGCCGCAGATCTTGGAGGCGGACCTTGCGGGCAGCCGTGAAGAGGTGGTGGAGATTTTGATCGATCCCAACGTCTTGCAGTCCTACGGCTTGAACATGCAAGAAGTGCTGGGGCTGGTCGCGGGTTCTAACCGGTTGATTGCAGCCGGTTCTTTGCGCTCGGGTGCGGGTAGTTTTGACCTTAAGGTGCCGGGCTTGTTTGAGGATGTCGAAGACATTTTTGAGCTGCCGGTCAAGTCCGACGGGCAATCTGTGGTGCTATTCAGCGAGATTGCCGACGTGCGCCCAACCTTTAAAGACCCTGAGAGCTTTGCACGGGTCAATGGCAAGCGCACCATGTCGCTTGCCGTCAAAAAGCGCGCGGGTGAAAATATCATCGAGACGATCGAGGCGACCAAAGCCATCGTTGAAGAAGAACGCCAAGCTTGGCCCGCTGGCCTTGAGGTCAAGTATTTGCAAGATCGCTCAGTGCCCATCCGTACCATGCTGGGCGACTTGACCAACAACGTTGCTGCGGCCGTGATCTTGGTGCTGATTATCGTCGTCGGCGCTTTGGGTCTGCGGTCAGGTCTGCTGGTGGGCTTTGCTATTCCAGGCTCGTTCCTGATCGGCTTTATGGTGCTGTCGATCTTGGGCTTTACCGTCAATATTGTGGTGTTGTTCTCCTTGATCCTGGCATCGGGCATGCTGGTCGATGGCGCGATAGTGGTGATTGAATACGCCGATCGAAGGCTGGGCGAGGGCGCTAGTCGCCACCAAGCCTACGCCGAAGCGGCCAAGCGCATGGCCTGGCCGATCATCGCCTCAACGGCGACGACGCTTGCGGCTTTTGCCCCCTTGGCCTTCTGGCCCGGGATCGTAGGCGAGTTCATGGGCTATTTGCCGAAGACCTTGTTGATTACCCTGTCTGCCAGCTTGGCCATGGCCTTGATTTTTGTGCCCGTCCTTGGCGCTGCGCTCGAGACGGTCTTGGCGGTCGTCGCGGTTGCGGTCGGCTTTATTTTCATGTTGTTCGGCGTGACGATTTTGCAGGGCGTGTTGGCGGGCCTGGATGGGGTGTTGGGCAGCAGTATGGCCGATTGGGCTCTGTTGGACAGCCTCGGACGGCTTGCTTTCTTGGTGTTGGGCCCTGTGTTGGGCTACCTCTTCTATAAGGTGTCGCGCTATTTGTTCGCCACCTCCTCCCAAAATCCCCGCCCAGAGCCCAAGCGCGCAACGGAGATCTCGGGCTTCGTGACCCTGTATGCGCGCTTGTTGAGCTTTTTGCTGCGCGCGCCGGCGCTGGTGATAATCGCTATGTTTGGCTTCTTGTCGCTGGTCGTGACGCTGTTTGTGCAATCTGAGCCCGGGACCGAGTTTTTCCCAACAGTGGAGCCTGAAAACATCACCTTGACGGTGCGTGCGCGTGGCAACTTGTCGATCTATGAACGCGATGCCCTGGTGCGGCGCGTTGAAAATGAAATGCTCGACTTGCAGCGCAAACATGGTGAGTTCAACGCTATTTACGCCGTGGCGCAATCTTCCACCGGTGGCGATTCCCAGCAAGCAGAAGATACCATCGGTTCGGTTCAGATCGAATTTGTCGACTATTTCAACCGCCGCACCGTGGCGGAAATTCAAGAAGAAATGCGCGCGCGCATCGCTGATTTGCCGGGCATGCTGGTTGAAGTGGCCGCGCCGGAGGCTGGACCGCCGCAGGGCAAGGCCGTCCAAGTCGAGGTCAGCGCGGCGGCCATCGATGATATCGTGCCTGCGGTTGAGCACATATTGCGCGGCATGGAGCAGATCGGCGGCTATCGCGACGTTGAAGACGGGCTGCCCTTGCCTGGTATCGACTGGGAGCTGTCGGTCGATCGCGAGCAAGCGGCTATTTACGGCGTGGACATTGGCGTTCTTGGCTACTACGTGCGCCTGATTACCAACGGGGTGAACATTTCAACCTATCGGCCTGCCAGCTCTGAGGACGAGGTGGATATCACGCTGCGCTTGCCGCCCCAGTATCGCAATCTTGCTCAGCTGGATGAACTGCGCGTTGATACGCCCAAAGGGCAGGTGCCCTTGAGCCTGTTCTTGAGCCGCGAGGCCAAGCCGAAGGTCAGCCTCATTCACCGCATTGATGGCCAACGCACGCAGACCATCAAGGCTGGTATCGTTGAATTTGTCGACGGTGAAAGGGTCTTGGAGGCCACAAAGGTCAATCAGCTCAAGACCTGGCTGAAAGACAATCCCTTGCCGGGTACCGCTCAAGCGAAGTTTGTCGGCCAAGACGAAGAGATGGCAGAGACCTTCACCTTCTTGATGCAGGCCTTCGGCATCGCCTTGTTTATTATGGCGGTGATTTTGGTGACCCAGTTCAACAACTTCTTCAATATGTTGTTGATTTTGAGCGCCATTTTCATGTCTTCGGTCGGCGTCCTGCTGGGGCTCTATTTGACCGGGCGCGAGTTCGGGGTGGTGATGACCGGCGTCGGGCTGATCGCTCTGGCGGGCATTGTGGTCAACAACAACATCGTACTGATTGATACCTTTGAGCAGATCAAGCGCACGGGGGTAACGATCCACGAGGCACTTGTCCTGACTGCAGCGCAGCGCTTGCGCCCCATCTTGCTAACGACGGTAACGACGGTGCTGGGCCTTATGCCTATGGTTCTGGGCCTCAACATCAACTTTTTGGATAATTTGGTGACCTTGGGTGCGCCCTCGGGGCAGTGGTGGCAATCGTTGGCGACCGCCATTGCCTTTGGTTTGTCCTTTGCCACCTTCTTGACCCTGTTCTTTACGCCCTGCGCGATCAAGCTGCAGTACGATTTGCGGCGCATGACCCACGCCAAAGATCTCTACGAAGATGAGAGTCTACAGATCGTGCAAACCGCTGCCCGACAGCCGGGTCACTAGGGCAAACAGCGATCTAGCGTCTGGCGATAAGGCGCGCGTTCGGCGTTGGTGCTCGCCATGGGGCGGCAAAACGCCTGGCGGATTCGGTGGGGTTTGCGGCGCCCAGGCCTTGGTTTTGGGGCACGCTTCTGCCTATTTCCAGAGAAAGCTAACAACGGAGCGCCCCATGCCTTCTATCTTCAAAGCCGGACTTGCCGGCCTGGCCCTCATCCTATCGCCCATCATGCTGGTCTCGGCCAGCGCCAACGACGAGGCCGTTGAGGCCATGCAAGAATACCTCATGTTCTCAGAATATGAGGCGGGCATTATCTTGCCGCAGCAAATCAACGAAGAGATCTTCAATTCTGTGCTGTTCGTCGATACGCGCGACGAAGAGCAGTACGAGGCCGCGACGATCCCGGGCGCTGTACACATCGAATGGCGCGAAGTCTTGGACCGCATCGACGAAATCCCGGAAGACACCAAGACCGTTCTGTTCTGCAACACGGGCAGCCTGTCCGCTCAAGCCGCTTTTGCCCTACGCGTGGCTGGGCGTAGCAATGTTGTGGTGCTGCAAACCGGCTTTACCGGTTGGCAGAAAGATGCAGCCTACAAGCCCGAATAAGACGCTACTCGATCAAGCCAGGGCCGACCGAGCCAGGGCCGACCGAGCCAGGGCCGACCGAGCCAGGGCCCGAAAAGTGGGCACGCTGGCCGAGCGTTGGGGGCTAGAGCAAGCCGCGAATGAGTAGCACTACGAATGAGCATGGACTTGCATTAGAAATCAGCCAGCTAGAGCGGAAGGGCTGTCGTAACGACAGGGCCCGACGCTCTAGAGGGGATGGCGGACTTTGTTTGCCAACTCCAAGAGGCCACGGCCAAAGCTTGCCGCAAATGCACCTTGCCGATCTTTGGCACATGTATTTCGGACGTTGCGTGCCCTTTGGGCCCATGGGAAGGCGAGGGTCGAGACGAGGGTCGAGACGAGGGTCGAGGTGCGGCTCACATCAAACGGCTGGCCCCCACCCACCACTGCGGGTGCTGGGACTTGAGGACGGCGGCGGCCTGCTGACCGCTGTCGGCGTCTGAAAAGATGCCAAAGCAGCTTGCGCCGCTGCCTGACAGACGGGCAAACCGGCATCCGGCCTGTTCGGTTATCGCCGCAAGGACGGTCGCAATGCTGGGTTCAAGCGCGCTGGCGGCCTCTTGCAGATCGTTGCTCTGTTCGGCGAGCCAAGCGATCCAATCGGGCATTGCCAAACCTGCCTCGGGCCGCGCGAGCGGGGAGCGAAAATCACCGTGTTGACGCCGCGCCTTGAAGACGGCCGGGGTCGAAAGGGCCTTGGCGGGCTGCACCAGGACGGCAAAAAGGCCGGGCCACGAGGGCGGCAGGGGCTGACATATCTCGCCAATCCCGGAGACCCATTGCGCGCGTGCCACCAAACAAGCGGGCACATCAGCCCCCAAAGACAGGGCCAGCGCCATCAACTCCGCCTGGGGCAGGGGGCCATAGAGCCCGGCCATAGCGCGTAGGCAGGCCGCTGCGTCACTGGACCCTCCGCCGAGGCCCGCGGCCACTGGCAGACGCTTATCAAGGCGAATTTTTAAAGGAGGCTGGCCCTCGCGGCCCAGCGCACGCCAATACCCAAGGGCAGCACGCACCACCAGATTGTCACCGTCTTGGTCCTGCGAGAGCGCGCTGGCTTGCGGGCCAACCAACGAGAAGCTGAACGCTGAATCTGGCACCAGGGCAAGGCCGTCGCCGAGATCGCGGGCAAAGGCAAACAGGCTATCAAGCAGGTGATAGCCGTCGGTGCGGCGTCCGGTTAGGTGCAGATAGAGATTGATCTTTGCCGGGGCAAAGACCTGTAGACCCTCGCCATTCTTAGCCTGGGATTGGCCGCTTGGATCAGCGGCCAAGCTGGCCTCACGATCCGCCATTGCTCGCATCGCCCGCTTCACTCGCTTCGGGTTGGGCGTCAGCCGTATCCGCGGCTTGGGCGGCCGCCGCTGCTTCGGCTTCCTCGACCCGCTCAAGGCCAATTTCCAGCTTCATTTCGATGCGTTCGCGCTCTTTATCCGACGGCTTGAAAGACAGGGCACGTTTCCACTGGAAGACCGCTTCTTCTTTGCGGTTGTTCTTCCAATAAACATCGCCAAGGTGGTCGTTCAACACCGGGTCTGCGGGCATGAGCTCAACCGCGCGTTCCATGTGTCCAAGTGCTTCTTCAAAGCGGCCCAGCTTGAAAAGCACCCAAGCCAAGGAGTCGACGATAAAGCCCGAGTTCGGGCGCGCATCGACGGCCTTTTCAAGTTTAATCAGAGCGTCGCTAAACTTGTCCTCAAAGCCTCGATCGACCCAAGAATAAGCCAGGTAGTTCAAGACATTGGGTTGGTCTGGATCTAGTTCTAGCGATTTCAAGAAACGCGCTTCGGCTTCGGGCCAAGCGTCCATCTGGTCATAGGTAATCCCCCAAGCGTAATAGAGGCGCCAATGCTGAGGGGCAGGCCCGCCCGCCGCTTCGATCCGCTCAGCAGCCCGGGCATAAGCCGCAACCGACTCCTCATAGCGTTTTTCAGCGCGCAAGAAATCAGCCATCAGCTCTAGCGAGACCCAGCGGTCGGGATCGCGTTGTGCCAATTCTTCCAGCAGAGCCAAGGCCTCGTCGGTCTGCCCCAGGTCCCGCAAAGATTGGGCGCGGTCGTAATCGGCGGTGTAGGCTTTGGTTGCGTCGGTTTGGCTGACCTTCGAGTAGTCCTCAATGGCGTAGCGGTGCAGGCCGCGTTCGGCATAGATTTCGCCGCGAACCAACAGCGCATCCGCGTTGTCCGGGTTCAAATAAAGCGCGGCACCCGCCAGGCTCAGGGCCAGTTCACTGCCCAGCTCATCTTGGCTGAAGGAGGTGGCGACGTTTTCCAAGACTTCGGCGGCCGCTTGTTGGGGCGTCGAGATGGGATAGGTCAGAATTTCGCCTGCTGCCATTTGCTCGATCAAGCGCTTGATGAGGCGCTGCTCGCGCATCTTTTCATCCAGGGCGGCGATCAAGATGTCTTGCTGTTCGCGCGTGCCGGCTTCCCCATAGGCCAAAAGGGCCAATTGTGCATGACGCAGGGAAACGGGACGCTTTGCTTCGGTGATGGAGGTTAGATATTGCTCCAACGCACCGTCCCGATCATCGCCGATCCACAGCGCCACGGCGCTTAGTGAGGTGCCAAAATCGGCGGTATTATCTTGCTCCATGACCGGCGCCAGGGCTTCAAGCGCGGCGTCCAGATCATCGTTGCCCACGTGTGCCCAAGCCAAGGCGAAGGGGCGCAAGATGGCGCCTAGCCCACGATCAAGCCAAGCGTCGGCCTGAACCAAGGCTTCCTGGTAGTCCTGCTTGACCATGGCAGCGTAATAGAGGGTACGGCGGGCGTCTTCATCCTCGCCGTTGCTTTCATCAATCAGGCGCTGGGCCAAGGGGGCGGCCTGATCGTATTGCCCTTCAGCGGCCAGCATGTCGTGCAGCAAAGCCGCCAGGTCCAGGCGCTCTGGGTGACGCGCGACGAGCGGCGCTAGCAAGCTGGTGGCTTTGCGCAGATCGCGTGCATCTCTAGCCATCATCACGCCCAAGTAGGCACCCACATCGCTCTCGCTACTTGCGATGGGCTCGCCGATCTGGGGCAGGGGCTGTTCAATATCGGAGTTGAGCCGAAACTGCGCAGGGTCCAAGGACTGTTGCGCTTGAGCCTTGCCCACTGGTGTTGCGGCGGTCAGCAGGATCAGCAGCCCGGCAGCAGCCAAACCCCCGAGGCCCAAGCTCCCGTCGCGCGCGCCAAGCCGCAGCAAAGGAAGAGCGGCGGGAACGCGCCTTGGGACAGATTGGTTATGCATAGGGCCTCCTAGGATTGTTGGGGGCGGGCGGGCCGCCCCCGGATCATTTGCGAAGCCCAAGCTGCGGATCGTTACCGACCCCAGGCACCGCCTACATATTCGGATAGTTGGGACCGCTGCCGCCTTCGGGCGTGACCCAGACGATGTTCTGGCTCGGGTCCTTGATATCACAGGTTTTGCAGTGCACGCAGTTTTGGGCGTTAATTTGAAGACTAGGTCCATTTTCTGGGTCTTCAACGATTTCATATACACCGGCAGGGCAATAGCGCTGCTCTGGCGCGTCGTATATCGCCAAATTGTGAGCGATAGGCACCGAGTCATCCTTCAAGGTCAGGTGAATGGGCTGATCGTCATCGTGCGCGGTGGCGGCCAAGAAGACCGAGGAGTTGCGATCGAACGAGACCTTTCCATCCGGCTTGGGATAGTCAATCTTCGGCATGCTGGCTGCGGGCTTCAGCGCTTCGTTGTCCTTGTGGCGATGGTGCAAGGTCCAGGGCGCTTTGCCGCCAGACAGCTTGAGTTCGGCGCCGCCAAAGCCCATGCCCAACAAGCCCAATTTGGCAAACCAGGGGCGGAAGTTGCGCGCCGCGTGCAGCTCGTCATACATCCAAGACGCTTCGAAGCGCTCTGGATAGCTGGTCGGGCGGTCCTCGCCTTTGCCCAGGGCTTCGACCACGGCTTCGGCGGCCAACATGCCGGACTTCATCGCGTTGTGGCTGCCCTTGATTTTGGGCACGTTCAGGAAGCCAGCCGAACAGCCAATCAGAGCGCCGCCGGGGAACGTCAGCTCTGGAATTGCCTGGAGGCCGCCTTCGTTAATGGCGCGCGCCCCATAGGAGATGCGCTTGGCGCCCTTGAACATGGGGGCCACCTTGGGGTGGGTCTTAAAGCGCTGGAATTCCTGGAAGGGCGACAGGTGCGGGTTCTTGTAGTCCAGACCCACCACATAGCCGACGTAGGCTTGATTGTTGTCCAGGTGGTAGATGAAAGAGCCGCCCCAGGTCTGGCTGTCCATCGGCCAGCCGCCGGTGTGCATGACCAAGCCTTCTTGGTGCTGTTCTGGGTCCAGTTCCCAGAGTTCTTTGATGCCGATGCCGTAGGTCTGGGGGTCAGAGCTCTTGTCCAGTTCGTATTTGGCGATGACTTGCTTGGACAGTGAGCCGCGCACCCCTTCAGCAAACAGGGTATAGGTTGCTCTCAGCTCCATGCCAGGCTCAAAGGTCGGCTTGTGGCTGCCGTCCTTGGCAATGCCCTTGTCGTCGGTGATGACACCGGCCACGCGCTCGCCGTCATAGATGATTTCGGCGGCGGCAAAACCAGGAAAGACCATCACGCCCAGCTCTTCGGCCTGCTCACCCAGCCAGCGGCAGACGTTGCCCAGCGAGACAATGTAGTTGCCGTGGTTTTGGAATTGTGGCGGCATGGCCCACAGCGGGATTGAAAAGCCGCCCTTCTTGCCGAGCATCCAAAAGCGCTCGGACTTGACCGGAACGCTCAACGGCGCGCCGCGCTCTTGCCAATCAGGGAACAGCTCTTCCATCGCGGTGGGCTGCATAACACAGCCCGACAAAACGTGAGCCCCGATTTCAGAGCCTTTTTCCAGAACACAGACTTCCAATTCTGGGTTCAATTGCTTCAGCTTGATTGCCGCTGACAGACCGGCGGGGCCACCGCCGACGATAACGACATCCAGCTCCATGGATTCGCGTTGTATCTCGTTGCTCATGGCGATAATCCTTCTTGGTGATCGCGCGTTATTCACAGGCCCCTCTTCTAGCGGGCTGTGACGGTGAGGAAAAGGCTGCAAACGCACATAAATGCTCCGAATCAGGCCTATTGCGACGGAAAGACCCTGAATTTTGCCCAACCGGTCTATAGATTGCGTGCATGGACAAAATTCAGCCCTCCACTTTGCCCTATGATCCTGCCGCGGACCTTGGCAAGGCGTCGCTTTGCGATGGCCCGCTCTCGGCCGCGTGGGCTTTGGCTTGGTTGATGGACGAAGGGCTCTACGAATCGTTGGACAGCGCGCCAGCCAATTGGTCCGATTTTGAGCAGATCGAGCAATCTTTGGCCGCGCCCGCTCAAGCATCGCTGGCGGTGCAAAGAGCGACGGAAGTTGGATCTGCGGCCCCAACGCCTCAAGCGGCCCCAGTTCCGCAGACGGCGCAATTCGCGCAAACCGCGGCAAGTCGGGCCAACCCTGTTCAGGCCAATACGCCGCCTGTCGTTCGTGCTCAGGGCCGGTTTGCCAGCGGGCAAGCGGGCGCCTTCTTTGGCAGCGCCACCAGCCCCGGCCTGTCGGCTGAGGAAAATGACGCGCTGCAAGGCGCGCTATCGACCGCCAAACAGAGCGCCAGCCAAGCCCACGATCTGGCAGCCCTTGAGCAAGCCGTGCGCGAATTTGACGGCTGCGCGCTCAAGCAGCTTGCCAAATCCACGGTCTTCAGCGACGGCGTGCCCGAAAGCCCGGTCATGTTCCTGGGCGAGGCCCCTGGTGCCGATGAAGATCGCAGCGGCAAGCCCTTCGTCGGTGTGTCCGGTCAATTGCTGGATCGCATGCTGTCGTTTATCGGCCTGGATCGGCAGAAGAATTTCTACGTCTCCAATATTCTGTTTTGGCGCCCGCCGGGCAATCGCACCCCGACCAGCGGTGAAATTGCCCTCTGTGATCCCTTTGTTCGCCGCCACATTGCCTTAGCAAAGCCGAAAATATTGGTATTTTTGGGCGGAAGCCCCGCCAAAGCGCTCACCGGCATTCAAGACGGAATTCTAAAGCAACGCGGCAAGTGGTTGGAGTATCACGATACCAGCCACGACCTCAGCCTGCCTGCTTTGCCCATGCTTCACCCGGCCTATTTGCTGCGCCAGCCGCGCGCAAAGCGGGAGGCTTGGATGGACTGCTTGACGTTGAAGGCGGCTTTGACTGATGCGACCCGATAGTTGTGACCTGATAGACGTGATCCGATAGACGTGACCCGATAGACCTGACCTGATTGTTATGACAGCCAATGTCCCCTACCAGATGACCAGAGCGACGCAGTCCTCCGCAGCCTTTTCGCGCCGTGATGAGTGCCGTGCCGCGCAAAGCGGGGGCTGGCGTCGGGCTGGTGTGGCCGCGGTGGTGCTGGCCCTGGCGAATTTTGCCCTGCCTACTGCGGTTTTGGCACCTGTTGCGGTTTTCGCCCAAGACCTGACCGAAGATGCGCCGGTCTTTTTCAATCCCAGCGGCCTGCCGACCCCCCTGCCTCAGCTGAAACCGGAGCTGCCCAAGTCCGCGCCGCCAGCGCAAAAACCGGCGAGCCTCTATGGCCTGCCAACCCCGCTTGGCGCTGATGATGTAGTGGCCTACCGGCACGCCTTTTTGGGGTTGGCGCTTGGTGACTTCGCGGCGGTTGCAGAAGCCCGCGCGGTGATTAAAGACACGCTGCTGATGGGCCATGTGTTGGGAGAACTCTATACCAATCCCGAGGCCCCGCTACCCGACGGGCGCAGTCTGCGCGACTATCTGGGCTCCTACCCGCGCCACCCGCAGGCCGAAGCGGTGCGCCAGTTGGCGGAGACCATCGGCGAGCGCGACCTGCCAGAGGTCAGCGGCACCAAGGCGCGCTTTAAGATTCCCGCGCTAGAGAGCCCCGGTATCTACGCCTCCAAGGCCACGTCCAGCGAAGAAGATCGCCAGCTTTTCCGTCAGCGCATTCGCGATCTTTTGATTCTCGACGACTACGACCAGGCGCTCGACCTGATTAACAGCGCGGATGCCACCTTCATTTTAGACCCCACAGAGCGCGATCAACAGCGCGCTGAAGTCGCCGCCGAGATCTATTATGACGGCGATGACGAGTCTTTTCGGCGCGCTTATGATCTGGCGGCAGGGTCGGCGTCGCGCTATGGCCGATTTGTGCCCTTGTCCAATTGGATTGCGGGGCTGTCGGCCTGGCGGCTTGGACAATGGGCGGTCGCTGAAAGGCACTTTGCCAATTGCGGACGTTCTGTCTTTTGGCTGAGCGATGACCGGGCCGCCTGCCATTATTGGGGCGCACGGGCCGCCTTGGTGCAAAAGCAGGTGGAGACCGCCAGTCAGCATCTGCAAAACGCGATGGCTTTCCCCAACACTTTGTATGGGCAGTTGGCGGCGCTTCAGCTGGGCGATGTGCCGAATATGCGCTTTAGTCTTGAAAGCCTCAGCGCGGATGAACTTGCGCGCCTTACAAGCTGGCGTCCGGCGCGTCGGGCCTTCGCTTTGATCCAGATCGGCGAGTATCGCTTGGCTGAGCTGGAATTGCTCATGATCGCGCGCGAGCGTGATGTCGAATTGCGCCGCGCCCTGCGCCATTTGGCGCGCCGCGTCGGATTGCCAGAGCTGGCCGCGCGGCTGGGCCACTATGCCAGCGTGAAGCGCGAACAACCCAATTGGGTCTACGCTGACCTGTATCCGCGCATGGCCTATGAGCCCCAAGGCGGCTTTTTGATTGATCGTGCGCTGGTGTTGGCGATTGCCCGTAAAGAGAGCTTTTTCCGCCCCGAACTAACCAATGGGATCGGCGCGGCGGGGCTTATGCAGGTCACCCCAGCTTCGGCCGACTTCCTGGTCAAGAAAGGCTACATCGCTCCCTATGGCCGCGTGCGCGATTTGACCAAACCGGCACTGAACATCGCCTTTGCTGAGGTCTATCTTGCCTACCTGCTTGGCACCAAAATCGTTGACGGAGATGTGGTCAATTTGTTGGTGGCCTACAATGCGGGCATCGGCAATGCCAAGAAATGGCAAGCGCGTGCCCGTGCGGGCGGCGATCAGCTTCTGTTCATGGAGAGCCTGCCGTCGCGCGAAACCCGTCAATACGTCGATCGCGTGCTGCGCTCGGTCCTCATTTATCGGCTGAAATTCAAACAAAGCCGCGACGATTTCCTGCGCTTCAGCGAAGGGGGCGCTTTGGGCTACGTTAGTCAGGATCGCGCCGGTGTTCCCGCCTCCTAAAGCGTCGGCTCATCATCGTCTTCGCGCCGGATCGTTGTCCGGTTAACGCCCCGCCATAAGGACCCGACATGTCTGCTTCCGCATCTTTTGACAACGCTCCGCATCGTTTGGATGAATCGCGCCCCTTTTTGGCCGTGCGCATCGCTGTGCTTACCGTCTCGGACACGCGCAGCCTGGCCGATGATCGGTCGGGGGACACGCTGGTCACCTTGATTGAAGGCTCAGGACACACGGTTGCTGACCGTCAAATCTTGCGCGACGAGCCGGATTTGATCGAAGCGCAGCTGCGGACCTGGTGCGCGCAAAGTGATGTCGATGTCATCATCTCGACGGGCGGTACCGGCGTCACCGGGCGTGACGTTACGCCTGAGGCCTTTCGCCGGGTCATGGAAAAGGAAATTGAAGGCTTTGGCGAGCTGTTTCGCTGGCTCTCCTATAAGACGATTGGCACCTCGACCATGCAGTCGCGCGCGCTGGGTGGCCTAGCACAAGGGACCTATATGTTTGCCCTGCCGGGCTCGACGGGTGCTTGCAAAGATGCCTGGAAAGAAATTCTGGTTTGGCAGCTAGACAATCGCCATCGGCCTTGTAACTTGGTCGAACTCATGCCCCGCCTCACTGAGCGCTAGGCCTTCGATCTCTCCCAAATCACCCTTTACCCATGCAGGATTTATGGCCACGCTAGACCTAGATTTCGTTCGCGCTCAATTCCCGGCTTTTCAGCAAGCAGATTTGCAGGATCAGGCTTTTTTTGAGAACGCGGGCGGCTCGTATGCCTGTGCGGCGACCATAGAGCGCCTGACACACTACTATACGCATTGCAAGGTTCAGCCCAAACACCCTCATAAGGCGGCGAGCGAGGCCATTGAATTGATGGACCAGTCGCGCGCGCGTTGGGCTGTGGCCTTGGGACTTGAGACCGAGGAAGTCCAGTTCGGGCCCTCGACCACCGCCAATACCTATGTCTTGGCGCATGCTTTTGCGGACTACCTGCCCGATGGCGCCGGGGTCATTGTCACCAACCAGGACCACGAGGCCAACACGGGGGCGGTACGCCGTATGGCCCAAAAGCGCGGTCTGCCTCTGCTGGAATGGCCAAGTGACCCGCAGAGCGGCCTTTTGGACACCCAAGGCCTCATCGACCGCCTCAGCGAAAAGACCGGTTTGGTCTGTCTGCCGCATTGTTCAAACATTGTGGGGCAGATCAATCCCATCGCTGACTGGACCCGCTTGATTAAGCAAGCTGCACCCAATGCCATTGTCGTTGTCGATGGTGTCAGCCACGCGCCGCACGAAATCCCCAACGTCGCGGCCCTGGGTTGCGATATCTACCTGTTCAGCCTGTACAAGGTCTATTCGGTTCATCAAGGCCTGATGGCTGTACGACGCTGGTTGCTGGAAGCTTTGCCGAACCAGGGCCACTTTTTCAATGCTGAGCTTCTTAACAAGCGATTGACGCCAGCGGGCCCAGACCACGCGCAAGAGGCCAGCGCCCAAGGCGTTTTGGATTATATCGAGGCCTTGGACCGTCACCATGGCGGAACGGGCGAGCTTTCCAGCGGCGCCGTGGCACGGGTCAACGCTTTGTGGGCCGCCCATGAGGAAACCCTGCGGCGCCCTCTGCTTGCCTTCCTCGCTCAGCGCAACGACCTGCGTTTGATTGGCCAAAGCCAGCCGGAAGGTCGTCACGGCACGATCGGTTTTGCTCCGCACAACAAGGGCGCCTGGCAACTGGCGGCGGACCTGGGCGCGCGCGGGCTCTGTGCGGGCTCGGGGCACTTTTACGCCGCGCGCTTGCTGGATCATCTGGGCGTGGGGGCGGACAAGGGCGTCACCCGCCTCTCGCTGGTTCACTACAACAGCTCGGAAGAGATTGCCGCTTTGATTGAAGGGCTGGAGGCGTGCCTGTGAGCGATCTAGCCGCGGCGGCCTGGCGCCAAAGCGATCCCAACGCGCCTTATCCGCTGGAGGGCGTGAAGGTGGTGGAGCTGGCACGCATTTTGGCGGGGCCATGGGCGGGCCAAACGCTGGCCGACCTGGGCGCCGAAGTTATCAAGATTGAAAGCCCAGCCGGCGACGATACTCGCGGCTGGGGACCGCCCTTTCTGGACGATCCCGATGCCCCCAACGGTAAGACGGCCGCCTACTATTTTGCCTGCAACCGCGGCAAACGCGTCGTCCGCGCCGATCTAAAAGACAGCCAAGACCTGGAGCGTGTCAAAGCCTTGATCGCTCAAGCCGATGTGGTGATTGAAAACTTCAAGGTCGGCGGATTGGCCAAATTCGGTTTGGATTATGCGAGCCTGGCCGCGCTCAATCCGGCGCTGGTCTATTGTTCGATTACCGGTTTTGGCCAAGATGGGCCCTATGCGCCGCGCGCGGGTTATGACTTTATGATCCAAGGCATGGCGGGCATCATGGATCTGACCGGTGAGCCGGAGGGAGCGCCCCAGAAAATGGGCGTGGCCTTTGCGGACATTTTCACGGGCCTTTACAGCGTCATTGCCATTCAGGCCGCCTTGCAGATGCGCGCGCGCAGTGGTCGCGGACAACACATCGACATGGCTTTGTTCGATTGCATGAGCGGCGTTCTGGCCAACCAAGCGCTGAACTATCTTGCTTCAGGCACTAGCCCAAAACGCATGGGTAATGCGCACCCAAATATTGTGCCTTATCAAGTCTTTGCGGTGGCTGATGGCTATCTGATTATTGCTTGCGGCAATGATAGTCAGTTTGGCAAGCTGGCGGAGTTGCTCGGCCAAGAGTGGCATCTTGATCCGCGCTTTTCGGGCAACCAAGGCCGGGTTGAGCATCGCGCCGTACTTGTGCCCTTGATCGAAGCGGCTTTGAGCCGCTGGGAACGCGACGCGCTGCTGGCCTCTTTGGCGACTTTGGGGGTCCCTGCGGGGCCGATCAACAGTGTTGAGCAGGTCTTTTGCGATCCACAATTTCGCCATCGCGGCATGCAGATCGAGCAAGCTGGTAAGCCAGGGCTGCGCAGTCCCATGACCTTTTCAGAGGCAAAACTGAAGCTCGACTGACGCGGTGGTCCCTGCATGGCGCGCGCGTCTAGGGGAAACGCCAGAGGGGGGGAACGCCAGGGGTGGCCCTAGAGGTTGGACAGCTCATAGATGGCGGTCATCTCTTGGAAGACTTCGGGGGTCAGCTCGCCGGTCTGGGACAGGCCGTGCATTTCTTGGAATTCCACAATCGCGAGCCGGTAGGCTTCGTCGGCGATGCCATCTTGCGGCCCGGGATCTATGTCTAGTCCGGCAAGCATGGTCTCGACAGCCGCGATGCTCTCGGGGCTTTCCAGCGGATTGCCTGCGAAGGGATTGAACAAATAAAGCAGAACAGCGAGCACCAACACGCCGCCCGCGATGGATGCTGCGGGCATGAGCCATTTGGAGCCCAAATCGAGCTTGAATCCCGACAAGAAGCCGCGCTTCAAGCCCGGTGCGGCCAGGGCCCCGCGGTTTTTGCCGCCGGTGCCATAGGGATCTACCCCTTGGCCGTAGTCATCTTGGCCGTAGTCAGTTTGTCCGAAATCGTCTTGGCCAAATTCGTTCTGCCCCGGATCGCCAAAACCCTTAGCACTCGCTTGATTGTAGTCGGAGTAACCGGTGTCGGCGAAGCCGCTGCCATAGTCCGAGCCGCCGAAGGTTTGGCCGCCGAAGGTTTGGCCGCCGAAGGTTTGGCCGCCAGGGCTGGGCTCTGCACCGAAGCCCTGATCTGCGTAGCCGCTTGAGCCGTAACCGTAGTCGCTGCCGCCAGCCGCGTATCCCGCGTCTTGGAAGTCATTGCCAGCGTCCTGGCCTGCCAGACCGGCAGTGCGATTTGCGAAGCGCGACCGCCAACCTGACGCGCCGCGTTCTTTTGTGGGGGCCGCACCGGCAGCCGGGTCTTGGAAGTTGTCAAAGCCCTGGTCGCCGTAGCCCTGGTCGCCGTAGCCCTGATCGCTGTAGTCGCTGCTCTGATAGCCGGTGTCGGTGTAGCCCTGATCCGTGTAGCTCTGATCGGTATAGGACTGGTCGCCATAGCCCTGGTCGCTATAGCCTTGGTCAGAATAACTTTGGTCGGTGTAGCCCTGATCCGTGTAGCTCTGATCGGAATAGGACTGGTCGCTATAGCCCTGGTCACCGTAGCTCTCAGTGCCAAATTCTTCATAGCCCTGCTCTGGGGCTTCATCGGCCTGAACGTCTTGTTGGTCTGAGCGCGCCCGGCGGAAACTCAAAGACTCACCAAAGCGTGTTGCCAGGCGATCTCTAAAGCTGGATTGTGGTGCATCGTCG
Organism: Alphaproteobacteria bacterium; assembly: GCA_030432195.1. GTDB lineage: Bacteria > Pseudomonadota > Alphaproteobacteria > UBA7985 > JAUIBT01 > JAUIBT01. Next base: position 33,001 of record JAUIHE010000012.1, read on the forward strand.
CCAGTGCTGGTGCCATCATACCCATTGTCATCGTAATCCGCGTCGCTGGCTTGGCTGTCGTCTTGATAGCCGTCATACCCGTCAACCTGGTCAAAGCCCGGCGTGGGGCTTGGGTCCACAGCGGTGGGCTCTTCAAAGGATTCGCCTGAATAGACCTTGGGCCCCTGGTTGGGATCGGAAAAGCCAGAGGCACGCAGCGGATTGGCGGCGGGCTCAAAGCCGAATGACGAAGCACCCGAGCTTGAAGGGCGCCCAAAACTGCTGCCGTAACGTTTGGTGTCGCTGCTCATGCCAGTTCCTGCTGCTCTTTTCCTTGCTGCGGCCCGCATTGGGCCGACTTTGTTTTCGTGGGCACCTCACCACCCGAAGGGCGTGCGGGGTGCATCAATTCCAGTGTAATATCTGCGCGAATGGCGCAGTCCTGGCCTCTGCATAATCCAGGACAAGCCTAGCCTAGCGGAGTGCTGAGGTCGGCACAAAGAACAAATCTTGACAATATTGTGGGTATTTTTGCCAAAAACGGTCGATTCTTTAGGCCTTTAGTGGGGCAGGAGGCCCCAAGTCGCCCCTGCGGCCGTTTGCGAGGGAAATTCCGCAAATTCCTGCATTTTTCCGCTTGAAACCTCAAAAGAACGGGGCTACATACGGGGCCTTCGTTGGGGTATAGCCAAGCGGTAAGGCAACGGTTTTTGGTACCGCGATCCCTGGTTCGAATCCAGGTACCCCAGCCACCTTCTCTTATTAAAATTGTATTGCATCGCGCTTTTGCTCTTTTTGAGCAGCAACGCGCCGTCGCCCCGTGGGCTTGAGGTTTGGCGCCGCCTTGGCGTGCGTTTTCCAAGTTCTGATGCGTTTTGCAGGCCAAAAGTGACAAGGGGCGCAGCGCTTGCCCTCGCCATCACGCCTGCGATTTCCTTTGCCCTTTCGTTGAGCTTGCCGCCGCATCGCCGGGTCAGCGCGCTTTGGTCCGAGAGCCTGCGTGCAGGGCCATGGTTTGTGCAGGCCCTGCGGGCGTTGGTTCCTGGCCCAGCTCATGGACAACGTGCGCACAGACAACTTGAGCACGACAACTTGAGCACTTCAACTTGAGCACTTCAACTTGAGCACAGACAAAACGATCCCCAAGATTGGACTAGATCTATTTTGTGGTGCGCTCGCCCTATGTCAGACCCGGATTTGAGTGAAAATCTTGGCACCCAAAGACGGCAGCAAAATCCTCAAAAAAAACAGGTCAACTTGGCATATTGCGTCGCATTTGCGGGGAACCAATCGGTTATTTGTCCCTTCGTCACGATTCACGTTGTCAGGTTTTGGTCTACAATTTCTGCGCGATTTGGGACGCCCGGCGTTTGAAAACTGCAATTTACAAACCGATCCTGCAAAATTGCCGCCTTCGCAGGTCGTTTGGGCAGGAATTGTTGGCACATGGCTGCCCGCAATGCCAACATGGCACACATTTCTATTCTAGCCCTCCTTGTATGACGAGAAGGGGCAGGCGCTAGGCACGTGCGGCCAAGCTGCTGTTATCTTTGTCATCTAAGGGCGAACACTTGCCGGAACGGTTCCTTTGTGAAGGTCACTATGCATCAGGTCGAAACGGATACGCCACAGGCTCAGCCAGCGCCAGGCCGCAAACCAGACGAAGCGCACGCGCGAGCAAGCAATGCCTCTCGTTTCGCTTTGGCCTATCCTTTGTTTGGACGTGTCGGCCGCTCTCGCCAGGCCGCGGCGGCCGGGCGCATTGGTGACCAGGCGCCCACCTGCCAACGCAAAGAACAATCCCAAGTGCATCAAAAACAAATCCAGCATAAGCCGGTTGAGACAACTATGACCCAGACGCTAGCCTCCTTGACCTCCATTCGCCGTTCGTTGAACGCGCTGTTTGCGTTCCTGGTATTGGGGATGGCTTCGGGGCTGTTGTTGCCTGGCGGGGCAGCGGCGCAGGTTCTCATCCAAAACTGTGCCAGCATCACATCGCTAGACCAAGTGGACAGTGATCCCACCAACGATAGCAATTGTGCGGATGTCACCGTGCCGGTCACGGCCGACTTGAGCCTGACAAAAACTGTCGACAATTCTACGCCGGGTATCGGTGCGACCATCAACTTTACGCTAACCCTGACAAATGACGGGCCCTCGGATGCTGTTAATATTGTGGTCAACGATCCAGAGCCGACCGGGTTCACCTTTGTCAGCGGTACACCGGCAGACCTGGGCGATACCTGGAATGGCCTTACCAACGATTGGACGGTGGCCAGCTTGGCATCTGGCGCATCGACCACACTTGTCATTCAAGCAACCGTGGATGCGGCGGGCAGCTATCTCAACCAAGCCCAGGTGACGGTCTCAGGCGTACCTGGCACGCCTATCCCTGATCCGGATTCAACCCCCAACAACGGCTTTATCGGGGAAGATGACGACGCCTCGGTCTTGGTGTCACCCGTGGGCGCCCCGCCTCCGGTGGACCCAACCCCCGATCAACCGGTTTTGACCATCGACAAGGCCGCGAGCCCCACCTTGGCCGATAGCGACAGTGATGGCTTGTTTGAAGCCACCTTCACTGTGACCATTTCTAATATCGGGACCGCAGCGGGCACTTATACCGTTGCAGATACGGCTAACTTGCTGCCGACTGGGGTAAGCGTTTCGGAAATTATTTCGCTGGCTGCGGCCACCGACGGCGCCAACGATCCGACCCCCAATTTGAACCCCGGCTTTGACGGCACTGGCACCACGGCTCTGTTAGCGCTCGACCAAACTATCGATGCTGCTGAAACTCACACTTATACGGTGATAGTCGAATACGCTGTCGATACGGCGGCGCCAGGTTTCAGCTATGCGGCGCTGGCCTGTAATGGCGCGCCCAACAATGGCTTTTATAACCAAGCGACGCTGACCTTTAATATACCGCCGTCACTCCAAAATCCGGAAGCTGCCGTGTGACATAATGCGGAAGTTGTC
>JAUIHE010000013.1 GCA_030432195.1 Alphaproteobacteria bacterium
GCGGCGGCCTAAAGGGTGCGATCTTTGGCTTGCAACCCTACATCAGTTTCCAAGGCGAGCGGGATTGGCTGAACGGAGACGATTCTATTCTGCCCGTCGGCCAGGTTCTGACGCAGGACGATTGGGGCGTGAGCTGGCAGGCAGGTCAAACGGCTGTTTGACCGGCATAGACGCGCTTTTTGGGAGCGCCCTTTGGCTGACACGGGCGCTGGAAGGCGCCGACGTTTCCCTTACCTTGATGAACTCAGATTTCAGCCGAGAAAATGACAGCCGTATGTTGAGCTGGTCGATCGGGTTTGATTTGGATTGAGGCCCGCCCCGACAGGGGCTAGCTTCAGCCTGAAACGCCCCACGGAGCCCTGTTTGCCCATGACCAAGCCCCCTATCGCTGCCGATCAACATTTCCAAGACGGCGGCTCTGCTTATGCCAGTTATCGTCCCGCCTATCCGCAAGCGGTGGCAGACTATTTGGCGGACCTAGCGCCGGCGCACGGACGGGCGCTAGACCTTGGCTGCGGCAATGGACAACTTAGCGCGCTGTTGGCCAAACGCTTTGGGCGGGTTGATGCCTCAGATGTCAGCGCCGACCAGCTCGCCAATGCCGAACAGGGCAGCAATCTTTATTATCATCACGCACCCGCCGAGAACCTTCCGTTCGAAGCCGACAGTATTGACCTGATAACCGTTGCGCAGGCTGCTCATTGGTTTGACCTGCCGCGCTTTTATGAGGAGGCCAGGCGGGTTGCAGCGCCGGGCGCGGTCTTGGCGCTCATCAGCTATAGTGTATTGTCGATTGAAGTCCCTTTGGCCGAGCAATTTGATCGGTTTTACGGGTCTGATTTGGCGGACTTTTGGCCGCCAGAACGCCGCCACGTTGAGCGGGGTTATGCGGATCTGCCCTTTCCCTTCACCCCGCTAAGCCCCCCGGATGACCTGGAGATTGAACGGCATTGGGATTGCGCACATTTCTTAGGCTATGTTGAAACTTGGTCGGCGGTCAAAGCGGCCAGACGGCAAGGGCATGCAGCGACCATTGACGCCTTTCACCGCGATGCACGAGCTGTTTGGCCCCTGGGTGGCGCACAAAAGCTCAAGATTGTCTGGCCAATCCGAATGCGGCTGGCACGACTCTAGGCTCAAGACGCCTGGCCATTTCGACCAGTGTCAGACTGCTTCAGCCGGCCGTTTTTCGTCGGACGAGGCCCCGTCGGAGCTGGTGTCATCCCCGGCTCCGTCTTTCTCGGCGATCGGACTCGCGCTTGCGCCCTGCTGCACCGCGGCAAAGGCGGAAATCCGGTCTTGAATTTCTTCAAGGCTTTGCTCTGTCAGCGCCTCAAGCGCCTGATAGCGCTCTTGCGGACGGTCGATCGATGCACAATCGGTGCTTTCAAGCTCGCGCTCAATTTCGGACAGCGTTAGGTGCAATTGCCGCAAGCCAAAAGTAGCGCACATGCCCGCCATTTTGTGAACCTGGTCGCGCAGGGCCTGGGGAGCCAGCTCACGCGGGCAGGTCTCGGGCGTACAATCCTTCAAACATTCCTGCATTTGCGCCAAGCCTAGGCTCAGTTCATCGGCAAGGGCCGTGATCCGCTGTTGCATGCCTTGCGCTTTTACCAAGCGAAGCAGGTCTTGCACGTGCGATTCATCCAGCAATCGCGGCTCACCGAGCTGTGTATCCTGCCCCTCATCGCTGAGCTCCAACGGCGCTGCATCTGGGAACAACTCGCGCAACCGGACATCAAGGTGGGCAAAACTGAGCGGCTTGGTTATCACCCCCGTCATGCCGGCATCATTGAATTCGGCAAGCTCGTTTGGCAGCGCGTGTGCCGTAAGCGCATAGATCGGGGTCTGCCGGTTCAAATCGCCGGCATCCTCGCCAGATCGAATACGCCGCGTGGCCTCAATGCCATCCATAACCGGCATCGAAATATCCATAAAGATCACGTCAAAGGCCTGGTCACGGCAAGCATCAACGGCCTCTTGGCCATTGTGGGCGAGCCGGACTTCAAGCCCCATGCTCTCCAACATGTCGGTTGTGATCTGACAATTCAAAATGGAGTCATCGACCGCCAAAGCCCGCATGCCCTGCAAGTTAATGCTTGGCTCGGGGGTGGCGATTTTTTGATCGGGTGTACTGGGGGCCAGGCGCTGAGCGCGCACGCCGGAGACACGACGATACGGGATACGAACCCAAAAAATGCTGCCTTCGTTTTCGACCGATTCCGCACCGACCTCACCGCCCATAGCGCGGACAATACGCTTGACAATCGCCAAGCCCAAGCCAGTTCCCCCAACATCGCGTGCGTAAGAAGCGTTGAGCGTCACAAAGTCATCAAAGATGCGCTCCAGGTCTTTATCGCTGATGCCAACCCCGGTATCGGCGACGCGAATTTCGACGGTCCGTGTCTTCTTGGTCTCGTTTATCAGCTCATATTCGACCGACACCTGGCCGTCGCGGGTAAACTTGATGGCGTTCGAGATCAGGTTCAGCAGCACCTGTGTCAAACGGACAGAATCGGTCTGAACAAGACCCACTTCTTTGTCTGGGGCCACCAGCTCCAACTGGTTGCCGCGCGCTTGCGCCATGGGCTGATTGTCGTCCACCGTGTCGTGCAACAGCTCGTCCAAATCCACCGGGTACAAATCCAACGCCACAATGCCTGCATTAAACTTGGAGATGTCCAGGACGTCGTTCAGGTGGGTCAGCAAAAGCCGCGATGACTTTTGCATAATGGCCAGATAGGAGCTCTGCTTTTCGTTGAGCGGGGAGCGTTCCAGCAAATCCAATGCGCCAATCAGACCATTGAGCGGATTGCGCATCTCATGGCTCATCAGGGCCATGAACTCCGACTTGGCCTTTTCACCAGCAAGCGCCTCGTCACGGGCGCGCTTCAGGGCGTCCTGCGCTTCTTTTTGCTCCGAGATATCGCGGATGTAGGCGACAAACATCAGTTCGCCGGACTGGTCGGTCTCTGCAATGGACATTTCCATCGGAAAGACCTCGCCCGACTTGCGCCGTGCCTGCTGCTGTATGCGGTCCTTGGTGAAAATCGACTTCTCGCCGTTCGCCAGATAGAGCGCCAAATCGTCTTCTTCCGCGCGCACATGATCGTGCGGGATGATGAGCTCTGTCATGGGGCGGCCCACCGCTTCTTCACGGCTATAGCCGAATACCTTTTCTGCGGCCCCGTTGTATTCAATAATGACGCCGCGACGGTCTGAAACCAAGATTGCATCCAACGAGGCCGAAATGGTCGCCAGCATGCGCTTGCCGCTGGCCTGCACGATATCCGCGTTGCGGCGCGTCAAACGGTTCAGATGCCACAAGACGACCAAGGCCGAACACAAGGCCAGCAACATGACCGCGATCACAGCAGCCAGAGTAATCAGCAGCGTCACAAAATCTCTGCGGCGGTCGTCGGCCTGGGCGGCAAAAACCTCCAGCGCCTTCAGCGAAAAGTCGCGCGCGATGCGTCGCTGATCGGCAAGCGCAACTTGCAGTTCCGGCAGGGCACTACGCAACTGCTCCTCTGGGCCGTCGATCAAAGGGACGGTCTCGGTCAGGAAACTTTGCATCTGCGACAGGGCTTCCACCCCGCGGCTGCTCGCGAGCTGGCTCGTATAGTAGTCGCCATCCACAAGTCCTTGGACACGACTATAGTAGATATCGAAGCGCAGTTTGACGTTTAGCATGCTGGCCTTGGCAGAGGCGCTCGCGTTGGCAACCGCGACTTGCAGGGCCGCCAGATCAACGTTGACCTGCGAGACCGTCCATTGAGCGTTGTCCGTATTGGCGGTCTCCAAGGACTGCAGCTCATCGCCGACCGCTTTGATCAAGAAAACTAGCGGACCAAAGCTGACTAACGTAACCAGCGCCAGGAAAACAAGCGGTTTTGAAAGGCGTGTCATGGTGCGGGATCTAACCATCCGAATGCAGTTTCATTTGCGAATAACCACTCGTTTGCCGGACATTTGAGGCCCGAAATAGGCTGGATCCGATCATCTTCATGCTGATTTACCCCAACCCAACGACGAAAAGACCTGTGGGGCCGCTTTCTGTTTCACTGCAACGCCAGCAGAAGGGCCTCCAAATCGGCGCACCAGAGCGCCCAACACAGGCCGAACGCGCGCGGACTGTCCTGAGGCAATCGCCGCCGTCGCAGCCCACTTCGGCGCTACAATCAGCCCAAAAGCCCGCCTGGCCAAAATCGCAAAGGTTGGCGCCGTCGTTCTTGCTAGCGCTTGGCGCTTGCTTGAGTCCCCTCCAGGGTCGTATACTTGGAACAAAGCGGTTAGCCTCATGAAACAAATCGCGCGTATTCTGTGGTGAAGCGTCATTTACATTCAATCTAACGCAGCCGAACCGGCTAGGCACGGTGCGCATAAGGTTAGATTGTTAACCGAACGGATAATAATGCGAGCGTCAGTATGTCTAGACCAGAAACCGTTTGGCGGATCCAAGGCTGTTTGGTAACACCTGAATAGGCGGTAAGTAACTCAAAATTTTACCCAGGAAATGCGAACCCAGGCATGAAGATTTTATTAGCTGATGACCACTCATTGGTCCGTGACACCTTGGCTCTGTTTTTGCAGACCGAAGGCGGATTCGAAGTGGTCTGCGTTGACACCCTGCAAGCCGCCCTTGCTGCTATTGTCGAACAAGGCGGCTTTGACTTAATCGTGCTGGATTATGCGATGCCTGGCATGGATGGCCTAACGGGCCTGCAAGGGGCGATGAAGGTCGCTCCCGGCACGCCGATCGCACTGCTGTCCGGCTCGATTGCCCGTGAAACGGTTGACAAGGCCATCGCCATGGGCGCTGCGGGCTTTGTGCCCAAGACGCTGCCGCCAAAGTCGATGATTACCGCGCTGCGCTTTATGATCGCTGGTGAAACCTACCTGCCGCTCGACTACCTGCGTTCGCGCGAAGAAGAAGAAAAAGGTCAAGAGCTGTTGAGCCGTCGCGAGCTTCAAGTTCTACGCGGTCTTTGCGAAGGCAAATCCAACAAAGAAATCGCAATCGACATGGGGCTTCAGGAAGTCACCATCAAGCTGCACGTCAAGACCTTGAGCAAAAAGCTGAACGCCCGCAATCGTACCCATGCGGCCATGATTGCCCGCGACCGTTCCATTATCTAGACTTGCGCTCTGGAAGACCACGACCGCCAAGGCAGGCGGTCAAAAGGAGCCCGAGCCATGCAGGCCAACAATCAGCTTAAGCTTTCCGCTGGAATCGCGTCGATATTGCTCGCCCTAGTGCTGGTTACCCTCAAGCTTTGGGCACTTAGTGAGACCAGCGCGCTGTCCATCGCAGCCAGCTTGGCCGATAGCGCGATGGACCTGATGATGTCGCTCGCCAGCCTGGCCGCTATCGCCTACGCCATGCGTCCAGCCGATGAAGACCATGCATTTGGCCATTCCTCTGCCGAAGATCTGACCGCGCTGGGCCAATCGCTGTTCATTTTTGTTTCGGCAGGCGTCATTGCCTGGGTGGCGGTGACCCGCCTGCTGGCAGGCGAGCCCACACCGCTAGAGCAGACCGGCCGGGGCATTCTGGTCATGCTGGCCTCGATCCTGCTGACCGCTGCCTTAGTGGCCTGGCAGCGCTTCGTGGCCAAGCGGACCGGCTCCAAGGTGGTAGAGGCCGACAGCCTGCATTACGTCGGCGATCTTATGCCAACAATCGGCGCGATCGTCTCCCTTTGGGCGGCGGGCAGCTTTGGCCTGTTCAGCGTTGACAGCATCGTGGCGCTGGCCTCGGCGCTGTTCATGGTTGTGGGGGCAGCGCGTATCTTCTTCAAAGCCTGGAACGCGCTGATGGATGCCGCCGCGGATCCGGAAATCATCGCCGAAATTCGCTCGCTTTGCGAAACCTGGCCAGGCGTGCGCGGCTGCCATGATCTTAAGACCAGGACCGCAGGCTCGATAATCTTCATCAATATTCACATCGAACTGGACGGCGACCAATCGCTGCACGAGGCCCACGCCATCGGTGCAAGTCTAAGGCGCGCGATCGTTGAAGCGCACCCCAACACCGACGTCATTATTCATAAAGACCCGGTCTAGCGTTCGGCAAAGGCAAATCCGCCCCCAGGGGCAGGTCCGCCCGGCGGCGAACTCCGGTTCAAGACGCGCCAGCGGCCTCGTCGAAATAGCGTGAAATGCCCGCCGTTAGCGGCAACAAATCAGCTTGCAAAGCATGGTAGATATCGGGTTTACCCTCAAATTGACGCGCCGTCGGCTTGTCATGGTCGTCCAGCTCGGGAAACCAGCCGCCAAGCGCTTGATCTACCAACTTCGCCTCCGCAAAGTGCCAAAGCTTGCGATACCAGGCCTCATCCGTTTCCAGGGTTCCCCCCAACTTAATGAGGCTTGCAAGCGCGCCGATGGCCTCGGTTACCGGCCACCAATAGCGATCTGCAATTGCGACCTTGCCCTGCATGTCCAAGGTGTAGGCAAAGCCCCCCTGCTCCCCACGCCAGGCGTCGCTTAGAGCCTGCTCGATCAGCCGCCGCGCTTTTTCCGGTGCCTCATTTGCCGGGCGTCCGCACAAGTCCCAATGTTGCAGGGTAAGGCGCCCGAGCTCGAAAGAATGACCGGGCGTGCTGCCAGCCGGACGAAACATAGGGTTGCCTTGATAGTCAGGATCAACGCGCCAATCTTCGTGATAGTGTTCGGGCAGCCGCCAGCCGTGTGCCGGGGCAATCTTGCCGACAAAGAAATCTAAAATACGGCCCGCGCGCTGCAAAAACAGGTCATTGCCAGTCGCTTCGAAAGCCGCCAACAGCGCCTCAACCCCGTGCATGTTGGCATTCATGCCGCGGTAGTTGGAAAAGGGGCTCCAGTCGCGGCGGAATTCATCGCGCAACAGGCCGAACTCGTCGTCCCAATACTGCGCATCAATGACCTGGCTGACATCTTGCATCAGCCGTTCGCCATCTGGGTGGCCGACCTGCATTGCACTGGAGGCCGCCAGCAGCACAAAGACATGCCCATAGGCCAGCTTGGTGCTGTCCGCGGGCTGACCGTCCAGAACCGACCAATGAAAACCGCCATGTTGCGGGTCGCGGTGCTGGTGCCACAAGAAGGCCATGCCCGCGTCGATGATCGCGGCACATCCATCAAACCCGAACGCCTGCCCTAGCGCATAGGAATGAACCAAGCGCGTTGTTGTGTGCAGCTCTTGGGGGCCTTGCGCCAGCGCCTGCCCGCGCCAATCCAGGACATCGAAGCCCCCGTCTCTTCGCAGACTGCCCGCAAAAAAAGCCAATTGGCGGGCCGCATCATCGCGAAGCCAGGCGCGATGCGAGCTGTCTGCCAGCCAAGGGCCTTGGCTGTTTGGATCTCCGACGGATTTGGGGGCGGCCTGGGTCATGGCGCGTTCTCCGGCTCTTTGGTTTCTAGCAAAGCTGCTTGGTTTCTAGCAAAGCGGCGCACGCCAAAAGGCGCGACCAAGCTCAGGACCATAGAACAAGCTTCTGGCGAGAAGAACCAAAAACGTCGCCGGTTGTGTTGGCGGTCGTAGCTCTTAGCCCAACAGCTCTGCAATGACCGACGCAGCCGCCGCCGCCTGGCCGCAGCGATAAAGCCCAAAGTGGCTTGCCAAGCGCTGAATTCTTTCAGGTTCAGGGTGCTGGTTGCTGGCGCTCTGAATGCGCTCCCAAAGGCAGAGCAAGACAAGATCGATGGTCAAACGCATAAAGCTGTACGCGACGGGTGATGGGTCTGGCACTGCCAAAACCCGCGCCTTGGCCATCTGCCACAAGGCCAAAGTCTCCTCAATTTCAGGGCTTTGCGCCGCCGCTGCCTCAAGGGTCACGAAGGCCTCAAAGGCTGCCCCGGCGCGCCCGGGCAGCAAGCGCGCAACCAACACGCCCTCATGAATGGCGTTGGCGCCTTCGTAAATGGCAGTGATACGAGCATCGCGATAGGTCTGCTCCAGGCGGTATTCACGCAAGTAGCCATAGCCGCCCAGAACCTGGGTTCCGAGCTCCGCGCCGCGCATTCCAGCTTCAGTGCAAAAGACCTTGGCGACCGGCGTTAGAAAGTCCACCAAATCGCGATCTTGGCCGCCTTCCAGCGCCACCAAACAGAGGTGGGCAAGCGCGCGCCCACCCACAGCGATGCTGTCAATTTCGTCTAACAAGCGGCGAACGTCCGCATGCTGATCTAAGGTCACCGGCTGTGCATCGGCGCCGCGACCCTGAACGCGCTCCGCAGCATAGGCGCTGGCGACATCGTGCGCCCGCGCAGCATGCGCCACCCCTTGCAAGGCCACGTCGGCCCGGGCGTGATTCATCATGGTGAACATGGCTTTCAGGCCTTGTCCCGCTTCGCCCATCAACTCGGCCTCGGCAGCGTCAAACGCCAACTGGCAAGTTGGTGACGCATGCAGGCCCATCTTTTCTTCGATGCGCGTCACACTCACGCCATTACGCATGCCGTCGTCAAGGTGGCTAGGGCACATGAACAGCGACAGGCCCTTAACCCCCTCATCGCTGGTGCGCGCCAAAACCAAATGCTGGATGCGCGGGCTCATATCTTGATCGCCGCCCGAAATGAAAATTTTCTCACCCGTGATGCGCCACACGTTGCCGTCGTGTTCGGCTTTGCAGCGCACGCGCGACAAATCCGAGCCCGCGCCAGATTCGGTCAGGCACATCGTGGCCAATGCCTCGCCAGAGGCCAGAGCCGGGATGTAGCGCAGTTGTTGGGCCTCACTGCCGAAATTCAACAGGGTCCGAATGGCGCCCGGCACCAGGCCGGTGACCATTTGCAAGCTGTGGTTAGCGCCCGAGAATATCTCCGATGTCATTGCCAACATCAGCCCACCTTGCCCCTGCCCGCCAAAGGCCTCTGGCGCGGTAAGGCCTGGCCAGCCTTGTTCGACGTAGGCTTGATAGCCCGCTTTAAAACCGTCAGGCATGACAACGCGCCCATCCACCAGGCGGCAGCCTTGCTGATCGCCGGGTTCATCCAGGGGCGCGATTTCGCCTTCGGCAAACGCGGCGAAGTGGCCCGCGATCTCAGCGGCAAACTCGGGTTCCCAGTCGTCAAGCTGTGATGCGCGTGCGACGTGGTTCAGGCTAAAGGCGATATCATCCAAAGGGGCCCTGAAAGCTTTCATGGTCGTGTCTATTCCACAAGATAGAGCTGTATGATGACTTGGCTTGCTCGCCGCACCCCGGAGCCCACAAACAGCATGCGATTGATCCAGTCATAGCGAGCATCGCCGGTCTCCAGTCGGGCATGGGTGCGCATATAGTAGGCCTCGCCCGGCTGGTCTTCGCCGCGCGCCAAGGCCGCGATGACCTCCGGCGGACCGTGGCGCACACCTTTGTTGACGACCTCAATGAGCGCCCCGTCGTGGGTCTGAAGCGCATAGCGCGTATCCAGATCCGCCGAACCATCAGCAAACAGCGTTTGCCAATCGGCCCCCAAATTGAGGATCTCACCGGACAGCCGCCCGCTCACCGTTCCGCCTACAATGGGGATGATGCGGCGCTGGCCTGCGCGCCCCATGCCCATTTCCTGCAAAGGCGCAAGCGCGACCTCCAGGCGGCAAAACTCGGATAGCTGAGTAAGGGGCGGCGCGATGGTCATGCCAAGCCCAACAAGCGCGCTGCATTGCCCTTAATGATGTCTGGGCGCAACTCGTCCTTGATGGCGATTTTTTCGAAATCCGAAAGCCAGCGCTCTGGCGAAATCATCGGCCAATCCGAGCCAAAAAGAACCTTTTTACGCAGGATGGAATTACAATAGCGCACCAGTATTTCGGGGAAGTATTTTGGCGACCAGCCAGACAAATCAATGTAGACATTGGGCTTGTGCTGGGCGACCGAAAGCGCTTCTTCTTGCCAAGGAAAAGACGGGTGCGCCAGAATGATCTTGAGGTCAGGAAAATCAACCGCCACGTCGTCCAGGTACATGGGGTTCGAGTACTTCAGGCGCATGCCGTTTCCGCCCTTCATGCCCGATCCAACACCGGTCTGTCCGGTGTGAAACAAGGCGATTCCGCCCGCGTCTTGAATGGCCTCATAAAGCGGATAGGCCATGCGGTCGTTGGGGTAAAAACCCTGCATGGTCGGATGAAATTTGAACCCCTTGATGCCGAAATCTTCGACCAGACGCCGCGCCTCGCGCACACCCATTTTCCCTTTCCACGGGTCAATGGAAGCAAAGGGGATCAGAACGTCGGAATGCTCGGCTGCCAACGCGGCCACTTCCTCGTTTTTATAGCGCCGATAGCCCGTCTCACGCTCAGCATCGACCGGAAAGATGACCGCAGCGATATTCTGCTCGCGATAGTGCTGAGCGGTTTCAGGAATGGTCGGCGGGTGGCTCCAGGGCGCACGGAAGTATTTTGCCATGGTCGATTGAAGGTCGTCATAGCCATCGTCAGCATGGCAGCCGCAAGGCTCCTCAGCGTGGGTGTGAAAGTCGATAGCGCGGATTGTGTCGATGTCGATCATGGGGGCTCCTCAGCTCAAGCGCGATCTTGTTAATTGGAATGGGTCGCCGGCTAGTCGCGGCCCGCCAGGATCAGACCCGCCTCGTCGCTGTCGCCTGCATAAAGTCGCCCAAGCAGATCGGCACGCAGGGTCATGATCTTGCGGGCGTTCAAGTTCCCCTTGGCCGTCATCTCCCCGTCCGGCAAGGAGGCCGGGCGCGCCAGTACGAAGGCGCGCGCAATGCGCGTCGAGGAGCTTGCACCGCTCGCATGGTCGCTAAGTCGGCGCGCAATCTCGGCCAACAGATTGGGGTCGTCCATGACCGCGCCATCCTTGCTTAACTCGCCGAAGCCAGCCTTGTTGAGTTCGCTTTTATCGGGGAAAATCAAGAGGCCGATATCGCCCTTGTCTTGTCCAGTAATTACGATGTCGCTGGCAAGCGGCGCTAGGACCTTGAGCATATCAATGCGCAACTGGGCCGCGCGGACCCAGGTGCCGGTTAGCAGCTTGAAATCCTCTGAAATTCGACCGTCGAAAGCCAAGCCCCTGTTGGGATCGCCGGGATCAACAAATCGCATGGCATCGCCGGTGATAAAATAGCCATCCGCGTCAAAGGCTTCTGCGGTCTTTTCCGGTGCGTTGAAGTAGCCCGGCATGATGTTGGGGCCCCGCACGCGCGCCTCATAGCGCGTCTCGTCCAGCGGGATCAGCTTGAGTTCGACACCCGGCAAGGGCACGCCAATAACGCCCGCGCGGTCGGTCGGTTCTTGTTGCATGACGCAAGCCGGTGCGGTCTCGGTCAGGCCCCAAGACGAAGTCATCAACGGCACCTCGCCGTTGATCTCCATGGCCATATTCTCGAACCCCTGCCAGACATCTTGCGGCAAGGACGCGCCCGCGTAGAAGATCAAATCGAGTTCGGCAAAGAAGCGCTGGCGCAGCCCGCTATCCGCACGCAGCGCCTCAAGCAGCATGGCAAAGCCGACCGGCACGTTGAAGCAGAGCGTGCCCGTCACCATGCTCAAATTTTCTAGCGTCCGTTCGAACAGCCCCTTTACCGGCTTGCCGTCGTCAATGTAGTAGCTGCCCCCGTTGGCCAGCATCATATTGAAATTGTGCGATCCGCCGAAGACGTGGTTCCACGGCAACCAATCCAAGATGCGTGGCACGTGCTGGTTCAGCATGGGCAGGCTCTGCGCGATCTGGGTTTGGTTGACGCACATCATGCGGTGGGTGGTCAAAACGCCTTTAGGCGCCGAAGTCGAGCCCGAGGTCATCAAGATCTTGGCCACACTATCGGGGCCAACTTGAGCGTGCGCGGCGGCCACGTCAGCCGAACCACCTTTTAAAAGCGTCTCAAAAGGCGTCACACGAGAGCTGCCCGGCTTGGGCCGACTGGCAACAACCTCAATGCCTGCCATATCCTCCAGTGCCAGGGCCGAGGCATACTGCGCCTCGTCGCTGACGTAGGCCATGGCGGGCTTGATGAGCGAAATGGCGTGTTGCAGGCGCGGATGGGCGGCCTCAATCAAGGAGTACTGCTCGGCCACCGGCACCACCGGCGCCCCTATGTACTGGGCGGCCAGCGACAGCAGGCCGTGATCCATGCCGTTGCCAGACATGAAAAGAATGGGCGTGTCCGCGTTGAGGCCTCGCTCCAACAGGGCCGCCGCCAGAGCTTTGACCTGCTCTAGAACCTCCGCGTAAGAACCTCGACGCCATCCCGCGCCCGACCGTTCGGCCAGAAAGGTTCGATCTTGGGCCTTGTGCGCCCAGTGTTCCAGCCAATCGCCTGCTGAACCGACCGCCGGACCCAGCGAGTCGCGCGCGCGCATAACAAGGGCACCATCGGCCTGCGCCTCGCACACAGTGTCGTGACGCTTAAAGTTTTGGGTGCGCTTCATGGATTAAGCCTCGTTGCGAATGCTGTTGAGAGCGGTGATTAAAAGCTTTCGGGTCTGCGGATCCACGTCGGCAAGCAGCCGTTCCTCGTGCGCTTGAACCGCCGCCACCGCGCGTTCATAGACCTGCCGACCGGCTAAAGTGGCGTTCAGGGCATAGGTGCGCCGATCTGTCGGCACACGCTCACGCATAATGAGTTCGTTTTGTTCCAGCTCATCGACAATCACCACGAGGTTTGGGCGCTCTATGTCCATGGCGTCCGCGAGCTGCGACTGGCTGAGGCCCGGGTTATCCACGATCAAAACCAGTGCCGTGTAGGTCAACATGCGCAGCTCAAAAGGCTTGAGCACACGGGTCAAATCGCCCTGGATCGTGTTGAAGGCACGCTTCAGGTGATAGCCCATGAACTGACGCAATGTTGCGTCGCTGATGCCGCGTGCATCTTGCTGCATGGCTTGTTTTGGCGAACTTTTTCTCATCGTTTCCTCCTAAGCTTTCCTCGCACCTCAGCGAAACACCGGGGCGCGTTTTTCAAGGAAGGCGCGCAGGCCCTCTTCAGCGTCGGGTGTGGTCTGGGAGAGCGCTGCCGCTAGGGATTCGGTGAACAGGCCGTCGCCGCGCGCCATGTCGTTGATCCGGCCAATAGCGTTAATCATCAGGTAGTTGGACAAAGGCGCGTTGCGCGAAATCTTGCCCGCCAGTTGCCGCGCTAAACCCAGCGCCTCGCCGTCGCCGACACTGTAGTGGGTCAGCCCCAGGGCGAGCCCTTCGTCGGCGCTGTATTTGCGGCCGGTCAGCATCATTTCGGTCATGCGGTCAGGGCCCAGAAGGCGCCCGACTTGCACAGTCGCCCCGCCCCCCACGAAGATGCCGCGGCGTCCTTCAGGCAACTGAAAGATGGTCGATGGTTCCGCGATGCGCACGTGGGTAGCCGACGCCAGCTCCAGGCCGCCGCCGATCACCGCCCCGAACATGGCCGAGACCACCGGCAGACCGCCAAACTGAATACGCTGCATCACCTCGTGCCAATAGCGGGAGTGATATAGGTTGTCTTCGGCGCTGCGCTGCACGTGCTCGGCCAAATCCAGGCCTGAGCAATAGTGGCCTTCGCAGCCGGTCAGAATAACGACCTTTACGTCCTTTGGCGGCGCCAAAAAGAAGGCGTCGATCGCCTGCAACAGCTCCTCGCACATGGCGTTGCGCTTGCCTGGGCGGTTCATTGTCAAGGTGGCAATGCCTTCGGAGATGTCACAGCGCAGTATGTCTTGGTTCATGGGGGCTCCTGGTGAAGGGCTCAAAAAATTGGGATTGTGTCGGCAAAGGGCTCTAGCGCTGAGGCAGCCGTACCGCCCCATCCAGCCGCAGTGTCGTCCCGTTGACGTAGGGATTTTCAACCAACTGCTGAACGGTGAGCGCGTATTCTTCGGGTAGGCCCAAGCGCGACGGATAGGGGATGTTCGCGGCTATCTGTTCGGTGACTTCTTCCGGCAAGGCTTCCATCATGGGCGTGCGGAACAGTCCTGGCGCAATGGCCAGCACCCGGATATTTGCCCTGGCCAGCTCGCGCGCGGCTGGTAGGCACATAGAGGCCACAGCCCCCTTTGATGCCGCGTAGGCCGCTTGGCCAAGTTGGCCGTCCTGCCATGCAACAGAGCTGGTGTTGATGATGACGCCCCGGTCCCCGTCGTCTTCGCTGTCCAACTCCAAGGCCATCATGGCGCGGGCGGCATGGCTCATGACGTAGTAGGTGCCAAACAGGTTGACCCGTAGAGTGCGCTCAAACACATCCGTAGACAGCTTGCCTTCGCGCCCAACGATGCGCGCTGCCAAACCAATACCGGCGCAACTCACCACAATCCGTGGAGCACTGGCGAAGTGATCGGTCACCCGGTCAAATGCCTCTGCGATATCCGCTTCGCTAGAGACGTCAGCTTGGACCGCAAAGCCGCCGATGCGCTCTGCCACCTTTTGGGCGGTTTCCAAATTATAGTCGAGCACGCCGACCTTGGCGCCCTGCCCGGCCAAACGCTGAGCGGTCGCTGCGCCCAAGCCGCTGCCGCCGCCGGTAACAAGGGCTATTGTGTTTTCAACGCGCATAGTTTTGCTCCGTTAGATGCGTCTAATATTTATTATGTGTTATAACTAATTTGGCAAGCCCATTGGCGCACAAATTTGAAAATTGCCGCCAAATAGGGGGGAATCCTAGCCTGAAGCCCCGCACAAACGAGGCTTCAGGTCTCAATCTCTTAGCCGTACAGCCAATAGAGCGGGAACAAGGTGATGAAGGGGAATAGCACCAAGATGATGACGCGAATCAGGTCTGATGTTACAAACCAGATCACAGCCTTGTAGGTGTCAATCATCCGCGTTTTCGGATCTAGAGCATTGATGATGAACAAGTTCATTCCAACTGGTGGCGTTATCAGCCCCACCTCCACGACGATCAGAACCAAGATGCCGAACCAGATCGCGAAATGCTCTGGGGTCATGCCGAAGTCCAGCGCCGTTACCACCGGGAAAAAGATTGGAATGGTCAACAAGATCATGCTCAGGCTGTCCATCAAACAGCCAAACACCAAATAGAAGGCCAAGATCAGCGCCAAGACGATCATAGGGCTATAGCCCTGGCTCACGACCCAGCTAGACAACTCCTGCGGCACCTGGCTCAGGGCTAGAAAACCGTTATAGAAGCCCGCACCCAGAACGATGAAAAAGATCATGGCGGTCGAAGTGGCGGTCGAAATGATGGCCTGCTTGAACAGCTTCCAGTTCATATTGCCCGAGAACAAAGCCACCAAGCCCGTGCCGGTCACGCCTACCGCGGCCCCTTCGGTTGGCGTGAACCAACCCCAATAGATGCCGCCAACGACCACGCCAAATACCATGACCACCGGCCAAACATCCACCAAAGCGGCCAATCGCTGTGCAAAGGGAACCGGCTCACGACGGCCCGCTGCATCCGGGTGGACGCGCACATAAATGGAGACGGTAATCATGTAGCCGATAGCCGCCAGGATACCGGGGATAAAGGCCGCCAGGAACAGCTTCGCGATGTTCTGCTCGGTCAAGATGGCGTAAATAACAAGGATAACCGACGGCGGGATCAAGATCCCCAGCGTGCCACCAGCAGCCAGAGTCGCCGTTGCGAAGCCACCCGAGTAGCCGTAGCGGCGCAGCTCAGGCAGCGCCACGCGGCCCATCGTTGCCGCCGTCGCCAGCGAGCTGCCGCAAATAGCACCAAAGCCCGCGCAGCCGCCGATACCAGCCATGGCCACACCACCGCGCAGATGCCCCAGCCAACTTTCGGCCGCCTTAAACAGGGAATTCGACATGCCCGACAGGGTCGCGAATTGCCCCATCAACAAGAACATGGGGATGACGGTCAGGCTGTAGTTCGAAAAGGTCGAGTAGGTCTCGCTCTTCAACTTGGCCATGAACATGATGGGGGAATCCAGCGCCAGATAAAGGCCGCCGATACCGCAGAGCATCATGGCCAGGCCAATGGGTGCCCTTAGGAAAATGATAAACAGAAGAACAGGAAAGGACCAATAGCCCAGCTCTAGCATGCTCAATGGTCTACTCCTTCAGCTTCTTCCAGCAACACCTTGCCGGTGACGACCTCTTGCAACCGCGCAACCGCGCAATAGATGCCAACAAGGGATGCGCCAACGGCGGCGATCAAGCTGGCCAAATACCCCCACCAAACGGGAATTTGCAAAATGTAGGTGATTTCGTTGTTTGAAAACTTGCTGTCAAATCCGACGTAGAGACGCTGGGTTATCAAGATCAAAACGCCAGCGAATACGACTTCCCAAAAGGCCTTCAGCAAGCGGTTAACACTCTTGGGCAGGCCGCTGGTAAAGATATCAACGGTCGCATGGCCACCGTAAATTTGGCAAAGGGGCAAGAAAGCAAAAATCGCAAAGGCCACCCCCATTTCCACGAGCTCAAAGTCGCCGTTGATGGGTGCAACGCCGCGGTCCAAAAGCCATTGGGAAAAATCGGGAAAACTGTTCTTTAGTGCAGCGGAATGCGCGAGCGTATTCAGGCCACGACCCGTTACGCTTACAGTGGTTAGAATGACCAGCGCTGTCAGCACAGCGCCACCGATATAGGCCAGCAACCGCGCTAGCCCCAGCATTAAGGCCGTCATGGCCCCTCCCCCTTGCAAGATTTTCGGGCGTTGGCACCTGGGGTGTCCGCGGCCTAAAAGGACAAACGCCCCCTAGCCAGGACTAGAGGGCGTTGTTTGGTCTAAGCTTAGTTAGAGAACTGAGCAATCAGCTCCATGGCGCGGGCGTAGAGGCCAGTACCATCCAAGCCTTTTGCGTCCATGTCAGCAATCCAGTCAGCCTTGACTTGCTCAGTCGCTGCTTTCCATTCAGCAACCTGCTCAGGGCTCAACTCGATAATGTTGTTGCCTGCTTTCATCGCAGCCTGGTGAGACGGCTCGTCATCCGCTTGCATCTGCTTGCCCGCGAAGGCCGAGAACTCGAGGCCAGAGTTGGCGTCGATAACAGCCTTCAGATCGTCGGGCATTGCGTCGTAGCGATCCTTGTTCATCGCGAAGATGAATGAGGTGGTGTAGAGCGTCTCGTCGCCAAAGGTGGTGTGGTTGTGCACCAGCTCAGGAACTTTCAGGGCACCGGTGACTTCCCAAGGAATAACGGTCGCATCAATGACACCCTTTGACAGAGCTTCTGGCACAGCCGGAACAGGCATACCAACAGGGGTCGCACCCAAGCCCTTGAACATGATGTTTGTCACGCGCGTTGGCGCACGCAACTTAACACCGTTCAGGTCACCAATTGAGGTGATGGGGGTCTTGGAGTGGATCAGGCCAGGGCCGTGAACCCAAACGCCGATGACTTTGAAGTCTTTGAAGTCAGCGTCCAGCATGGTTTCTTCAGCCAGCGTCCAATAGGCCTTTGAAACAGCCTCGGCATTGGTCATGGTGAAGGGCAGTTCGAACACTTCCGTGCGCGGGAAGCGGCCAGGTGTATAGCCAGCTACGGTCCAAACAATGTCGGCAACGCCGTCGATGGCTTGGTCGATCAGCTCAGGTGGCTTGCCGCCCAACTGCATTGATGGGAAGCGCTGAATTTTGATGCGGCCATTGGATTCCGCTTCAATTTTATCCGCCCAAGGGTCCAAAACGTGCTTTGGCACGTTGGCCTGTGCGGGCAGGAATTGGTGCAAACGTAGGGTCACGTCCGCGGCCAGAGTTGACGTTGTCATCATTCCGACGGACAATGCTGAAGCAAGCGCAACGCCTGTCGCAGCCAAAAGTCCTCTACGAATTGTGGTCATGGTGTTTCCTCCTTTTGTGACCAATCGAGGCTGGCCAGTCCCAAGACAAGCCACCTCGATTCCTCGAATGTGGTACATTTGACAATAGTTATAGTCAATAACTAATTTAAACACCACATACGAAACATGTTAACCATACACATGTTAATCAATTTGTCAAGGCATGGGTGCAACAATGGTTCGCGATGCTAGCCGGTCAGGCGCATATTTGAACCGACCAAGTGGTCGGCATCTTTCCAATGGTAATAGACAGGCCAAACCGTCGTGTCAGTAGGCGGTATCGGCGAACGGGGCTAGCGCGGTACGTCGCCAAGCTAGCCCCGATTTATGGCCTAGAGCAGAGCCTTCAGGCAGGGTCCAGCCTAGCCCAAGACTGCCTTTATCGAGTCCAGCGTTTTGGCAACGATCTCGTCTGCCTCGGCTTTGGTCAGACAGAAAGGCGGCGCAAAGCCCAGAATATCGCCCTGTGGCATGGCTCTAGCGATCACACCGCGCTCCAGCATGGCCGCGGAAACCTGAGCCCCGATCTTCTTGCTTGCATCAAAGAAGGCCCGATCCGATTTGTCTTCGACAAACTCGACCGCGCACAGCATGCCGTGTCCGCGCACATCGCCCACATGGGGATGATCGGTCAGCGCTGCCGCCATGGTCTGGTTCAAGTACCCACCGACGGTGCCTGCGTTCTCAATCAGCCCCAACTTGTCGAGCAAGGTCAAATTGGCAACGCCTGCGGCTGCGCCGATGGGGTGCGCAGAATAGGTCCAGCCGTGGCCGATCGGCCCGTTCTCGTCGGTGCCCTGCTCCAACACCTTCCACATCTTTTCCGAAACGATGGAGCCAGACAAGGGCGCATAGGCGGATGTCAGCCCCTTGGCAATCGTGATGAGGTCAGGCTTGAGGCCAAAGGTCAGCGAGCCAAACATATCGCCCAGTCGCCCGAAGCCCGTCACGACTTCATCAGCGATCAGTAAGATGTCATGTTTAGCCAGCACGGCCTGAATTGCTGGCCAGTAACCAGCGGGCGGCGGCACAATGCCGCCAGTGCCCAGCACAGGCTCACCGATAAAGGCGGCGATGGTATCGGCCCCTTCGCGTTCGATCATGGCTTCAAGTTCGCCGACACAGTGCGCGACGAACTGCTCTTCGCTCTGGCCCAAGTCATCGCGCCGGAAATAATAGGGCGCTTCGGTGTGTAGCACCTGGGTCAATGGCAGGTCGAACTTCTTGTGGAACAGCTCCAATCCGGTCAGCGATCCTGTCATCAGGCCAGAGCCATGATAGCCGCGCCAGCGCGAAATGATCTTCTTCTTTTCCGGGCGGCCCAAGATGTTGTTGTAGTACCAAACCAGCTTGATGTTGGTCTCGTTGGCGTCAGATCCCCCCAGGCCGAAATAGACCTTCGACATGTGATCGGGCGCACGATCCATAATCATTTTGGATAGGGTAATCGACGCCTCGGTGCCGTGTCCGACGTAGGAATGATAGTAGGCCAGTTCTTTGGCTTGGCTCGCAATGGCTTCTGCGATCTCCTGACGGCCATAGCCGACATTCACGCAGTACAGACCGGCAAATGCGTCCAGCAGGCGCTTACCGTCGCGGTCTTCGATATGACAGCCAGAGGCGGTGGTAATGACACGGGTCGGCGTCTCGCCGCGCGCGTGCTGCGCCAGGTGGGTTGATGGGTGGAAGAAGGACTCGCGGTCCCAGGCTTCCAAGTGATCGTTCTTCAGCATGGTGTTTCCTCAATCGTTCGCAAGTGCCCAAGCAAGCGGCAACAGCAGGTACCAGATCGGGCAATGTCTCAGGCGCGAGCTTAGCGTTTCGTTCGCGGTGAAATAACCAAATAACGACGACCAAACAGTCAATTCTTCTGGCTGGCCGGCGCCCAAGCACACAGGTTGTCCGGCGCCCAGATACGGCCATGCTGAGGGCCAGCGCAGACTAGCCCTGACCGCTGCCGCCCATCCCCATCAACAGATCAATCGGCAAGGCCGCAGCCTTCTTCACCGGCTTGGTGACGACATAAGTAAAATAGCGCGCCAGGCCAATCTGGGCCTCCAATATCCGATCAATCAGCCGTTGGTAGGCGTCGATATCGCGCGTCACCACCTGCATCAGATAATCATAGCCGCCCCCCAAGGCCCAACAGGCCACAACCTCATCGTAGCCTTGGATACTGCGCTCAAACCGTTGGAAGGATGCGGCCGTATGATCTGTCAGCTCAATAGACACGAAAACCGTGACGTGGCTCGCGAGCTTTTTCAGGTTGATGCTGGCGCCATAGCCTTCAATCAACCCGGCCTTTTCCAACTTCTTGAGGCGGTCCCAACACGGCGTCGGCGACAGGCCAATGCGCTCCGCCAGCGCGGCCTTGGTGATACGACCGTCTTGAGACAAAACCTTAAGAATGGCCAGGTCGCGAGAATCCAATCGCACGGCGCGCTCCTTAAGTCGCGATCATGCTGCCTGCATGGGGCAGCATGGCGCGAACGTGGGTGGCAATCGCGGTGTCTTGGGCACCGGTGCCGGTCAAATCACAAATCGTGATGTCGCTGTCGGCCTGGCGCCCTACTGCGCTGCCAGCAATGACCTGCCCCAATTCGCAGGGCTCGCCGCGATCATGGCTCCAAAGGCCTGACGCGAGTGCCGCCTCCAACTCGCCCGATACTCTGCACTGTTGCACAGAATCGCAGATATAGGCATCAGCCGCCACCAGCGCGCGCGGGTCGATTTCATTCTTGCCGGTCTGATCCGAACCCATGGCAGTAATGTGCAGGCCTGCATGCAGCCAGTCCGCGTTTAAGACGGGCTCGCGCGCGGGCGTGGTCGTGACCACCAGCTGGCTTTCGCGCACCAAGGCCGCGGGGTCTGTCACCGCCTCAGCTTCAACGCCCAAGCGCTGGGCCAAATCTTGAGCGCAGGCACGCGCCTTATCCAGCGAACGTGCCGAGACCAGAACACGCTTAAAGGGCCGCACCAAGTGCGCCGCCTGTATTTGCAAGCGCGCCTGCACGCCAGAGCCGATGACCCCCGCGGTCTCAACGGCCGCCGGGGCCAAATGGCGGGCGGCAACCGCGCCAGCCGCTGCCGTGCGAATGTCGGTCAAATAGCCATTATCCAAATAGACGGCTTCGACCAGGCCCGTCTTTGCTGAAAACAAGATCATCAGCCCGTTGAGACTAGGCAGGCCCAGCATAGGATTATCAAAAAAGCCCGGACTAACCTTGATCGCGAAGCCATCAAAACCGGGGATGTAGGCGGTTTTCACATCCACCTCGCCGTTCGCCTCGGCCAACTCCATCGAAAGAATGGGCGGCATAACCACCTTGCCCGACGCCAGGGCCAGGAAAGCCCGCTCCACCACATCGACACTAGTTAGGTCCAGCGAGACCGCCTCCTTCAGTTGGGCCTCGGTGACGATTTGGATGTTATGCGCCATAGCTCTTTCCCTTCAAAGTTAGATCGCCGATTTGGATATCCTGCCCAGATACCAGCTTGGCAAAGATCGCCATATCCAGGTTGCGACCGGTAATGATGGTCGCCACCGATCCTTGTGGTTTGGGCAGCTTGCCCGCCAGCATGGCGGCCAGTCCTACGACTGAACCACCCTCGGCCACCAAGCGGTCCTCGAAGAACAGTACCTGCATCGCGTCGCGAATTTCTTCTTCGCTCACCAAGACCGTCGCGTCCAAATAATCCCGACAAAGCGCGAACGACAGCTTGTTGTCCATGCCAATGCCGCCACCCAAAGAGTCCGCGAGGCTTGCCACCTCCTCAACTTCCACCGGATGCCCGGCCGCGATTGAGGCATGCATGGCCGCGCCGCGATCCATGGTAATGCCGATCACCCTTACATTCGGGTTGAGCGCCTTGGCCGCCACAGCTACACCAGCCGCCAAGCCGCCGCCCGACAAGGGCACCAACAGCGTTTCAAGGTCGGGGCGGGCTTCCAGCACCTCCAGGCCGATCGTCCCCTGCCCGGCAATGACATAAGGATCATCAAAGGGCGAAATCTCGACCAAGCCTTCATCCGCAACCAAACGCTGAGCCTCAACCAAAGCATCGTCCTGGCTTGATCCAACAATGGCCACTTCTGCGCCCAGCGCTTTGATGCCATCGACTTTGGCTTGAGGCACCATATTCGACATGCAAATCACCGCGCGCATCCCGCGCTTGGCCGCCGCATAAGCGACGCCGCGCCCATGGTTGCCGGTGGAACAGCAGGTCACCCCCTTCGTATCTGACGGCAGATTGGCCACCGCATTCATGGCGCCTCGCAGCTTGAAAGCGCCTATCGGCTGCATATTTTCAAGCTTGAGCCAGAAATCCTGTCCGCAAACGCGGCTCATGTAGGGCGAAGGCACCAGAGGGGTCGCATCGGCTTTGCTGCGCAAGACCTGACGCGCGCGTACAATATCGGAAACAGAAAAAGTCATGAGGGCTCGCGGCTAGTTTGAGACACTGCAAGCTGTCATAAGCCAAGGCGAACAGCAACCGGCAGCGCAGATCTTGCGCCACTTTTTGAGGTTGGGACATGACGCCAAGGCGCAATAGCGCTGATATTGACGCTTGGCGTGGATGAACGACACCTGCAAGCCATCGGTCGCAGGGCTGAAGATCTAGCTGACCACGCTGCCTATTTAGCGATACTTGATCCCAAGCGCAATATGTGCATATTTGAGGTAAATCTGAACCGCGCGCATTCCAAAGGAGAGCGAGCATCTATGCTTCATCTGTCTGTTAATACTTTATTAATTTTAGAAAACCCTGGCAATCCAGTTAGCCGCCGGGCCTCAAGTTACATGAATTGGCGCACTGCGTGCGTCACCTCAACCACGGCTCACACAGAATTTCCCCCGTCAGGAGCTGGACGTTGATTATCCTAGGCTTCATCGTCCATTTGTTGGGCGGCGCCATGCTGCTGCTGTTTTCGGTGCGGTTTATGCGCGTTGGTATCGAGCGGCTTTGGAGCGAAACCATCCGCAGCGCTATGCGGCAATCGTCCTCGATCGTCGCCCTACTTGCCAAGGGCACGATCCTGGGCGGCCTCATGCAAGGCAGCACGGTCGTCATCCTTATGGCCGCCGGTCTGGTTGGCGCCGGGATTACCCCAGCGCTGTCCGCCATCATCCTGTCGCTGGGAGCTGACTTTGGTTCGGCACTGGCCGCTCTGGTGTTGACACTGCCCATTTCAGAAGCCAGCCCGTTGGCGCTGCTGGCGGGCGGCTGGCTTTACCTGAATGGCACCAACCCACGTCGGCGAAACTTTGGTCGAGTCGTCCTGGGCTTAGGTCTGATCCTGCTGTCGCTTTCCCTGATCCGCGAAGCCGTGGAGCCGCTGAAGTCCTACCCAGGCACCTACGCTATCGTCTCCCACCTCAACAGCGATCCTATCAGCGCTGCCTTGGTCGCAATCGGCTTATCTTTGTTGATGCACTCGGGACTAGCCGCCGTTCTGACAGGCGTTGCCTTTGCCTCGCACGGGGACCTAAATGCCGTCGGAGGCCTTGCTTTCGTGCTGGGTTGCAACGTCGGCAGCGCTCTCTTGCCGGTTTGGTTGCTGCGCCGGGATAAACCTGAAACCCAGCTTGTCCCTAAGGCGGTGGCTCTTTTGCGCATCCTGCCTGCCATTGTCGTTTTGGCGGCCCTCAATTTTGCCCAGCCCTGGTTCGACGATCTGCTGGCCAGCTTTGGGCGTGCCAACCACCTGATGCTGGCGAGCCACGCTGGCTACAACGTGCTGCTACTGCTGCTTGCGCCCGTTGCTGGGTTGGCCAGTCTGCCCTTTGCCTCACAGTTGGGCCGCTCCAGCACACGCAACCGCTTTGCGCTGCCGGAATTTCAGGCCGACAGTGATATTTTGCTGTCCGCCCTGCGCGGCCAAGCGACCCGTATGCTTGATACGCTGGGCGCCATGTTCGACGAGGCATCGCGCGACCTGCCAGACACCGAGCGAGTCAACGAGTTAGAAACGCAAATGAATGCGGCCCTGTCCGACTTCCGCGCAGCGCTGATTGCCCTGCCCCGGCAGGCTGGCACCACGGGAGAGGCTGAGTCGCAGGACATCGAAGCGATCATGGATTTTGCCATCCGCCTTGAATCCTGTGGCGACATTATCTCGGACAAGTATATCGAGCTGCGCGCGCGTCAAAGCGCCGACAGCACGCGCCTATCCAAAGACGGCCAAGGCGAAATCGACCAGCTTGTCATCGAAGTCCGCAAGGGTATCCTGTTGGCTCAAAGCGTCTTGTGGCAGGGCGACGAAGACACCGCGCGCCGCTTGGTCGAGCACAAACAGCTCGTTTCTGGCTTGGAAGAAGAGAGCAGACGCAACCACTTAGCGCGCCTGCGCAGTGGCAACATGGCCAGCCTGGGGTCCAGCAACACCCACTTGGAGCTGATTACCGCCCTTAAAGCGGTCAACAGCAAGCTGGCCACCGTCGGCTATGCGGTGCTTGATACCTATGGGGCGCTTAAAAAGACACGCCTAAAAAAGCGTGAGACCGGTCAACCGGTCGCCAAACTTCAGGCCTAAGCCAAATGCAAAATGCCCCGAAGATCGCTTTGATCTGCGGGGCGTTCAAGCCTTGAGCGTTGAAGGGGCGAGCAGGCCCACTCCAAAGCATTCATTGGTGCAGCTAGAGTCTCGCGCTAGTCGCCTTGCGCGGTCTGCTTGGCACGACCCATGCGGGCGCGCCAGTCGGTCGCCAGCGGGACCAAGACAAACAGGACTGCCACAATCAGTAGACCCAGGGTCACCGGACGTTCATACATCCAGTCCAAGTCGCGGAACTTGCGCAGCGATCGTCCCAGGTTGTCCTCAAGCATGACGCCCAGGATAAAGCCGATAATGATCGGCGGCAGCGGGAAGTCGGCAAAGCGAAGTAGGGTCGCCACCGCGGCCAGGCCGATCATCAGATACAGCTCGGTGACGTTGTTCTGGCCGATATAGGCCCCCATCAACGAGAAGAACAGCACGAAGGGGATCAGGTAAGCCCGCGGAACCGTTAGCAGCTTGGCGATGTAGGGAATGAGCGGCAGGTTCAAAACCAACAGCACAACATTGCCAAGATACATGGAGATGATGACACCCCAGAAGATCTTAGGGTTCTTATCAATCAAAGCCGGTCCAGGCGTGACACCCAGCGCGATCAGCGCGCCCAGCAAAATCGCCGTCGTACCGGAGCCTGGAATGCCCAAGGTCAACATGGGGACGAACGAGCCCGTAGACGCTGCGTTGTTTGCTGTCTCTGGCGCTGACAGGCCTTTGACCGAGCCCTTGCCGAATTGCTCACGCTCTTCGGGCGAGGCCAGGTTGCGCTCAGTTGCATAGCCGATGAAAGATGCGATCGTCGCGCCTGCCCCCGGCATGACCCCGATCAAGAAGCCCACGATGGACTGGCGGCCGATCACAGGAGCGATCTTGCGCGCCTCTTCCTTGGTGATGCGCAGGTCTTTGATCTCCTTGTCTTGGCCGTCGCCTTCCTGGTTGCCCTTCTTTGGGTTCAACACCAAAAACAGCGCTTCAGGCAGAGCAAACAGGGCCATAATCAGCGTCACAAAACCGACACCGCTTTCCAGATCAGCAACGCCCATGGTAAAGCGTGCCTGATTAAACAGCGCTCCTTGTCCGACGGTGGCCAGCATGAGCCCGACCAGCACCATCAAAATTGCTTTCAAGACCTGCCCGCGGCCGGCGAAGGCGGCAATGGCCGTCAAACCTGCGACCATGAGGGCAAAGTATTCGGCGGACCAAAAGGTCTTGGCAAATTCGGCCAACGGTCCGGCAAACATGGTCAGCAAAATTGCGCCAATGGTGCCGCCCGCAAACGAGGAGATCGCGGCGATGGTCAGCGCCTTGCCCGCTTTGCCAGCGCGCGCCATGGGGTAGCCGTCAAAGGACGTCGCAACCGTCGAGGGCACGCCGGGTGCATTGATGAGGATCGAGGAAGTAGAGCCCCCAAACACCGCGCCGTAGTAGACACCGGCCAGCATAATCAGTGAGGTCGTCGGGTCCCCCAGGCTGACCGCAAAGGGGATCATGATAGCAATGATCGACATGGGGCCAAGGCCAGGCAGCATGCCAATGAAAGTACCGATAAGGCAGCCAACCACCACCATGGCGATAGCTTTGAACGAAAGGGCGGCCGCAAGGCCGGTCATAAAACCTTCAAGCATGGTCTAGGCTCCCAAAACAAGCGGCGTCGCCGCGCTAACTATTTGTGCCGACTGACCAAAACTGCCCGCAAGTCCGCTGGGCCACGCTGGCATATAGATGCCTAGCACTTGGGTCACCAAATACCAAAGTCCGGCCGTCAAACCCGCGATGATTGGCAGCGAAATCCAAACCCGTCGCTCGCCCAACACAAGCGAGCCTAAGAACAAAAAGACGATCGTCGAAGGGATGAAACCACCGGCGCGCAAGAAAGTCGCATAGACGATCATCAACACAAAGAAGACCGCAAAGCGCAACCAATCGAATTCGCGCCAGCCTTCGGTATCGCCGCCTTTGGATCCGTTACCGGGTTCCTCAGTTGCTGGCGGCATGATGGTAACAAGAAAGGCAATGATGGCCGTCAATGTACCGATGGCAAGCGGATAGGTATTCGGCTTGAAGGGCTGTCGCAGCTCAAAAGGCAGCATGCGAATGTTAAAGCTGGCATTGATATAAGCCAGCGCAATGATGAGGATGACCAACGCGATCAAGCGATCGAGCGTAAACCAGCGCGGGGACATGCAGGGCTCCTATGGGTGCCAATTTGAGGATGAGAGACCGCGGGCCCAGGGCTACACACCCCAGGCTCGCGGCGGCAGGACTTAAAGGAAGCCCAACTCAGTCATGAGTTCTTTGATTTCTGCTTCTTGCTTTTGCAGGAAGGCAGTGAAGTCAGCGCCAGGGTTGTAGATGTTAACCCAGCCATTGCGTGCGCGAACAGCTTCCCACTCGTCGGTGCCCTGCACATCGCCCAAAACCTTGGTGTAGGCTGCTGCCATGTCCGCATCCAAACCTGGAGCAGCAAAGAAGCCGCGCCAGTTGACGAACTGAGCATCTACGCCTTGTTCTTTCAGGGTCGGCACGTCGGGCGCGTCTGCCAGGCGCTCGGGCGCGGTCACGCCAATAATGCGCACTTCGCCTTGCTTGGCCAGCTCGATGGCTTCGCCCAGACCGGTTGACAAAGCGTCTGCCTCACCAGACAGCAGGGCCGCCAAGGCTTCCCCGCCCGCATCGAACGGCAGGTAGTTGACCTGGGTTGCATCCGCACCAGCACGCTTGAACGCAAGGGCCGCAACCAGGTGATCCATGCCACCAGCAACAGAACCGCCAGCGATGGCCAACTCAGCCGGGTCGTTGTTGTAAATGGCCAGCAGGTCAGCGAAGTTCTGAACGGACGAGTCCTTGCCAACAACCAAGGCTGCGTAGTCACCAATCGTGCCCGCAATCATGGTCAAGTCGGTGAAGTTATAGTCAAATACGCCCTGCAGTGAGCGAATGACGATGGGGGTCGAGTTGACCATCAAGGTACCGGAGCTAGAACCTGCGTTCTCGATCAGATAGCCGATGGCCTTACCGCCGCCGCCGCCAGACATGTTTTCGAAAGTCGCAGAACCGACCAGGCCAGATTTGGTCAGAGCTTCACCGGTACCGCGCGCGGTGCCGTCCCAGCCACCACCGGCGCCGCCGGGGATCAGGAAGTGAATTGAATCAATCTGTTGATGACCGCCAGCCAGCGCCGCAGTACCAGAAAGTGCCAGCGCAAACGCGCCTGCAAACAGCTTTTTCATGACGAGATTTCCTCCAAGGTTTGGTGTCATGGTTACAAGGCCTAACGAGGACCTTGCAGAGTTTTCCGCCACTGGCGGATCAGGGACTCCTTCTTGGACTGATCCAAGTAGCTCAAAAGCGCCGGGCCTACCCGAATGGGCTCCCAATTGGTCTGTTTGGCTTGAGCTTGCAGGAGAAATTCGGAACTTTGCCCGCTGGCTCCCAGCACCGGCAAAAAATGGCTGTGTTGGATCAAGCGCTTTTGCCCTTGGTCCGACAACAGATAGTCGAGCAATTCGACCGACAGATCGGCCCGTTCCGCTGCGCGGGGCACAACCGCCAATCGGGAAATCACGAGCGTGTAGTCTTGGGGGTACAATATGCCCAAATCCGGCTGTTCTTCGGCCACCACCTCGGCATAACTGCCCAACACATTGTAGGCCAGCGCCAAGCGTCCTTCTGCAACCGCGCGGATCATCGCCGAGGACGAGGACTGCAACCGCGCCTGGGCAGCGGCCAGCGCACGGATCAAAGGCCAGGTTGCGGGCGACCGGCGGTCGTCATTGGCAATCAGCAGATAGCCCAACCCCGAGCGCTCAATGTCATACGTGGCAACTTTGCCCAGCAAATCCGTTTGGGTTTGCAGATGTTCGATCATGGCAGCACGGTTTTGAGGAACGACCTTGGCGCCGCCGAAATGTGACTTGTTGTAGACCGTAACCACAGGCTCAAGTGATATCGCGAAGGCTTCTTGTCGCCAGTGCGCCCAATCCGGTAGCTCAGCCTGCCGTTTCAGCGACACCCGCTGAGTGTAGCCGTCGTTGACCAGCTTTATTTGCAGCCCCATGGCCGAAGACCAGACCAGATCGGCGGTCTTGCCTGCCCGGCTCTCCGCCAACACCCGCGCATGCAGATCAAGGCTCGACATTTCCGTGTAGCTCAGCACCAATCCTGGGCGCTGGGCTACAAAGGCGCGAAACACCGGCTCAACAAGCCAAGCATCTGTTGTGCCATAGACGCTAAGTTGGTCACTGGCAGACGCTGGCCCCAAGACAAAATCTGGCTGCTTGACTTCTTGTGCAACAGCAACGCCAACACCAACCGCAACCAGGCCGAAAGCCAAAAGCGCGCCAAGCCAAAGCGCAGTGATCGACCGCAACAAGAATAGCGGGCGGCACAGGCGCCAAAGTTGTTGTTGCTGGCGGCTCAACACGAGCGGACATTCCTCCGATGAAAAATCGAACTAATCATAAACATAACAGAAACGATTTCTTGACATTTCGCATGATTTGCTTTGCGATTGGCCCGACCATAGCCCCGCAACCTGTCAACAACCTGTCGGCAAGGCCGCCTGCTTGACAGCTGTGTAAAACCGGCCAACCCTGGACCCACGGCCAACCCTCGCGCTTGGTCGCGGCAACGTCTTCGCCGCCAATCTCCGCCTGACAGGCAAAAATCTTATGTCAACGATCTTGATCGCCGAGGATTCGGCCTCCCTTGTGCAAGACCTGCAAGCCCTGTTCATTGACCAGGGCTTCAACGTCGTAGCGTGCGCAAGCGCAGAAGAGGGATGTTTTGCGCTGGAAGAGCACCCGATTTCGCTGGCGGTGCTTGACCTGGGGCTGGCGCAAGGATCCGGCTTTGACATTTTAGATCGCATTCGTGCACGCCACCCGGACATTCCGGTCATCATCATGACCGCGCGCGATACCATCAATGAGCGCGTGCAAGGGCTAGATCGTGGCGCCGACGACTACATAACAAAACCCTTTGATTTTACTGAACTTTTGGCACGCTGCCGGGCCCAGTTGCGCCGCCGATCCACGGCGGCAGACGATCAGGTTGTGCTGGGCAAGTTGGTCTATTATCGCAGCAGCAAGACCTGCACCATTCAAGGCCAGCTCTGCAAACTAAGCTCCAAAGAGACCGCCTTGCTGGAGGCCCTCATTGAACGCCCGACCAATGTCGTTTTTCGTGAGCGCCTGTTTCAAACACTCTACTCTGACGAAGACGGGGCGACCCCAAACGCCCTCGATCTTTTGGTTTCTCGCTTGCGTAAACGCCTCAAGGACTCGGGCTGCGAGATCGTCACCATTCGCGGCTTGGGCTACATGCTGCGCGAAGAAGAAGGCGTGCCCGATCAAAACGCCAAGGCCCCAACGTGAGCGCGCGCGCCACCCCCAAACCGGAAGCTAGACCAGCGCTGACCAAACGCGCCAGCCTTGGGCCCCGCTCTTTGCGGGTTAGCCTGCTGCTTTGGCTCATCTTGCCGCTGTTGCCCTTAGCATTGCTGCTGTCTGTTTTGATTTATTGGGGCGCCGAGCAGGCCGCTGACAGTGCCTATGATCGGGTCTTGCGGGCCTCTGCGCTGGCGATTGCTGACCGCGTTATCATTGGCTCTAATGGCTTGGAGGTGGATGTGCCTTACGCCGCGCTTGAGATGTTGTCATCGGCGGCCAATGACCGAATTTTCTACGTTGTCAAACAGCTTGAGCCCGAAACAATCATCACTGGCTACGAGACCCTGGCCACGCCGACGGCCCAGCAGTGGCCGCAAGAAAACTGGCTCGCCTACAACCAAGACTTCCGCAATTTGGAGCTGCGCAGCTTGGCCATTCGCGCCAAGGCTTGGAGCGCGCAGGGGCCGATCGATTTTGTCGTCGCGGTTGCAGAGACCAACGGCGAGCGCCAAGCGCTGGCGCGCTCTGTGCTGTGGCAAGGCATGGGGCTGCTGGCGCTCATCGTCCTGGCGGCGGTCGCGGTTGCGCTGATCGGCATTCACCGCAGCTTGGCGCCCTTGTCGCGCATTGAGGCCGCCATCGGCCGCCGTTCTGACCGAGATCTCAGACCTTTGGCCCATCCGGCACCACGGGAAATCGAACCTCTGCTATCGGAAGTCAATGCCTTGCTTGAGCGCTTGAAGCTGGCGCTAGACAGTCAAAAGCGCTTCGTGTCAGACGTAAGCCATGAATTGCGAACACCGCTCGCAGAAATCCAAACCAGGTTGGATCGCCTGGCGAGCGAGCAACCCCACTTGGCAAGAACCTACCAAGGTCTGAAAATGCAGGTGGAATCGACCAAACGCCTCACAAAGCAACTGCTTTTGCTCTCCTCGATTGAGACCGACGCCATTGAGAACGAGAGCTTTCGTCGCTTGGACCTCAACGCTTTGCTGCGCGAGATCGGCGCTAAGCGCGCCGCCGGCCTCATGAGTGCCGGCTTCACCCCGCAATTCGATCTGCCGGACGAGCCCGTGATGGTCTTGGGCAATGCGCTGCTGTTGGAGAGGGCGGTCGCCAATCTGCTGGATAACGCTGTGCGCCATGGCCAAAGCCCGGCCAACATTGATTTGAGCCTCACCACGCAAGACGGTAAAGCCTGCCTTGCCGTGTCAAACCCCGCGCCGACCATGAGCGCCGCGACCCTGGCCAGCCTAACCCAACGCTTCGTCAAGCACTCCGACCACCCCACCAGCTCGGGGTTGGGCTTGGCTATCGTACTATCGGTCTGCCAGCGTCACCGCGGCGACTTGCAGTTGACCAGTCAAAGCGGACAGTTCACCGCTTGCATGGTTTTCCCGATTGCCGAAACTCGTTCCAACTCTGAGCCTGACAAGCGCCAAAGTTCGGCCAGCAACGAGCCGAACGCCACCCCACAGACCAATGAGCCCGTCCCATCATGACCCCTCTTTCCGGTATCCGCGTCCTCGACCTCACCAACGTCTTGGCGGGTCCGTTTTGCTGCCACCAGCTAGCCCACATGGGCGCAGAGGTCATCAAAGTGGAGGCGCCCGGCCGCGGTGACTTGGCGCGCAATCTGGGCTCTGACCCTGGCCTGAACGCCATGGGCATGGGCATTTCCTTCCTGGCACAAAACGCCGGAAAGAAGTCCGTGACCTTGAACCTTAAGCACCCCAAGGGCAAAGCTATGCTGTGCAAAATGGTCAAAGGGGCCGATGTCTTGGTGGAAAATTTTCGCCCCGGCGTCATGGCTAAACTGGGCTTGGATTTTGAAACGCTTCGCACGCACAATCCGCGCCTAATCTATGCCGCCATCTCTGGCTTTGGCCAAGACGGCGACTGGGTGCATCGCCCGGCCTACGATCAGATCATTCAAGGCATGTCGGGGGTCATGAGCATCACCGGCGCGCCGGATACCGCGCCTTACCGCGTCGGCTACCCACTGGCAGATACGATCGGCGGTTTGACGGCTGCTTTCGCTGTCGCGGCCGCGCTCGGCGATCGCAGCAAAGCCCACTTCATCGATGTATCCATGCTGGAGGCCACCATCGCGACCATGGGCTGGGTGGTGTCCAACTACTTGATTGGCGGCACGGAACCTGCGGCCCATGGCAACGAGAACACCACCTCTGCCCCATCGGGCACCTTTCAAACCGGCGAAGGGCTCATCAACATTGCCGCCAACAAGGACGAACAGTGGGTCTTGCTGGCCAAACACATCGCGCGGCCCGACCTCATCGAGCGCGACGACTTCGCCACGCGCGAGGCCCGCAAAGCCAATCGTTTTCGCCTGAAGGGGGAAATCGAACAAGCGCTGTCCACGAAACCGGCCCTCCAATGGGAACAAGAGCTCAACGCGATCGGCGTACCGGCGGGCGTGGTGCTAACGGTCCCTGAAGCGCTGGCCTCTCCGGTCATCCAGAGCCGGGGAATGATTGCTCAGTTTGCCAACGTGCCCGGCGTCGGACGCGACATTCAAACCTTGCGCACCGGCATCAAGTGGGATGGCGGGGCGCCGCAAGTGGACTCCCCGCCGCCCCGCCTAGGCCAGCACAACCAAGAGATCTTCGGCAAACTGGGCTATAGAGATCTGAACTCTTTGGAACAAGAAGGCGTAATATGAGCCAGAGCGACGTAGCCGATTGGTGGCGCACCTCAATCATCGACATGGAGCCCGGCCGTATTGCCATCCGCGGCACGCCAATTGAGGCGCTGATCGGCCAATTGAGCTTTGTTCAAATGATCTGGCTCATGATGCGCGCAGAAACGCCAAGCGAGGGACAAGCGCGCCTGCTTGAAGCCGCGATGGTGGCAGCGGTTGACCATGGACCTCAAGCCCCATCAATCGCAACCGCGCGCATGGCCATCACCTGCGGCCTCGGCCTCAACAACGCCATGGCATCGGCGGTCAACACCCTGGGCGATGTCCACGGCGGCGCGGGCGAACAAGCCGTCGAACTCTATCAAGCGATTGATGCCGCAGGCGGCGTTCACGCGGTTCCAACCGAGCTCGACCGGTGGCTGGCCGAACGCAGCCGCTTTATCCCCGGCTTCGGTCACCGCTTCCACAAGCCGGAAGACCCACGCGCGCCGCGCCTGCTGGAGCTGGTCGAGGCCGCCCGCCAACAAGGGGTTTGCCAGGGCCGCTTTGCTGCC
Source organism: Alphaproteobacteria bacterium (assembly GCA_030432195.1). Classification (GTDB taxonomy): domain Bacteria; phylum Pseudomonadota; class Alphaproteobacteria; order UBA7985; family JAUIBT01; genus JAUIBT01. The sequence goes on from JAUIHE010000013.1 coordinate 32,823, forward strand.
ATCGCCCGCGCCATTCAAGATGAAATCGAGACGCGCAAAGGCAAGCGCTTAGCAATGAATATCGACGGTGCCACCGCTGTGATCTATGCCGAATTGGGCTTTGCTGCACCGCTGGCACGCGGCTTGTTTTGCCTCTCGCGCTCGGTTGGCATTCTGGCTCACGCTTGGGAGCAACAACAGCAAGGCGGGCGCAACAAGGGCCCAACCCCGCCGCACTACCGCTGGACCTATGAGGGCTAGCCCGTCATGCACGCCCTTGTAATCGTTGCGATCTCTGCGCTGGCTTGGGGCTTGTGGTGGATACCACTTGCCGCGCTTGAAGCCCGCGATATGTCCGGCCTCAGCGCCAACTTGGCGATGAACCTGGGCGCAACCGGCTTGGCTTTGGCGGCCTGCTTTTGGCCGACCGGGCACCTGCAATCCTCGCCCCTCCGTCGCGATGCGGTGCTGGGCGCGCTGTTGGTTGGTCTTGCGGTAACCGCCTACGGCAACGCGCTGGTGCTCACCGATGTCAGCCGTGCCATTTTGCTGTTTTATCTGGCGCCCGCCTGGGGGCTGGCGTTCGAGGTCACGCTCACCGGCCGTCGCTTCCATGCGCTTTTGCTGGCGCCGATCGCTTGCGGCCTGGTCGCGCTGCTGCTGGTCATTGGCGGCGATCTCAGCTTGCAGGGTTTTCGGCTGGGCGATGCATTGGCGCTGTTTTCAGGAGCCGCTTGGGCGCTGGGGGCAACGCTCTTGTTCCGGCAACCGGCTTTTCCCGTCGCCTCGGTCACCGCGCTCAGCTTGGCGGCATCCAGCTTTGGCATCTTGCCGCTGGCGATGTTGGGCGGTGGTGTCGAAGTGCTGATGCAAGGCAGCCTAGCAAGCTGGAGCCTTGGCTTGTTGGCAGGTGCCTTGTTGCTGGCCCCGGTCGTGGCTGTCGCGCTTTGGGGCGCTAGCCGTTTGGGTTCGGTGACAATCAGCCTTATCCTAACGCTGGAGATATTTTCCGGTCTGGGCTCCGCGGCTTGGCTGTTGGGTGACGTGCTGGGGCCGCGAAAGCTCGCTGCACTAATACTGATCTTGTTGGCGATTGGCTTGCAGCTCTGGCTCGATCGCAAGCCAGCAACCTAGCCAAAACGGGCGGCCCCTCAGTCAGCGCTTGAACCCTTGCCGCTTTTGCACGAGCATAGCCGCAAGCAAGCCCCACAGCGCAGCTCGTTGCGCCCATCCACTCAGACCTCACGGAGCCCGCCATGCACACCAGCGACGACTTTCTTTTCCTCTCTGACAAGACGCTGGAATCGCTGAACATCCGCCCGTCCGAGGTGGCCGATGCCATTGAAGGCGCCTTAATCGCCAAGGCTGAAGGGCGCCTCCACACTTCGCCGAAAAGCGCCATATTGCCCGGTGAAAGCCGCTATATGATGTCTACTCTGGCCGTGGGGGACGATGGCTTCGTCGTGGTCAAACAAGTCAGCGTCTGCCCCGATAATCCTCAGCGAGGCCTAGCCGCGATCAACGGCGCTATCATGGCGCTGGACGCCCAAACCGGCCTGTTGCGCGCGGTGGTCGGTGCCAACTGGATCACCGCCGTTCGCACCGCAGCTTTGTCCGCGGTGGCCGCCCGACGATTGGCCGACCCTCAATCGCGCTCCATCGCTTTTGTCGGCACGGGCGTGCAGGCCCATTCGCATCTAGCCGCCTTTGCGGACCTGTTCCCGCTCGAACAAGCTCGCGTCTACGGACGTGGGCAAGCCAACATCGACAAGCTGTGTCAAACCGCAAGCGCCATGGGGCTTGACGCTCAGGCCTTTTCCAGCCCAGAAGAGGCGCTGCGCGAGGCCGATTTGGTCGTCACATCCGTCACGCTGGACTTTTCCATTCCGGCCTTTTTGGACGCGGGCTGGTTGAAGCCAAACGCCTTTGCGGCCATCACGGACGCCTGCATACCTTGGCACGCCGACAGCATGGCGGCCTTTGGCACCATCATCGTTGACGACCGCGTTCAGGAAGCCGAAAGCGCCCAGCCGATGATGCCCTACGAGCGCATCGCTGGCGATTTGACCGAGCTTGTCAGCGGCACAGTGGGTGAGCGTATTGCAGAAAAACCGTCTGCTTTTGCCTTTCGCGGTTTGGCCTTGGGCGACTATGCAGCAACGGTTTTGGCGGTCCAACGTGCCGAAAAGGCGGGTCTGGGCCAGCGCGTCACCCCCTAACCAACAGGGGCAAGACAACAGGGGCAAGCCAACAGGGGCGAGCCGGTGGGAACGAGACAGCCCGCAGCCTGCCTATCACAACGCCAACGACAGGACCCACATGAGCGACGAACACGCACAGATCATAACCGGCAGCTGTTTGTGTGGCGCCGTTGAATTCGAGCTGACCAACGCCTTTCGCTTCTTCTTTTTTTGCTATTGCGAGCAGTGCCGACGCCTGTCGGGGACAGCTCACATTGCCAATTTATCAAGCGAAACCAACAGCTTACTATGGAAAAAGGGGCAAGAACAGATCGCGCGCTTTGATATGCCTGGGCGCAACTTCACCAAGGCGTTTTGCAAGACCTGCGCCAGCCCTGTCCCCTATGTTTCCAACGAGACCGGGCGCACCATCGTGCCTGCGGGTTGCCTGCATGGCGCGCCGATCGTCGAGAGCGCCACGCGCATCTTTGTGCACGAAGCCCCGCCATGGTCCCAGCCAGAGGCCCTGTCGCGCTTGCCCGGCCACAAAGGCTACCCGCCGGAATTTTAGTCGGCCAGCCGCCTAAAGCATGCAATGATCCGGGAATTTCGCGCAGATTTTGCGTTGCACTTCCAACTCTTTCGGCGTTGCACAACGGGCGTAGTGCTGGCGTTCCATGGCGCGTGATGCTGCAAGTGCGAGCGCCAGAGCTGGCAGGACTTCTGCGCCCCCCCTGCCATCAACGACTTTTCCGTTAACAGCCATCGGGCCACTAGGGTCCGTGGACATTCATCGTAAAGCGATGATTGCAGCTGCGAGATGCCAGTTGGCGGCGTAGCTGGACGCTGTCTTTTCGTAGCGGGTCGCTATGGCTCT
>JAUIHE010000169.1 GCA_030432195.1 Alphaproteobacteria bacterium
CTTGGGGGTGGCCATGTCTCTCACTCACACATCGTTTGGGCTCTGCTTTATCGCGGGCGGGTGGCGGCTGCCAAGGGAAATTGCCTGCGCTCACCGCGCATCGCTTCTACTCAAAGCATGACCGCTGAAGGTGGCGGCAGCAAAAAAGGGCGAGAACCTTTCGCTCTTCGCCCTTTCTCTTATTCGAATCACTACCTAGAACCTAGCCCACGAAAGCTTTTTCGATCACAAAATCGGCTGGGCGCGCGTTTGAGCCTTCCTCAAGGCCCGCTTCTTCGCACATGGCCTTGCAGTCTTGCAACATGGCCATGGAGCCACAGATCATCACCCGATCCTGGGCGGGGTCCAGCGGGTCAAGGCCGGTCAGCTCTGAAAATTTGCCGGAGCGCATCAGGTCTGTAATGCGGCCCTGTACGGGGTAGTCCTCGCGCGTGACCGAGGTGAAATGCAACAGCTTGTCACCCACGATCTCACTCAAAATCTCATCATTCTTGATGTGCTCGACCAGCTCAAAGCCATATTGCAACTCGGCCTTGGTGCGGCAAGTGTGGGTCAGAACGATGCGGTCGAATTTTTCATAGGCCTCCGGCTCGCGGATCATGGAAGCAAAAGGCGCGATCCCGGTCCCCGTAGAGAGCAAATAAAGGGTTTTGCCTGGGCGCAGAGCGTCCAGAACCAGCGTGCCTGTCGGCTTGCGGTTCAGCAGCACTTCATCGCCGGGCTGGATCTTTTGCAGGCGCGATGTCAACGGGCCATCGGGCACTTTGATCGAGTAAAATTCCAGCTCCTCGTGCCAGGCCGGGCTGGCCACCGAATAAGCGCGAAGCAGCGGCTTGCCGTCGTCCTTGGTAAGGCCGATCATCACGAACTCGCCTGAGCGGAAGCGGAAAGTATCCGGGCGTGTCATCTTAAATCGGAACAGATGATCGGTGTAGTGCTGGGTCTCCAGGACCGTGCAAGTGAACATATTGGGGTTCGTTGGCTTGGGTTTGGCCGCGGGCGCAGGCTCGGGCTTAGGCTTGGTCGGCGAGGCGGCGGCAGGCGCGCTTTGGTCCAGAATAGCGCGAACCAAGGTTGGAACGTCGGTATGGCTCTGGCCGGTGCTGGCGGCTGTCGAAGTCTCGTCTAGATAAGAGCTTGCCCTTGTAGAGGCGGAGTCAAAGGAGGTCAATTCGCTCATGGGTCAGGTATGTCATTTCGTCGGCAAAGCGGGGGAGGCGTTGAGGCCAAGAATAAGAAGCCAAACTAAGCCTGTCAGGTCCGGGAAACTGCGGATTTGGCTTCGCGATTTGTCGCGTCGTTTTGGGCAAGCGAAGCGACGCTCTAGAGGCAGTGTTTTGGCGGCAGTGTTTTGGCAGCGGCGTTTTGGCGGCGTTGCCATATGTCGGGTAAAGCCAGCCGTTCCGTGAGGCCAAGGGGCAAGCGCTGTTGGCTATAGAGGTCGGCGACCACCACGTTTAGGGCGTTTTGCCAAGCGTCTGCACCGTGGCGCTGCACCAATTGGTCTTCAAGCCACAGCGCATCCAGGCCCGACTGAAAGGCGTGGCGCGCCTGGTCGGGCATAAGGCGGCCCAACCCCACTAGCTGACCGGAAAAGCCCGCATTGCGCAGTTGCCGGGCCAGTGAAAAGCTGCGTCCGTCGTGAGGGCTTTTAAAGACAAGCCCGACCCCCTTAAGGGCAAGCAGGTTGTTGAGCCCCAAGGTGTCGGCTGCCTCGGGCTCTACCAGCAAGTCAAGCGTTGGGACCGCGGCATGAGAAAAGGCGCCCGAAGACTGTAGCAACCAGCCTAGATCCAGAGCGGCAACATTGGACGAAGCGTTAGGCATAGACGGCCTCCTTAAAGGGTTGTTTGCCGACGCGCTCGAAGGTCTGGCTGAAGTCTTCGTTGTCGCGACGGTGCGCCTGCCAGGTGTCCAACAGCGTTTCAATGACATCGGGCACCTGCTCCTGGCTAAAGCCTGGCCCCAGGATTTCGCCGACTTTTGCTTTGTCGTCGGCCCGTCCGCCCAGCGATATCTGGTAGGTCTCGCTTTCCGTGCGGTTGAGCCCCAAGATGCCGATATTGGCGGCGTGGTGGTGACCACAGGCATTGATACAGCCCGAAATGTTGAGGCTCAGATCAATCGGGCCATCGCGTTGCTCTCGTTCGCGGAGGCGCGCGCTGAGCGCTTGTGCAACCGGGATCGAACGGGCAGTTGCTAGGGCGCAGTAGTCCAGGCCAGGGCAGGCGATAATGTCCGAAGCCAAGCCAATGTTTGCTTCCGCAAGATCCTGTTCCACCAGAGCAGCGTACAGCGCGCCCAGATCGTTGAGTTTGACCCAAGGCAGAACCAAGTTTTGACGATGAGAGACGCGAATTTCACCGGCAGAGTAGCGTTCTGCCAGGTCGGCCACCGCGCGCATTTGAGCGCCGCTTGCATCGCCGGGAATGGCACCCTTGGTTTTCAACGAAATCGAAACGGCTGCGTAACCATCTATTTTGTGGGCCATGCCGTTTTGTTGCAGCCAAGCGTGGAAAGCCGGGCTTTCTTGGGCGATGGCCTGGCCTTGCAAAGCCGGGCGCTGCGCGGTCTCGAACTGAGCGGCAATGCGCTGGTATTCGGTCACCGCGGTGGCAAACACGCTGCGGTCAATGCGCGCGAGCTCCTCGTCCACGGCTTCGCGATACGCCTCGATGCCCATTTCGTCGATCAAGATCTTGATGCGCGCTTTGTATTTGTTATCGCGGCGCCCGGCCAAGTTATAGACCCGCAGCATAGCGTCCAACGTGGGCAGCAAGTCAGCCAAGGGAACCGCTTCTTGATAGAGACGTGCTACTCTTGGCGTGCGCCCTTGGCCACCACCAACCCAAATGTCATAGGTCGGTTGCCCGCCGGCATCCAGCTTGGCCCACAGGCCTATGTCATGGAATTTCATCGCGGCGCGGTCTTGCGCTGCGCCCAGTACCGCAATCTTGAACTTGCGCGGCAAAAAGGCGAACTCGGGGTGCAAAGAAGACCACTGACGCAGCAGCTCGGCGCTGGGGCGCGGGTCCAGCCATTCGTCGCCGGCCACGCCTGCATAGGCGTCGGTGGTCACGTTGCGGATACAGTTGCCCGATGTCTGGATGGCGTGCATTTGCACGCTGGCCAACGCGTCGATCATGTCGGCGACGTCGCTCAATTTGGTCCAGTTGTACTGAATGTTTTGACGCGTCGTGAAGTGGCCATAACCTTTGTCATAGCGGTCGGCCAAGTTACCCAGCATGCGCAGCTGCTTAGAGTTCAACACACCGTAGGGAATGGCAACACGTAGCATGTAAGCGTGAAGCTGGAGATAGAGGCCGTTTTGCAGGCGCAGAGGCTTGAACTCGTCCTCGCTCAATGCGCCGCTCAAGCGGCGGTCGATTTGCTCGCGAAATTCGGCGGCGCGCTGCTCAACAAAGGTTTGGTCATAGTGATCGTAGGCGTACATGGGGCAGTGGTCCAAGCTTAGGCGGCGCGGGCGAGTGCCGGGGCGGTGTTGGCGTTCGCTGATCGCTCGTTGTCGGTGGTGCGAACCGCAACACTCACCCCCTGCAGACGACGCTGGTCGCGTAGCGCGATAGGTCGGCGGTTGGCATCGACCGGAATCAGCGCTGCGCCGACGACGCGGTTTGCAGCCTCTTCAGCGGTGCCAAGCGGCTCTAGCGCTTGTGACTGCTGGCTAAACAGGGCCTGGTCAAAGGATGTCGACCAGCCGCCATTGGTGCTCCAGAAAACTTGAGCGCCGCTAAGAAGGTCGTTGGCGGAAAGGGCGTAAGCGTGAGCGTTGCGGGCCATGATGGGTCCTTTCGTAATTAGGTTAGGCAGCGGCTGCCTGATGGGCTTGTTGCGATGAGAACGACGGGCCTTCAGCGATGCCCGGAACCAGGTGAAGCGACTTTGCGGGCAAGTGCGCTAGGTCTTCAGGTGCAAACAGGTTTTGCGGGACGCTGCCACGCGCGACGACGGCCAGCGCTTGGCCCTCAGCCAGGCGCGCTTTGATCGCCTGAATCTGCTCATGGGGGGCTGCTGCGAGGCTGTCTAGCGGCAGGCGCTCGGCCTCGCGGCGCGCGAGTTCCAACAGCTGGATCGGCAAGCCGCGCTCGAATAAAACGGCATCGGCTTCATCCAGCGCGCGGCGGGCTTTCAGCGTTAGCAATTCAGGATCGCCGGTGCCTGTGCCTAGCAAGGTCACGCGGCCAGCAGGGGTGCTGGTGGCATCTTGGTTGGCCAACTGGTTGGCCAGTAGCTTGGCAGCCCCGGCATTCGCGGGCGCAGGCGCTGCAAAGAAACTCTGCCAGAATTCGCGTCTGGCGCGGCCAGGAGACAAGGTTCGCGCCACCCAGGGACGCAGGCCGCGCGCCAAGCGAGCAACCGCGCCAAGATCACTTGGCACCAAAGCTTCAAACTGCGCCTTGAGCCGACGCGCCAGCATAGGGGCGGCGCCTTCCGTACCGATCGCGATGACGACCGGATCGCGGTCGATGAGCGCCGGGGTTGAGAAATCGCTAACCTCGGGCTGATCCGTCGCACAGACCAGGATGCCCAGGCTGCGCAACCGCCGTGCGATGTTCGCGTCATGCTCGCGTGAACCGGTAGCGGCGTAGGCAAAGACCGCATCGCTGGGCAACGGAGCCGTCAAAGCAGGCTGTGCAAGCCAGGTCACTTGCGGCAGGGCCGCTAGATCGATTTCGGCGGTCTCTATGGCGGGAGCGACAAGCCAGATTTTGGCGTCAGTCTTTGCCAGAAGGCGCAGCTTTGCCGCAGCTTCAGCGCCACCGCCAAAGACGAGAATGGACCGATGCTTGGTCGAAATGAACAGAGGAAAGGCCTGCACGCTCTGATGCTCCTATGGCTTGACTTCTGTGTGTAATATGGGAATATTTCTCCCAAATCGTCAATATGCGGGAAAAAATAGAAACTAGATCGCGCTTACTGGCGGGATTCACGATACGTTGTCCTTTGTGACGCGACAAGTTGGTAAAGATTTTATGCTAGATAACCTCGATAAGAAAATTCTGACGGTGCTTCAGCGCGATGCGAGCTTGCCCTTAGAGAAAATTGCCACCGAAGTAGGGTCATCCAAGTCGCCCGTTTGGAACCGCATCCGCAAAATGAAGGATGCGGGCGTTATCATGCGCGAGGTCGCCATTCTGGACCCGGAAAAAATTGGTCAGCAGGAGACGTTCTTCGTGCAAATCCAAACGGATCAACATTCCAGCGAGTGGCTGCAAGAATTCACGCGGGTGGTCAACGACATGCCAGAGATCCAAGAGGTTCATCGCTTGGCGGGGCAGGTTGACTATTTGCTGAAGGTGCGGGTCGGTTCCACCAAGCAGTTCGACAATTTCTATAAGCGCTTCGTGAGCCGCCTCAGTCTTTTTAATGTCAACTCCAGCCTGTCCATGGAGCGCATAAAAGAAACAACGGCTTTTGGCTTGGACTTGGAAGGTCAAGAAACCCGATAGTTTTTGCGGCGCCTACAGCTTGCGCCACGCCGCGATCATGCCGCTGGCGTGCTCAGCGGGCAGGTATTCACAGGCGCGCATGACCAGCCCCGCAATGCGATTTTGCTGCACCAAGGTGCCTAGGTAGTCCTCTACACTCCGTTTGGCCCAGGCGGTCGCGTTGGTACACAAGACAAAGACGCCGCCACTTTCAAGGGCGGGCATCAGGTGCTCGACCAGTTCGACGCCCAGGAAGTCATAGGTCAAAGTGCCTACCGTGAAGACGGCAGCGTAGGGCGCGTTTGGCAAGGCGGCCGGTTGGCCTATATCTACGCGGTCCAATCGACGATAGATGTGCTTGCTGGCTGCTTGATCCAGCATGCCTTGCGAATAGTCGAGGCCGTCAATCAGAAAAAATCCCTGTTGGACCAGAGCTTGGCCAGAAAGCCCCGTGCCGCAGCCTGCATCCAAAATCGCGCGATCGCGCCAATCGACCATCCGAGCCAGCATCACCGCGGCTTGCGTTGGCGCAGGATAGCTGAGTTTGGCGAGATCCTCATCGTACTGGTCGGCCCAGCTGTC
>JAUIHE010000170.1 GCA_030432195.1 Alphaproteobacteria bacterium
AACTGATGAAAACCGAGCCAGCTTTCATTTTCACGGCGATCCTGAAGGCTACCCGGTGACAGCGATCATCGCCCTGCCCTACGACCACAAGTCCAAGACCATCCTTCGCGGCCAGTTCCAAAACCCTGACAATCCTATCCAAATCATTCAACCAAGCCCCCTAATTGCCCAGCTGATGGACAATCTGTTCCGCTTCAAGGCCATCTTGGATGTTGTTGTGTTGGTGGTCGCCATCGCCGCGCTTTTTGCCTTGGGGCTTGCCGTCTTTTTGTCTCTGCAACTGCGCCAGCCAGAGATGCGCACGAACTATCAACTGGGTGCTGGCCGCTGGTTCTCTTTGCGCCTTGTTGGGTTGGAGCTTGTAGTTTTGCTGGCCACCGGGGCGGGGCTGGCTTGGCTAGCAGGTCTGGCGAGTCAGCATTTTGTCGGTGAGCTGGTCGTTTTGCTGGTCGCCCCGAGCCTGTAATGCACCATATCATGTAAGCGCCACCTAGAAAGGAAACCAATATGATCAGATCATTCGCCATTCTGGCCCTGTTTTGCACTACCTTTGCCTCGCAAGCAATCGCCGCCCCTTTGGTCGTCGCGGTCAATTCTCCACTCGCCTATTTCGCAGAGCGTTTGGGCGGTGATGCTGTTCAAGTCACCATGCCCGCGCCGGACGGCGAAGATCCTGCATTTTGGCAGCCCAGCGGCGAGGATATTGCTGCCATCCAGGCCGCCGATCTGATTTTGCTGAATGGCGCCGGATATGCTGCCTGGGTGCCCCAAGCCTCTTTGCGTCGTTCGCGTGTGGTCGATACCTCTGCAAAGGCTAAGGATCGCTACTTATCGGGTGATGCGCAGGTGCATACCCACGGCGGCCAGGCCCACGAACACGGCGTTTATGCCAGCAATACCTGGCTGGATTTTGCGATCGCGAGCCAGCAGGCCGAGGCCATCGCGCAAGCCTTCAAGCGCAAGCTCAAATTGGATGCGGCCAAGGTCGATCGTGCGCTTGCCGACCTGCAAGCCGATCTGGCGGCGCTGGACGCCCTTGCCGCGCAAGCAGGAGAAGCGCTGAAGGGGACAGCCATCGTTGGTTCACACCCGGTCTATCACTATCTCGCCGCCGCCTATGGCCTGGACATGCGCTTCATCCATTGGGAAGCGGCCGAGACCATAACGCCCGAAAATGAAGCGGCGCTTGCTGCCTTGCAGGCCGAGCGCCCGGCGGACCTCATGTTGTTTGAGTTTCCGCCCAGCGCGTCGGCTGAACAAGCGGCCAAGCGCGCAGGACTTGCCTTCCGCGTCTTTGATCCAATGGTTAATACGCAAGCCGACTTTGTTGAAGGCATGCGCGAGGCGCTGGAAAACCTAAAGCCTTAGATTTGATGAGCCCGCTTGGCGAATTGGCGGCAAGCCTCTCAATTTGCCTAGCAAGCGCTGGCTTTTCTTTACAGCTTCACATCTGCGCCGCAGACTTCGACCTCTTCTCCTTCCGTCATTTCGGAGTTTTGAGGACGCGGTCATGCCCTTTTTGCTAGTCTTCATGCTGTTCGCGCTTACTGTCGGGGCTGCCTTCGGCCAGACGGCGGCGCCCGCAGGGGATGCCGAAGCAGCTCGATCATCGGGCGCCGATGCGCCGGTATGGGTTGATCCAGCGAGCGTGGGCGCGCCTTGGCCGCAAGCCAAGAACCAGGGCTTGCTGGCATTTAGAGGCAATCCGACACGCAGTTATTACGGCCAAGGCCCCTTGCCCGACCGACCCGCGATTGCGTGGCGTCGCGGCCCTTTTTGCGGGAAATCCAGCGTCGGCAAGCAGACAAAGACCTGGTGCGGCAGCGGTTGGACAGGCCAACCGGTGGTGTGGGAAAGGGCCGATCGTACCGAGGTTATTCTTGGCGCCTATGACCATGCCGTCCATTTTTTTGACAGCGAGACCGGCGATGACCTGCGGCCAGCCTTGGCTACCGGTGACATCATCAAGGGGTCGGTCAGCCTAGACCCGGACGGCTTTCCCCTGCTCTATTACGGCAGCCGCGATAACTACCTGCGCATTGCCGCCCTGGACGATGACCAGGCGCGCGTGCTGTGGAAGCTGCCGGGCGTCACGGCCGGCGGCGTTTGGAACAACGACTGGGACGGCAACCCCCTAGTCATCAATGACCACCTTCTTGTCGGCGGCGAAAACAGCCTGTTCTATCTGGTCAAGTTGAACCGGTCGTGGAAGGACGGTGCCCCTCAGGTGGCGCCGAAGATCCTGGCCAAGATCAAGGGCTACACACCCGCGCTCTTCCGGTTGATCCGCGATCGCATGGTTTCAATCGAGAATTCCGTGGCCGTCTGGCAAGATCGCGTCTATTTCACCAACTCCGGCGGTCTGGTGCAGGGATACGACATCGGCAAGCTCGCCAGAGGTGCCAGCCGACAAGACGCCCAAGTCTTTGAATACTGGACCGGCGATGACACCGATGCCAGCCTGGTTATCGACCGCCAAGGCATGCTCTATGTCGCTTCAGAAAAAGAGCGCCGAGACAATGCCGGGCACGCACGCGCGGGGCAACTCACCAAGCTGGACCCTTTCCAACCCGCGAACCCGGTGCGCTGGAAGCTGGACTATCCCAAGGCGCCGGGCAAATACGGGCTTTGGGCGACCCCCGCCCTTTTTGATGGCCACCTCTATACCCTCGCACACACGGGGGATTTCTGGGTGGTGAATACCTATACCGGCGCGGTCACGTATCGCGAAAAACTCAGCTTTCATTCCTGGTCTTCGCCAGCGGTGGTCGGCAACCAGCTCATTGTTGCGGACTGCCAAGGGCGGATTCGGCGCTATGATGTCAGTGATCCAGCACAGCCAAAGCCCGTTTGGCAAATGCGCATTCCCTCTGGCGGTTGTATTGAATCGACCCCCGCCATTTGGAAGGGCGCTATTTATGTTGGCAGCCGCGACGGATATCTCTACGCCATTAAGGATGCTGCGCCCGGCAGACCGTCCCTCACAACACCATCTGAACCCACTGCGCGCGAGCCCTCTGCTCCTCGTGTCCCGAAACCTCTTCGGATTCCCAAGTTCTTATGAGCCGACTATCTCTCTGCCTAAGCCGCGCAAAGCGGCGATTGTCGCATCGTTGGTTGCTGGTCGCCTTGCTTGCCGCCGCCAGCCCTGCTTATGCTTTTGACCAGTCCGACTACTGTGCAGACGACAAGCGCATCCGCGTCTTGGGCGTTGGTGACGTGCTGCTACATCGCAAGCTACAGGTTAAAGCCTACAGCCAGCCGGACGGCGCGCGCGCCATTTGGCGAGAGGCCGAGCCGCTGATCCAAGCCGCTGACATCGCTTATGCCAATTTGGAAGGGCCAACCGCGGCGGGCTTGAAGCGCGGCGGGCGCAAGACCGCAGATCCCGGTCGCCGATTTGACGATGTAGTCTACTCATCTTTTCCCTCCTTCAACTATCATCCGGCCCTTGTTGGCGAACTGAAGCAGGCGGGCTTTGACATCGTTTCCACGGCCAACAACCACGCGCTGGATCGCTGGGCGCCCGGGGTCGATGCCACCATCACCGAGCTGGAGCGTCACGATCTGGCCTATACCGGCACCCGCCGCTCCGGCAGCTCGGCGCCCTTCCACCGCATCACGCGCGTCAAAGGCGCCAACATCGCTTGGCTCGCCTGTACCTATTCGACCAACGGCATTCCAGACCGCGAAAACCAAGTCCTGGGCTGCTATAGCCACAAACAGCAGGTGCTGGATACCATTGCCGAGCTGAAAGCAGACCCCGAGGTTGACGCCGTGATCGTCACGCCGCACTGGGGGGTTGAGTATGCCCACACCATCAACAGCCGCGACCACCGCCTGGGCCGCCAGATGATAGCGGCCGGGGCCAGCATGGTACTGGGAACCCATCCCCACGTCGTCCAACCGCTCTACGAGGAAACAACGCCAGAAGGACGCCAGACCCTGATCGTCGCTTCGACCGGCAACTTCGTTTCCAATATGCGCCGCCTGCCCCGTCGCGCCGGGCTCATCATGCACCTTGAGTTTTGCCGCGCCCACCCGTTGGCGGGTGAAGCACGTGCGCCATTGGTGTTGTCGCGCGCTCGGGCGACACCCACCCTGATGGTCTTTGATGGGCAGGGCCCCCGCTTGACCTTGAATGCGGGCGATGTTGGCGGTGCCCACAAAGTCAGCCGCAACCACACGCTGAGCTTGATCGGTCGGGAACGGCTCTACCAAGTGCCGCCCAATGTCCAATGGTCAGACACTAGAAAACCGCTCCAGAGGCGTTTCGCCCGCGCGGATGTCAGCAATTTGGCACAAGCCCAACCAACCCCGGCGACCTTGGGCAAGGGCATCCCAAAAGCGCATGCCATTGCCGAAAAAACGGCGTCAACGTCCCAACTAGCACTCAGGAGCCCCTGGCATGCTTTCGCACCGTAGCCGATATCGCTTCAGCCTAGGGCCGCGCGTTGCCAACCAGCGCCCATCTTTCAAAACTGACACAGCGATCGGAACCGAAATTATGACGATCTCGCACACTCCCCGCTTTTTGTTAGCGCCGTTGGCGGGGGCCCTGTTGTTTGGGCTCGCCGGATTTGGCCTGCCACAGCATGCCGTGGCGCAAGAAGCAGATGGCGCCACAACCGCGGTAGCAACCAGCCCTGCGAGCTTTAAACAAGACCCCTCTGAACTGGCCGATAGCGAGGCCGATAGCGAGAGAGGAGGAGCGCCCGTCGGTCAGGCTGGAGAAACGTCCGTTGCAACACCCAGCGATGAAAGCGAGCAATCGAACCCTGAGACCTCTGCGCTGGAGGACAAGGCCAAGGATGCGCAAGCCTCACCCCCAGCGCCCACGACAGCTACGGCGCAGACAGACGCGCCGGACGGTGATCTGGCAACGGCCGACCAAGCCTCCGACGACGCGGCTCCTCTGGTCGCTGCCCTGGCCGCGAATGCCCAACCAAGCTTGAGCGAGGCCCAACGCGCCGCCTTCGAGGCCTGCGAACAGCACGCCGCGCCACAGCAGTACGGGGGGCCAGCCTTCAACGATCTGCAGCCGGATTTGGCCTTGGCCGCCTGCACGCTGGCCTGGCAACAAGTCCCCAGCAAGATTGCGGTCATCTCTGCCTACATCGGTCGAACCCTGGAAGCTCAAGGGCAAATGGAGGCCGCCTATTGGCTCTATAAGCGCGCGGCTTCGGACGGCCTGCCGGTTGGATATGGTCTAATGGCCTATCGACTGATGCGCCTTGCTAATGATGATTCCAAAGCGGCCGAATACGCGGAGACCGGGCACGCGCTGGGCGATTGGAACGCATCGAACGTTTTGGCCACCTTGTATGCGCAAGAGCGCATTGAAGGCAAAGGCCCTGAGGACGCGCTGGCGCTGATTGAGTATGTTGCAGAGCAGGGCAGCCCCTTCGCGCAATACCTGACCGCATGGCTCTATGAGACCCATGCCAACGATGCGAGCGCGGCGCTGCGCTGGTACGAGCGCGCCGTCGAAAATGGCGAGAACGCTGCTGCTGCCTTTTTAGCGGATTTGTTGGAGCGAGGTGTGGCGCAGCAAAGCCAGCGCGCAGCCTTGGAGCCAACCGCAGGGGAGCAAGCCTCCGCGCAGAGCAGCTCATCTCAGCCCGATGTAGCCCAGCCCGATGAAAGCAAAACTAATGAGACCCCGCCACAGCCAATCGCCAGCGACGCCGACTTCCAGCGCGCTGCCGCGCTCTATTGGCAAGCCCTAGAGCGGGGGGATTCTTGGGCGGAACAGCAGTTCACGCAACGCGGCAATCAACGATCAAGCCTTGTCATCATGGAGATCCAACGCCGATTGGCTGACGCTGGCTTCAATGTCGGCCCAGCCGACGGCGTATTTGGCCGCAAGACCGAGCGCGCCATTCGCGATTTGGTGGCACAGGCCGCCAGCCGCTAGAGTATCCGTCTTGATCAAGAGGTTTTTGGCAGCCAGACGCGGTCTGCTTTGACCAAGGCGTTTGCGGTTTCGATGAGCTTGCGCATGATTGCGACGATGGCGAC
>JAUIHE010000171.1 GCA_030432195.1 Alphaproteobacteria bacterium
GGACGAGCATGGATTCCTCAACGGAGGACTTCCTCTCCGCCATTTTCTTTCCCCAAAGTTAATGCACTGGCTCCGTTTGATTTTCAGGGCAAAGAGTTGACGGAACCCACGAAAAGCCCCAGGATGGAGCCCAGTTTGGACCCCAAACTGCGAGGCGATCATGAGTGTTCGCACAAGATATCCCCACAAACTGCACCATAAGAAGGGGAAGTATTATGTCTCTGTTGCGGTCCCTAAGCAGCTCAAACATTTGTTCAGTGAAGGGCGAATCAGATGGTCAACTGGTACCAGCGACTATGCGATAGCTCAGCAGCGAGCTGTTAACGACATAATGCCAGAGATTGAGCGCCTGTTGTAGAAAGCAGAGCTTAACCTGGACCCGTTCATTGAATGTCTTAGGCCAATCCTTGAGAGCGAAGGAGTGGATGCCTGAATTGCCCCTAGATTCGTAGACGCCTTCTTTCCTAATTTGATGTAAGGAGGCCAACATGGGCAAATCCAATTTCAGTGAAGAGTTCAAACGTGATGCGGTGGCGCAGATCACCGAACGGTCTTATCACCACGCAGTGCTTCCAACGCAACCTTGGCCTTAAACTGGTCTGTAAAGTTCCGCCGCGTTGCCATTCTCGTATCCCTTCAAAGGTTTGGGATACACCTTAGAGCAAGCCGCGAATGAGTGGTAATACGAATGAGCATGGACTTGCGTTAGAAATCAGTCAGCTAGAGCGGAAGGGCTGTTGCAACGACAGGGCCCGACGCTCTAGCCGACTGTCCGAAAATTAGGGACCACTTCAGGGGCTCACGATCACACAAAACCAGCGGTGCAAAGGTTGTCGGCTCCATCCGATATCTCAGAGGCAGGCAGGTTCAGCTTCCCCTGCTTCGCTAAGCACCGCCATTTCGACAACTGGTTCGCCCTCAGCCTGAAGCGTGCAGCGACCACCTTGACCGTCGTGACTGGTTCCAGTGTTTCGGCAACCGCCTGGGCCTTCACCGTCTCCTGGCACCGACGATGCCCGCTTTCGAGGATCTCAACCCCGAGCGATCTGAGAAACGCAGTTTAAAGTCCCATTGCGTAATGCACTTCCCATCATGTGATGGGTATCACCTCGCAGGCCAGACCGAGCCAAGCAACGTGGGGTCGAGCAACCGCTTACGATGGCCTGGGACTTACAGCAGGCAGCGCTACTCAGAGATAAACCCGCGCAGCATGGCTGCTTCTTGCCCTTCCATCAGCCGTTGGGCGGTGTTCATGTGTGCTTCCATAATCTGCCGCGCGGCATGCGAATCGCCGACACGCAAGGCCTGGACCAGCCGCTCCTGGTAACCGCGTCCCTTGGACCAAAGCTCCAGGTTCGGCGGCGAGTAGAGCTTTCGATAAACCGTCAAATCCGACAGCATGCGCACCATGAAATCAATCAAAAAGCTGAGCAAGGCGTTTTCAGATTGAGCGGCGAGCAAGGCGTGAAAGCGCAGCGAGGTGACGTGCTGTTCGCGCTCTTCATCCAGCGTAGAGGCAGGTTGGGAATAGCGGGCGATGTTGGCCTCAAGTTCCTGCAGCAGGCTATCCGACAGCTTTCCCGCCAATGAGGCTGCCAACTCTGGCTCCAAGACGCGGCGCAGTTGGTAGATATCGGCAATCGTCAGGTGCTGGAAATAGAAGTAGTTGCCCAGCAAGGCTCGCGCTCTTTGGCGGGAGACTTCGTGCACAAAACTGCCGCCACCCGGCCCTGTACGCGTCGTGATGAGGCCTTGCGCCTCAAGGATGCGCATAGCCTCGCGAATGGTGCCTTTGGCCATACCAAAGCGCTCGATCAACTCGGCCTCGCCTGGCAACCGGTCACCCGCCTGTAGCCCTTGCTCAACCACCCAGCCTTTGATCGCATCAGCGACTTGCATGGGGCGACTGGCCTTGGTTTCAGTCTTCAAGCGGATGGTGGCACGCGGCAAACTGATCATCTCCCATCGAGCGCAAGTGCGGCTCACTGTTTTCGCACAAAGCGGTGGCACGCGGGCAGCGGCTGGCAAAGGCACAACCCGCTGGTGGATTGAGTGGATCGGGCAACTCGGCGTGGCTCGTATCGGGAGCTGCCAGCGGTCGCCCAACAACCGGCGCACTGTCTGCGAGAAGCTTTGTATAGGGATGTCGTGGCATTTTGAAGATATTTTCTGCCGGCCCCACCTCAACCACGGCCCCAAAATACAGCACAACGATGCGATCGCTGACGGCTTCGACCACCGCCAGGTCGTGCGTAATGAAGACGTAGGTCAGGTCATATTGCTGCTTGAGATCTGACAGTAGGTTCAACACCTGGGCTTGCACCGACACATCCAGAGCACTGACGGGCTCATCTAGAATCATGATGCGTGGGCTGGCGGCCAGCGCACGGGCAATGCCGATGCGCTGAGCTTGACCGCCGGAGAACTCATGCGGATAGCGGTCTAAGAACTCTTCGCGCAGATTGACGCTGGCAAAGATTTCGCGGATGCGCGGCTCGCGCGTGGCCTTATCCATGCCGTGCAGGCGCTTGAGCGGAGTCGCCATGATTTGGCGGATGGACTTGCGCGGATTGAGCGAAGAAATAGGGTCTTGAAACACGTATTGAATCAAGCGGCCAAAGGCTGCTGGGTTGGCGGTGTCCAGCGCCTTGCCCTCAATTTCGATCTGCCCCGTCGTCGGCGGCAACAGCCCCACAAGCATGCGGGCCAGGGTGGATTTTCCACAGCCGGACTCGCCCACCAGGCCCAGGGTCTCGCCTTTTTGAACCTCCAAAGAGACGGGGCGCACCGCGCGCACCGCCGTTGTTTTGCGAGACAACAAACCCGAGGCCAGCTCAAAGGTCTTTGAGAGCCGCTCGATCTTTAGGGCGGGCGTCGCGCTGCTGTTGTGCTGAACCGCGTTGCTCATCAGGCGACCTCCTCGGGGAAATGGCAGCGCACCTTGCGCGGTAAATCAACGTTCTGGCGTAACGCCACTAAGCCGGTTTTGCAGCTTGGCTGGGCTTTGTCACAGCGTGGTGCAAAAGCGCAGCCGTCGGGTAGTTGATCCACGGCAGGCGGCAGACCGGCAATGGCCTCCAATTGCCGCCGCCCCTGCCCCAGCTCGGGCACACAAGCCATCAACCGCTTGGTGTAAGGGTGCGCGGGGCGCTCCAAGAGGTCTTTGGCCGGGCCCTCTTCGACGATTTGACCCGCGTACATCACCGCCACTCGGTCGCAAAGCTGCGCAACCAGGCCGAAATCATGCGTAATAAAGATGATCGCCAGATCGCGTTTGCGGCGCAGGTCGTCCAAGATTGCCAAGACTTGCGCCTGCACCGTGACATCCAGCGCCGTTGTTGGCTCGTCCGCGATCACCACATCCGGGTCGTTGATCAGGGCCATGGCAATGCTCACGCGCTGGCGCATACCGCCCGACATCTCATGTGGGAACGACGACAGGCGGCTTTCGGCGTTGGGGATCTGCACAGCTTCCAGCAGCTCCAGAGCACGACGTCGGGCCTGGGCTTTTGGCATGGCGTGGTGGGCTTGGATCGCTTCGATCAGTTGATCGCTGACGCGATACAAAGGGTGCAAGGTCGACAGCGGATCTTGGAAAATGTAGGCGACCTTATCGCCGCGCAGGCTGCGCAAACGCTCATAGTCGGCCCCCAGCAGATCCTCACCGCGAAGGCGCACCGCCCCACCCGTGATCACCCCCGGCGGCGAGGCAACAAGGCCCATGACCGACAAAGCGGTAACAGACTTGCCAGAGCCACTTTCACCGATTACGCCCAGGCACTCACCGGCCCTCGCCTGCAAACTTACTTCCCGAACAGCGCGATAGCAGCGTCGCCCGACCCGAAACTCCGTTGACAAGTTTTGAATCGACAGCAAGTCTTGGTCGCTCGGCGCCTCGTCCTGCGCCGGCGCGCGGCCGCGATCCACCAAGGTCGCCGCGCTTGGACGCGTCAGTGCCCCCGAACGCAGCCTGGGGTCCAGAGCATCGCGCACGCCGTCGCCCAGCAAATTGATCGACATAACAATCACAAAGATCATTATCCCCGGCACAATCGAGGTGTGCGGTGAGGTAATCATGGCCGAGCGCGCCTCGCCCAGCATCGAGCCCAGATCGGCCTGCGGCGGCTGAGAGCCAAGCCCCAAAAAGCTGAGGCCCGCGGTCTCCAAGATCATCCAACCAACCGTAGTGGACATGGCAATCACGATCACAGGTGCCACGTTGGGCAGCAGCTCGAACACGATGATCCTAAGATGCCCCATACCCGCCAGCCTTGCAGCATCGACGAACTCGCGCCGCGCCAAGCTGACGGTGACCCCGCGAATGTTGCGCGCGAAGAAGGGAATATTGACCGCAGCGACCGCGATCATAGCGTTGACCAGCCCCGGCCCCAAAGCGGCAACGATCGCCAAGGCCAACAAGATATAGGGGAAGGCCATTAGCATATCGACAAGGCGCATGATGATGTTATCCGTGCGCTGGCCAAAATAGCCCGCCACGATGCCAATCGCCGAGCCCAGAAAGGCCGCCAACAGGGCCGCAACGAATCCGACCGCCAGGCTCAGGCGCGTGCCCCACAGCAAACGCGACAGCAAATCGCGGCCCAAATGGTCCGTCCCCATTACGTGGTCGGGACTGAAAGGCGGCTGAAAGCGGTCGCCGGTTGCCGTGGCGTCAGGATTGGCCAAGGGCAAAATGGGGGTCAAGACTGCCAGCACCACCACCAGGCCAAACAAGATCAATCCGCCCGCCGCCAACTTGTTACGGAACAAGAGCTTCAGGAACGCGATCATGTCTTAATCCTTGGGTCGAGCAGGCTTTGCGCGACATCGACACAGATATTGAACAACACATAGCAAGCCGCTACGAAAACCACGCCGCCTTGCACCAGCAGGATATCGCGCTTCAAAATAGCATCGACCAGCATGCGTCCGACGCCGGGCCACTGAAATACCATCTCGACGTAGACCGAGCCGGACAGCACAAAGCCCGCTTGAATTCCCAAAACGGGGATAATTGAGACCATAGCAGCGCGCAGAGCGTGCCCCAGCACAACGCGGTGTTCGCGCACGCCTTTGGCGCGTGCCGTGCGGATAAAGTCTTGGCGCAGCACTTCCAGCATGGCCGAGCGGCTCATGCGCGCCACGACGCCAGTCGCGACAACGGACAGCGCGGTTGCTGGCATGACGAGGTGGCGCACCAGGTCGGGCAGATCGCCGCCGCCGTATATGGCAAACATGCCCGAGACTGGCAACCAGCGCAGGTTTACCGCGAAGGTTAGGATCATCATCATGCCCAGGAAAAAGCTGGGGATGGAAATCCCGATCAAAACGCTGAAGGTGATGAGTTTGTCGGCCAGGCCGTATTGGCGCGCGGCGGACACGACACCTGCTAGAATGCCGAAGATTGAGCAGAGCACAAAGCTAACTCCCGCCAGCACCAAGGTGGCCTGAAAGCGCTCTAGCACCTCATCCAGCACCGGCCGGTTGAGACTGAAACTGCGGCCAAAGTCGCCGGTCAGAAGATTACCAATCCAAATAAAATAGCGAATAAATAAGGGCTTATCGAGCCCTAGGTCGCGGTTGAGCCGCGCAACGTTTTCCGGGGTCGCATAGCTGCCCAAAATGGCCGTCGCCGGATCGCCGGGGATTGAGGCCATGATCAAGAAAACGATGATGGTGATGCCCAGCAAAACCGGAATTGCCGAGATCAAACGTTTAAAAATATAACGGGCCACGCCTGCCTCACCGCAACAAAATGGAGAAAGAGAGCGAGCCCCGCGAAGGCTCGCCCCCCTTCCTTAAGCATCAATCTTTGGCAACAGATCGCAATTGCAGCAAGAACGATGGCTCTAGTGAGAAGTTTTTCACACGATCATTGGTCACAGCGTTCTGCTTCCAGTTGGCAACAAAGACCCAAGGCGCATCGTCCTGCACTATTGCCTGCATTTCGCGGTAC
>JAUIHE010000172.1 GCA_030432195.1 Alphaproteobacteria bacterium
AGATGGCTTGATGCCGGAAGGCTACCAGCCCGTGTTGCACGTCTCCATTTCCGATGAACCGCCCTACGCAACCGCCATTGTCATCATAGAATGCCGCCCAATAGACGTTTTTTCTTGAATTGACGCGGCAGACCGCAAATATGCAGCCAGAGCTGGGGACTGAAATCATGTCGGCGCGTCCAGCGCCCGCGCATTGATGCAACGTGAGCGTCCATCTGCGCCTTGATTGGGCGCGCTGTTTATGGTGTTGAAGCAAGCTGTTCCCAAAAGTTAACCAAAGCCCTGCTGACCGTGTGTTGGTCGATGCGGCTTAGCCAGAGAGCGAAAACGAACCGATATGGATAGTGCCAAGTCCGAGCCCATGACTATGCGTGAGCGTGTGGTCGATCTTGTAAGAACCTTGGCCATCGCCTTGTCGGTTGCCCTGGTTATCCGAACGCTTTTCATCCAGCCATTCCATATTCCCTCTCAGTCGATGGAACCTGGCTTGAAGATTGGCGACTATCTGGTCGTGACCAAATATTCCTATGGCTATTCGAAGTATTCATTGCCCTTTGGCCGTTTGCTGCCCGACGCTCTGCCAGATCGCATTTGGGGTGACCTGCCCGAGCGCGGCGACGTGGTCGTGTTCCGCTATCCCAGTGATGTGAAAAAGGACTACATCAAGCGCCTGATCGGTCTGCCGGGCGATACTTTAGAGATCCGCGACGGCATTGTGTATATCAACGGTGAGAAGTCGGAAATCGAGCGGGTCATCGAGCGTGGCGGCTATCAGGGCGGCCAAGCACGCTATTTTGACGAAACCTTCCCAGACGGCCATACACACCGTATTCGCCGCGAGGGGCCGATGAACCCTGACCCCCGCTTGGCCAGCAACTGTATTCAAATCGCTCAGTTCCCTTACAGCTGTAAGTCCGAGAAGATCACCGTCCCAGAGGGGCATTTTTTCTTCATGGGCGATAACCGCGATAACTCCCAGGATAGCCGCTTTCCGGACGTTGGATTTGTGCCCTATGAGAATTTGGTCGGCCGGGCGCAGATCATCGTCTTTTCTTGGCGTAGCCTGACCCGTTTCTTCCGCGGCATAGGCTGAGGACAGGCGCGTGGCAGCTAGCAAGAACAGCTCTTCTAACGATACACCACGCGCAACGCTGGGCCTTGCGCCTCGTCGAACTGAGGCCACCGGCGACGGGTCGAACGATCGAAATCAGGCGCTTGAAGACATCCTGGGACATCGCTTCGGTGATCGCAGCCTGGTGCAAAGGGCCTTGACCCACGGCAGCCATGCGAGCGCCTCCAAGGGAACCTATGAGCGTTTAGAGTTTTTGGGGGACCGGGTCCTGGGCTTGGTCATTGCTGAGGTCTTGTGGCGGCGCTTTCCCAAGGAGGACGAAGGGCTGTTATCGCGCCGCCTGGTCGATCTGGTTCGCAAGGAAACCCTGGCGCAGATTGGCTTGGAACTTGGCATTGATCGCTTCGTGCGCGTTTCTCGTGCGGAGGAGAGCAACGGCGGGCGTAAGAACCCTTCGTTGATCTGCGATGTTGTCGAGGCGCTGATCGCTGCGCTTTATATTGACGGCGGTCTTTCGGCAGCCACGGCCTTTATTGATCGCCATTGGCGGCCCTTCGTCGAGCAAGAACGCAAGCCGCCCCGCGATGCCAAGACCGCTTTGCAAGAGTGGGCGCAAAGCCAAGGCAAGCCTTTGCCTGTCTATACCGAAGTAGAGCGCTCGGGGCCCTCGCACTCGCCGGAATTTGTGATGCAAGCCCAGGTGCAAGGCCTGGCGCCCGCGCGCGGCAACGGCAACTCCAAGCGGCGGGCAGAACAGGCCGCCGCAAAGGCCCTGTTGACCCAGCACGCGCCCAACATCCCGACGCTCGACCCCTAAATTGGCGTTTGCTGGCCCAGGGCCGCCAAACCAAGATGAACGATAGCCAGAAAGCACCCCATTGACCGATCCCAACATCGATTCCGATACCCACGAACCCACACAAAATGCGGCGCCAGAGCCCGCACAAGAGCCGATACAGGAAGAGGCCCAGCCTGAGGGCATCGCTACCCGCTGTGGCTTTGTTACAGTTCTTGGCGCGCCGAACGCGGGTAAGTCCAGTTTGGTCAATGCTCTGGTGGGCACCAAGGTCTCGATTGTGAGCCCAAAGGTGCAAACAACACGCACGCGCGTAACGGGCATTTTGGCGCTGGATGGCGACCAGATCGTGTTCGTGGATACGCCCGGGATCTTCAAGACCGCCAAGCGGCCCCTGGAACAATCTATGCTGGATCGGGCTTGGCAGGAAGCCAACGACGGCGACCGGCTCATGCTGGTCATTGATGCGGCGCCGCGCCAGCTGAGTGAAGACGTCGAACACATTATCGAGCGCCTGTCCCAAGAGGGACGCAAAGCGACGCTGGTGTTGAATAAGGTCGATTTGGTCACTCCAGACAAGCTGCTGCCGCTGGCAGAGCGTCTCAATGAGACGGGCTTATTTGAACATACCTTTATGGTCTCCGCTAAGACCGGATCTGGGCTAGCCGAACTTGAAGCTCATTTGCGCGCGGGCCTAGCGCCCGGACCTTGGTTGTTCCCTGAAGATGAAGTCACAGATCTTCCTAACCGCCTGTTGGCCTCCGAAATAACCCGCGAAAAGCTGTTTTTGCGGTTGCATCAGGAGCTGCCCTACAATCTCACCGTTGAGACCGAGGCCTGGCAGGTGGGCAAGGACGGATCTATTCGCGTTGAGCAGGTTGTCTATGTTACGCGCGCGAACCACAAAGGTATCGTGTTGGGCAAGGGCGGTTCAGCCATTAAGCACGTCGGTGCCGCGGCCCGGCGCGAGCTGCAAGACCTATTTGGACGACAGGTTCATCTGTTCTTGTTCGTCAAGGTGCGCGAGAATTGGATGAACGATCCCGAGCGCTACCGCCAGATGGGTCTGACGCTGCGATCTTAAAGCAACTTGGGGCGGTCAGGTGAGGCCGCCAACTGTGCTTATTGACAGGCCGCTCCCGCGGCCTTTGCATCGTCGCGTTCTGATGGCGATTTCTTCAGCCCGCAGCCGCCGACGTGGCGGCCTTGGGCTTTGCCCGTTCGCGCTCTTCTAGCGGTCGTGCTTCGCTTTCCAGCATGATTGGTATGCCGCCCCGGATCGGGAAGGCCAGCCCCGCTTCGTAGCTGATTAGCTCGTTGGTCTCTGCCTGGTAGCTCAAGGCGGATTTGGTTAAGGGGCAGACCAGGACTTCAAGCAGGGCAGGGTCAACATCGCGGTCGGGTTGGGTCATGGTGCGGGCGGCTCTAGTTGGATGGTTGGCGTTGAACCCAGCGTGGGCACTCGTTGTTTGCTCTGCCTGCAAATCTACTGGCTTTGGCGGCTAAGGCAAGCCTCGGCGGCGAACCGGGCGCCCAAAGCGGGGCTATTGATAGCTGCGCGGACTGGTTTCATCGGTTTCGCCGTCGTCTTCTTGGCTTTGGCAGGCCATGTCCATCAGCGACGTTAGCATCGAGACCCGCTCGGGCAGGTGTTTTGCCTCTAACAGAGCCTGCTTTTCCAAAGGATCAAACGGCAAGATCATCGCCAAAGAATTAACAAGCGTCAGGGTCGGCGTGTTGCGCAGCTTCTGCCAATCCGCGCTGTAGCCTTTGTGGGTGAAATAGCTTGTCAGGCTCTGCATGAGGCGCGGGCGCGGGTCACCGTTCTCGCGGTCGGGGTTGTCAGCGCCTGTCGTTGCCGCCTCCGGAGTACCAAACTGGCCACTGGCGGGCAGGTCGAGCGCAAAGGGGCCAAAGTCAACCTCGGCCAAGCGAAATCCCTGGCTCAGGGGCTCGTCGCCTTTATAGGTAAATCGGCAGACCCCAGTCAGGGTAATATGATACCGCCCATCGTCGGTCTCGCTAAAGGCGCTAATCCGACCGGCGCAGCCAACAGAGAAGACTTCCGCCTCGCCCATGGGGACCGACGGGTCGCGCGGTTGCACCATGCCGATCAAGCGATCTTTGGCTAGTGCATAGTCAACCATGGCCAGATAGCGCGGCTCGAAGATGTTCAACGGCAGCTGCCCCTGCGGCATCAGCAATGCAGATGTCAGCGGAAAAATCGGAAGATGGCTCGGAAGCGCATCAAGGGTCTTGGGAGCAAAGGATGTCATACCCTCAACATGTCTCGCCAGGGCGGATTGTAAAGTCCCCAAATGCACGTGGTTAGCAACTGAGGGCAGGGCTATTCTTAAGCCTAGCTGAACAACAAAGAGGATAGCTTGCGCCGTCCCGCTTTGGTCGCAGCGTCGGCGTGCCCGAAGGCCTCGAACAGCTCCAAAAGCTTTGCACGCGCAGCGCCTTCGTTCCAGTCTCGGTCCAGACGGATCGAGGCCATCAGCGTATCAACGGCGCGATCTTTTTCGCCCATACCCGCCAGCGCCTGCGCCAAATCAAGCGCGGCTTCATGGTCATTCGGGTCTGCGGCAAGGCGCTGTTCAAGCGGCTGCAGCTCGGCAATCAGACCCGCGCTTTCTTCTGCCAGCTTGATCGCGGCGAGCGCGGACTTCATCTCTGGCGAGTCGGCATAGTCGGCCTCTAGGCTTGCGATCAGTTCGCGCGCGGCCTCGGGGCCCTCCAGAAGCGCGACCGCCGATGCCAGACCGGCGTAAGCCGCCTTGTTGGTCTCATCTTGCATCAACACCGCCTGGAAGGCTTCAAGGGCAGCCGCGCCATCCTTGGCATCAAGCGCCGTCTGGCCCGCGGTCAAGGCTTCCTCGACGGCGGCCTCATCTACACCGCCGCCGCTCATTTTCGCAAGCTTTCCGACGAACTCTTTTACCTGGCTTTCGGGAACAGCGCCTTGGAAACCGTCCACAGGGCGCCCCTGAAAGAAAGCGTAGACCGTCGGCACAGATTGAATGCGCAGTTGTGATGCCAACATTTGGTTTTCATCAATGTTGACCTTGACCATTTTGACCGCGCCCTTAGCAGCCGTGACGTGCTTTTCCAAAAGCGGGATCAGGGTCTTACAGGGGCCGCACCAAGGGGCAGTGAAGTCAACGATGACCGGGGTTTGCTCTGAGCCTTGAATGACGTCTTGAGCGAATTCGGCCTCGCTAGTCTCTTTGATCAGCGCGCCAGCATCCGTTTGCGGTGTCTGTGGAGCGTCGGGGGTGAGGCCAAGCAAAGAGGACATGAAAGCAACCTTTAGTTCAGGGGAGTGTTTTTGCGTTGGAGCGTTGCAGGGGGTGAACGCCCGTCGTGATCTAAAAACTTAGATGGGAGGCAGCGCGCGGCTTTGCAATTCCGCCGTTGCACCTTTTGCCGGGAAAATCGGGCATCGGACTTGCTCAGGCCCCGTCGATTTGGAGCATCTGGGCGGGGTGATCGACGGATTCAAGGAAACGGAGCAGCTCTTGCGGGTGCAGGGCGGTGGTCATTGCGTTGTCCAACGGGTGGAAGTTCACGATGTCATAGCTCATAAAATCCTGATCGAGAACCATTTGAACCGCGCCCTGTGTGTCGTTGATCGTCGCAAACGGCGTAACGGCGCCCGGAATGACGCCAAGGTTCTGCATCAGGCGCTCCGCCGATCCAAACGACAAACGCCCAGCCCCCAATTTGTCGCCCAGCAGCTTCAGATCAATGCGCTTTTCGCCCAGTGTTGAAAACAGCCACATCTTACCCTTCTTGTTGCGCAAAAAGAGGTTCTTGGAGTGCGCACCCGGCATATCGATCTTAATCTTGTCGCTCTCATCGACGGTGAAGACGGGCTCGTGCTGGTAGGTCTTGCAGGATATGTTGAGCGCGGCCAGCTTGGCGAGCAGCTCGTCGGCGGTCTTGGGGCTGGGCAGGGTATCGGTCATCAAGGCTGAAACTTTCGGTCAAACAATCGCGTTGGCATCAAAAAAATGCACGGAAGAAAAAACAGATCAACTTTCCGCTTGCAATTCATTTTTGCCGGTATATAAACCC
>JAUIHE010000014.1 GCA_030432195.1 Alphaproteobacteria bacterium
CAGGACATCAATGCTGCGCGCTCCGACAATGACAGAAAATGGGGTTCAATCCGCATGTTCACATCTGAATCGCTGGAGCCTGCCAAGTCAAGGAAAACGCGGATCTCTCAGGAATCGGAGTATAATATGAAAAGTTTCTTGTGAACCCTGCTCACCATGTCCAGGTTAGGCACTCGTGGTCCGACAACGGCGTTCAGCTCAGTGGTCCACGAGCAGCCCCGACTTGACCCGACCCGCAAAGCACCCAACGGCCGCCAAAGAGCCGGGTATTTGCCCCAACCGAACGTTTCTAACGACAATGAATAACCCCAGACGGCCGCTGCCGCGCACACAGCCCTTTATTCAGCTCACGTGCCTTGCGGATGATGACAATTCTACCCAATCCGCGCGCGACTTGGTTGCTCGCCTGCGCTTGCTCGGCCTGGCCTGCCAAGGGCCGACGGACGCGCGCACTGACCTTGCATCGGGCAACGCGCACACCTGTGCGAACTTGGCGACACAGGGTGTGCCAACAGAGCAGACCATTTGTGTTTTGTATTGGCCTCAGGGCGCTGGCATCACGCCAGAGACGGCGGCCCAGCACCTTAGCGCGGCAGCGGTGGCCGTGCCAGATCGACCGCGTATGCTGCTCGCTGAGGCGGAGCAGGTGCAGGGCCTGGGGCTGACACTGCTCAGTCAAGTTGATGCCTGTCTTTCGGCTGCTGCGCCCGCGCGTGAATTGCTGAGCGCGCTTCAAATCGTCCAGCTGCGCGGTTGCTATTTCGCACCAGAGATCAAGCGCAGCCTGCTCGGGTCACTGACGCAGGGCGATTTTCCCGCCAAGTCAGCCGACGAAAAACTATCGCTGCCCACTACGCCTGCGATGACGCCGCGCGAGCAGCAGATTTGGCTGTTGGTTGAAGAGGGCCTGACCTCGCGCGCTATTGCAGAGCAATTGGATATCTCGGTGCGGACGGTTGATGCGCACCGGCGCAGCCTGCGCCAGAAGATGAGCGTTTGAGCTGGCAATCAGGCACCGGTTAAGCGCTGTTGGTAACGTCAAAAAAACCCGCTCTGGTTTGGAGCGGGTTTTTTCTTTGAGTTGGTTCGTTTGGGCTGTGCCTAGGCAGCGTCCACGTAGACCGGCACGGAGCGCTTCAGGCTAATGGACTTGGTCGGGCCCTTCTTCAGCTCTTGAATTTCTGCGCGTGACCGGGGCTGGCCATCGCGTTCAAGCATCCAAGAGGCCAGGCGCCCGGCTTGTTCAACGCGCACACAGCCTGAAGAGGCATAGCGATCTTCTCCACCAAAGCGGGCCTTGAAGGGGGTGTCATGAATAAAGATGGCGTGGTTGTTATGCATGGTAAAGCGGATCGAACCCAGCGCGTTGCCTTTGCCGGAATCCTGAACGAAGCGGTACTGCTTCAGGTTTTCTTCCGTCTTCCAGTTGACTTTCTTCGGATCGATTTTCTTGCCCCCTTTGTAGACCGTCCATCCGCGATACAAGAAGCGCGGATTGCGGCGCAGCTCGGGATACAGATCTTCTTCGACAATGCGCTTGGGCGGGTTCCATTCAGGCGCAAACTTAATGGCTGAGATCTTGTCCACCATGATTGGTGTCGGGCGCTTAGGACTGCCGACAATGGCGCGCATCCGCATGGCAACGCGGCCGTCCTCATAGACCACCAGCGTTTGCTTGGCCAAACTGACCTCAATGCGCGTGCCTGGGCGCCCAGATTTGTCGATAGCGGCTGGTCTACCGGTGTTTCCGTCGGCGTCTGCCACTGTCAGGCCTTCTGGGCCACAGCCACTCAGGACCAAGACCAGGCCAACTGCTAAGACAGAAGAGAGCGCCACTAAGGTTCGGCGAAGCATGGACATTCCTTTTGAAATTTATGAGCAAGTGTCGGCCCTAGGCCCAAAATTGTGCCCGTAGTGTATCCCAAGCAAGCGAGGTCTAGCCAGCCTTGCGCTCGGTCCTATGCTACAGACGACCCCACCAGATCGTTGCCAGCCTGAAAGGGCCCTGCTGCGAGGGTCTTCACCCCTCCCCAGAGGCCTTGCGGGCTCTGATGCGAAAGAGTCAAACAGTGGCCAGCCCTGCATAAGGTCAGCGCACCCCAGCCCCTCGTTCTTATTTAGCACGGAGTGATACCAGCCGGAGCGCAAATTGCAAACGGCAATTAGGGGGACTTGACCCGTCTTTCGGCCTGGAATGGCTGTCGCAAGCAATCGTGATCGCTTCCTTGGTTATTAGTAGCCCTCGTCAGGGCTGTTTGCGGCGTGTCGTTCTGGCTTTGCCGGAATCAAGCCGTTAGAATGCAGCCGAATCGCAGCGGGTCGCGATGCCTTTCGCGAGCTTTGCCACGATCTTTGCCAAAAGGCTGTTGGGCCCGGCTTGATCGTCCCTCGCGAACCGACACCATGACCCTGATCTTGAGAGCCAGCAAGCAATCTATGCCCACCAACACATCGCTCAACGACCCATCGCAACGTCTGCCAGAGCCTTGCAAAGTGCCGCTCATTGCCCTTTCAAATCGCGGACTTATGACCATTAGCGGCCAGGATGCGCGGTCGTTCCTACAGGGGTTGGTGACAGCGGATTTGGACAGCCTGGTGCCGGGTCGCGCGCTATACTCGACCCTCTTGACGCCCCAAGGTAAATTCCTGGACGATTTCTTCTTGCTGCAACCGGACAGCCAGATGCCAAACCTGATTTGGCTAGAGGCTCCCAAAGAACGCCTGGCCCCGATTGCCAAGCGCCTGTCCATGTACCGCTTGCGCGCTGATGTAAAAATTGAGGCTCTGGCACCGCCCCATCACGTTTACGTGTCCCAAGCCCATGAGCCAACAGCTCTGACGGTGATGCTGCCACCTGAAGCTGGGCTATGGTGCAGTGATCCGCGCCCCGGTAGCAGCCATGATTTGGAGCCCACAGCCGACCTGCCCACCATTGGCAGTCGCTATTACAGCAGCCAGCCCATCACCGGGGCGGTCGCGCAAGGCACGGCGGCCCACCAAGCTTATGAACGCCAGCGTATTCGCCTGGGCTTGCCCGACGGCGATCAAGACGTTGAGCGAGAGCGCTCGACGCTGCTGGACAATGGATTTGACCGCGCGGGCGCCATTGCATGGCAAAAAGGCTGCTATATGGGCCAGGAGATTACCGCGCGCATGCGGTATCGCGGTCTAGCCAAATGGGACTTGTTGCCGGTCACCTTGGAGGCTGGAAATTTTTCTGACTTTGATCTAGGCCAAGGGGCGGTGGTCTCGCTTGACGGTAAGAATGTGGGCCAACTGCGCTCATGCAGCGGCAATGTGGCACTAGCTCGCTTGCGCCTAGAAGTCTTAACTGGTGGCTTGGACCGCTTATTGGTTCACGATCAGCCTTTGCGTGTGCTGGGGCGGGTGCTAGGATCGTCGGCGCAAGATACCGAAGGATCAGGGGCCTAGGCGATTGGCCCCCCAAATGCGCGACCTAAGGAG
The DNA here is from genome assembly GCA_030432195.1 of Alphaproteobacteria bacterium. Lineage (GTDB taxonomy): Bacteria > Pseudomonadota > Alphaproteobacteria > UBA7985 > JAUIBT01 > JAUIBT01. Next base: position 3,466 of record JAUIHE010000014.1, read on the forward strand.
GCGCGCGCGATCTAGGGACAGGCGGCATGCAATTGCCCTAGGCTGTTACAACCGGCCCCAAGGCCGCACGGGTTGCTCGATATTGGCGCCCGCGCACAAATCCGGCTCCTGATTGCCTTTGTGGAAATCTGGTGCCAGCAAGAGGACTAGACATGGACTATTTGGGCTTTGCAGCAGAGCATCTTCAAGGGCTCAAGGACGAGGGGCGCTATCGCGTTTTCAACGCGCTTAAGCGCCAGGTCGGCGCCTTCCCGGAAGTTGTTTGGCATGGCGACGGCAAGTCGATGCCGGTGACGGTCTGGTGCTCAAACGATTATCTCAACATGGGCCACCACCCAGCGGTCATTGAAGCCATGGATGCAGCCCTGCATACGCACGGCGCCGGTGCTGGCGGGACACGCAATATTTCCGGCACCAATATCCTGCACGAAGAGTTGGAGGCCGAAGTCGCCTCCCTGCACCAAAAGGAAGCGGCGCTCATCTTCACCTCTGGCTATGTTGCCAACGAGGCCGCGCTCTGCACGTTGGCCGCGCGTTTGCCCGACTGCGTGATCTTTTCGGATTCCAAAAACCACGCCTCAATGATCGAAGGCATGCGGCTGTCGCGCGCCGAACGGGTCATTTTCAAGCACAATGACCTGGCCGATCTGGAAGAAAAGCTAGCCGCTTATCCCAAGGAGCGCGCAAAGATTGTGGCTTTTGAGTCGGTCTACTCCATGGATGGCGATATCTCTGACATTGGCGCGACCTGTGATTTGGCGCACAAGTACGGCGCGCTGACCTATCTGGATGAAGTGCATGCGGTTGGTCTTTACGGCCCGCATGGCGGCGGTGTCGCCGAACGGGACAAGGTTTTGGACAAAGTAGATATCGTTGAGGGCACCTTTGCCAAGGCCTTTGGCGTGCAAGGGGGCTATGTAGCCACCTCACCGGTCTTCGTCGATTTCATTCGCTCTTTTGCTTCGGGCTTCATCTTCACCACCTCCATGAGCCCGGTTTTGACCGCCGGGGCCCTGGCTTCTGTGCGTCACCTGAAGCAAGATGATGCTCTGCGCCAACGCCACCAGGAGCGCGCTGCTACGCTGAAGGCGCGGTTACGAGCCGCCAACATTCCCGTTATGGACAACCCCAGCCACATCGTGCCGGTCATGGTCTATGACGCGGCCTTGTGCCAAGAAGCCAGCAACATGCTGTTGCATGACCATGGCATCTATGTTCAGGCCATCAACTACCCGACAGTGCCAAAAGGCATGGAGCGGCTGCGCTTTACCCCAACGCCGCATCATACCGATGCGCACATGGACCATCTGGTCAAGTCGTTGATTACGGTCTGGGAAAAGCTGTCTCCGCCGCGTTTGCCGGTTGAACAGGCGGCTTGAGACGGCTTGAGCGGCCTAGCGCTGGTCGTTATTGCCGGTTCGCAGCCTATGTGAGGCCACCAGTTGCGGCATGAGCGGGATGCGCGGTTGACCGTTATTTGGGCCGTGTGGCCCATCTGCTGGCTGATTTCCTGGCTGATTTCCTGGCTGATCGCCAGCGACCGGCCGCATCTCCAGTTCATCAAGATCGCTTTTTAGCAGCGAGACCATGCGGGCTTTCAGGGCGATTTGCGCCCGTTCACCGGTGTCGGGCCGCGACCAGAGCACGCCGTCAAAGGCCCGCGGGCTCAAGGCTGGTCCGCGATGGCCCAGAGCCCAAAAGCCGCCGTCCTTGGCGGGCGCCAAAACGCTGCCCGGCCTTTGCAGGGCCTGAAATAAGTGGGCGATGTCGGACTGCTCGATCCCCAACACATCTGAGCCAATCAAAACAACCGGCTTGGGCGCAAAATGGGCCAGGCAGGCCAGCATGCGCTGTCCCAGATCGCCCGCTGGCTGGCTTCTCCTGGCGTTGGGCCAGTCTTGCAGGATGGCGGGCTGCTGTGGCGCTAGGCCAAGGCGCGCGGGAGCGCGGTCGAGCGCCAGCACTAGGCGCCAGCGCTCAGGCGCAGATAGGCGCCGGGTTAGCGCTGCCAACTGGGCGCGATACCATTGATGGGTCGGATGGTCGCCAATCTGGGCCGCCAGGCGGCGCTTGCCTTGGCCCAAGCGCGGATGGCGGGCAAAAATCACGAGGTGGCGTTGGGCGGGCGACATGAAAAGGCGCTTGGTTGTTGCTGGGGCCTGGCGGGCGCGCTTCCCAGAGCCGGGAAAAGCGGCAGGGCCAAAGCTTGCCAGCCGTGGCCACCCGTGCCAAGAGCCTTGCATGACCCAAAGCAAGCCACCCAGCCCCGCAAAGCGCTATGCGCTGGACCTCAGCCACGAACGCGCCTGTATGCAAGCCGCGGGCGCGCCGTCGTTTTGCCTGCCGTGTGGCTTGGACGAAGCCGGACGCGGCCCTTTGGCAGGGCCGGTGGTGGCTGCTGCGGTGGTGTTGCCGTCCCACTTCTATCAGCGGGGCGCCGAAGGCGCACAACCCCTTGCCCTGCCCATTCGCCTGACCGATAGCAAGAAACTCAGCGAGCGCCAGCGCGACCAGGCCCTGGCCTGGGTGCAGCAGCACTGCTTTTGGGCGATCTCTGGGGCGTCGGCGCGTGAGATTGACCAGCTCAACATTTTGCAGGCCTCTTTATTGGCTATGCGGCGCGCGGCGCTCAAATTGCAGGCCCAGTTGGCGCGACGTGGCCGGGGCGATGCCGCCCTTTTGGCGCTGGTTGACGGCAACAAGCTGCCGTCCGGTCTGCCTTGGCCCGCGCAGACCGTGGTGAAGGGCGACGCGCTGTGCCCGTCGATAGCTGCGGCTTCGGTCTTGGCCAAGGTCGTTCGCGACCGTGCCATGCAGCGCCTGGATCATCGCTATCCCGTCTTTGGGTTTTCAGGACACAAGGGATATCCGACGGCGGCGCATAGAGCCGCAATTGAGCAGCACGGCCCCAGCGCCCATCATCGCTTGAGCTTTGCGGGCCTGGTCGATCTGGCCAAGCCTTCGCCCCGCTAGCGCAAGGCGTCGGTGGGTCGCATGCATGGCCCCCAAGTCAACGCGGTCCTATTTGACCAAGACTAGCCTTAGGCTCGCCACACTTAAGATTTGTTCGCCCAGGTTGCAGGATTATTCTTGTTAAGGTTGCAAGCCCGGCTAAGGTGACAGGGATTTTATTGCTGTTTTCAGCGCCGAATTTTCAATCGACCTTCATTTTAGAGATCGCATTTTATGTCAGCTTACCAGCCTCCGCGCCTTATTCAGGGCGACTGCATTCAAGCCATGGCCACCCTGCCCGAAGCCTCGGTGGATCTGATTTTCGCCGATCCGCCCTATAACCTGCAACTCAGTGGGGAGCTGTCGCGGCCCGATAACTCGCGCGTTGATGGTGTCGATCAGGACTGGGACAAATTCGAAACGTTCGCGGCTTACGATGACTTCACGCGGGCCTGGCTGGGCGAGGCCAAGCGGCTGCTGAAAGATGACGGCGGGCTGTGGGTCATTGGCTCCTACCACAATATCTTTCGTGTTGGCGCGATCCTGCAAGACCTGGGTTTTTGGATCTTGAACGACGTGATTTGGGTCAAAACCAACCCCATGCCGAATTTCAAAGGCCGCCGTTTTACCAATGCGCATGAGACCATGATCTGGGCCTCGAAGTCGGAAAAATCACGCCCGACCTTCAACTATGAGGCCATGAAGGCCCTGAACGAAGGGCTGCAAATGCGCTCGGACTGGCGCCTGCCGATCTGCCAGGGTGGCGAGCGTTTGCGCACCGAGGATGGCGAAAAGGTTCACCCCACCCAAAAGCCTGAATCGCTGCTGTATCGCGTCTTGCTGTCGTCCACTAATCCTGGCGATACGGTTTTGGATCCGTTCTTTGGCACCGGCACAACCGGTGTGGTTGCCAAGCGCTTGGGACGCAGTTGCATCGGCATTGAACGCGATGAGACGTATTTGGGCGCAGCGCGGGCCCGAATCGACGCAGCTCCCGGTCCGCAGAGCACCGATATTTTGCAAGCACCGGCCAAGCGCACCGCCCCGCGCATTCCTTTCGGCACGCTGATCGAGCGCGGCCTTTTGGAGCCAGGCACCAAATTGGTCGGCCCGGGTGGTCGCAAGTACCAAGCCACAGTGCGCGCGGACGGCACCTTGATGGCCGACGAGGCCTCGGGGTCTATTCATCAGGTCGGGGCCAAATTGCAGGGCGCGCCGTCGTGCAACGGCTGGACCTTCTGGCATTGTGAGATCGGTGGCAGCTTGGAGCCGATTGACGTGCTGCGCGAGCGCGTGCGGCGCGAAATGCAGGTTTAGGCGTAGAGTAGCGGCGATGCGGCGCGTTCTCGTCACCGGCTCGGCTGGCTTTATTGGATCGTTCGTCTGCCATGCTCTGTTGCGGCAAGGCGATGCTGTGTTGGGCTATGATGGCGTAACCGATTACTATGACCCCGCCCTGAAGCGGGCCCGGCTGGCCCAACTTGCGCGGCATAACGGTTTTCAGGCCGTCGAGGCGCGCTTGGAAGATACGGCCAGCTTAGAGGCTGCGTGCGAGGCCTTCCGCCCGCAAGTCATCGTCCATCTAGCGGCCCAGCCCGGCGTGCGCTACAGCATCGAAAATCCGCGCAGCTATATCGACAGCAATATCGTTGGCAGTTTTAACGTGCTGGAGATTGCGCGTCGGTATCAAGTACAGCACTGCCTCATGGCCTCGACCTCGTCGGTCTATGGCGCGGGCAGGGACATGCCCTACCACGAGCGGCAAAAATGCGACACGCCAATGAGCCTTTATGCGGCCACCAAAAAGGCTTGCGAAGCACTGGCCCATAGTCAGGCTCACTTGTTTGGCTTTCCCGTCACCATGTTTCGTTTCTTCACGGTCTATGGGCCTTGGGGCCGCCCGGATATGGCGCTGATTAAATTCTCAGACGCCATCATGCAGGGCCGCCCGATCGACGTCTATAATCACGGTGATCTCTATCGCGATTTTACCTATGTCGAAGATCTGGTCGAAGGCATTCGCTTGTTGATCGACTGTCCGCCACAGCGCCCCGCGGCCTCGGAAGACATAGCCAATGACGATAGCTTGAGCCCGGTGGCGCCATACCGTGTGGTGAATATCGGCAACTCAAAACAAGTCCACCTGATGGACTTCATTGCGGCGCTGGAACGGCATCTGGGTGTGGAAGCGCAGAAGAATTTCTTGCCCATGCAGCCCGGCGACGTGGCGGCAACTTGGGCCGATTGCCGTTTGTTGGAGCGGTTGACCGGTTATCGCCCCCGTACCAGCCTGGATGAGGGCGTGGCTCGATTTGTGGCTTGGTATCGCCAGTATCGGGCTGAGACGTAGGGGGGCATAGGGGCGTGTTTTGCATGAAACATAATCGCACGGGCACTAGTCGCGGCCCAAAGGCCCCTGCTGGCGTCTAATCTTTCGAGTGGTCTACACCTCTAAAGAGAGGGGAGAGATCCCGATGCCAGGATCGTTCGTTCTCCTCACCGTGCTAGCCTGAATCAGGGTCTCGGCACACTGCTGCCGACGTTTGATTGCCCCCATCTTGAACGCTACTGGAGAACTTGATATGAAATCCCTAATGTTTGCTGCCCTGGCCGCTATAGCATTGTCCACTTCGGCGCACGCCGGCCTGGTCCTAACCTCCGGTGGCTGCGTCTTGGCCAGCGGCAATTGCGTAACGCTAGAGGCGCCAGGCACACCATCACCTGGAATTTCTGGCAATCCAGCGCCTGTAGAGCCTGAGCCTATACTGGGCTGATGCAAGGCCACTAGGCCCTAAGGAACCAACCCCAAACAGCGCGCGAACAAGTCTCTCCTAGACCGTTTGCGCGCTTTTTTTTGGGGGGGGCGCTTGGGCACTCTTTGGAATCGGCCTTCGAGCAAGTTAGTGCGGGGGGCCATGTCTTCGAGGCCGCTCGCGTAGCTTTGCCTTTTGCCAAAGGCAGTAGGGACGATATCCAGGCGCAGGGCGCATGTCCAAAAGGGCGCAAGACCTTATCAAGTAGGGCCAAAACATCTAGCGAAAGAGATTGCATCCATACCGAAGCGAGGCTCCGTCGTTTGCGGTTTGTTGCTAAACCCCCGGCGTTGCTTGGCCAATTTGGGTCGAGCCTTAACCCGTCCTTCACGGCGCTTGTCCGCCTTGAGGGCCTATGGAGACGCCGAAATGAAAACACTATTTTTCGCAGCGATGGCGGCCTTGGTGCTCGTAGCCAACGCGCATGCAGGTCAAGTGGTGACCGCTCGCGGTTGTGTCCTGACCGATGGTCACTGCGTGAATCTGGACGCCTCCAGCAAACCCTCGCCAGGGATCTCAGGCAATCCCGCGCCGGTCCCGGCGCCACCCGTGATTGACATCTAGGGTAAGCCCCGCAACTCTCATAGAATCCTAGCACTTGCAAAGCGCAACACACTCGCCTTCGGGCTGGTGTGTCGCGCTTTTTTTTGCGCCCAATTCAAGGTCTGGCGAGCGTCGCGGTGGCCCTGCGCCGGGCTGGCGCCCCAACATGGCAGCTTCGCTTCATGCCACCGCCCGGATCGGTTGGTTACATAGTGTGACTATGCGCCGGGCTGCTTCTGCGATATTATGACGCTCCTGGGGGCTAGCCTCTGAGGAAAATCGCCTATATTGACAATGCGATAATTAAACACTTTTGGAGTGCACGTCATGAAGCAACTATTTCTCACCGCCCTGACCGCCGCCACCCTGACCGCCGCCACCCTGACCGCCGCCACCCTGACCGCAGCTGCGCTGACATCTCCGGCCTATGCGGGGTTGGTCGTTACGAGCCAGAACTGCGTGCTCAACCAGGGCGTTTGCGTCGTCTTGGGCGGAACAGGGTCTGGTGCAACAAGCATTACCGGCAACCCTGCGCCAACCCCGCCAGTGCCGATTCAAGATCCGTTTGACGACTAGGTTGCGGGCTGTTTCGGCTGACCAGGCCGTAACGCCGGGTCACTCAAGCTGAGTGCCATATTCTGATCGCGTGGGGTCGCGTGCCCATTTTGCGCCCATTTTGCGGCCTGACAAGCTTGCTGCTAGTCTGGGTGGCGAAGCAATTGTGCCAATTGGGCGGGCGATGTTCATGTGTAGCGGAAGGACGCGGGCAAATGGCTGTTGATGAAGAACTGTCGAAGAACTTTCGCGATGCCTTAGAGGGGCTGCCGGGTACGTCTGACAAAAAAATGATGGGCGGGACTTGCTTTTTTGTGAACGGCCACATGGTGGGCGGTGCTCACCGCGAAAAGTCCGGCCGTGGCTTGTTCATGTTTCGCGTCGGCGTCGATAACGTGGCGGCGGCCGAAGTGATCGGCGGCGGTGAAAAGCTGGTCCAAGGCGGCCGTCTCATGCGCGGGTTTTATTTCGTAGAGGCCGACGACTGCCCGCCCGAGCTGTTCGAAGCCTGGAAGAGCCTTGCGGTCGCCCACGCTATGTCGTTGTCGCCGAAGGAACCCAAAGCAGACGGCAGCAGGCGCAAACTTGCGGGCACAAAGGCTAGGTCATGAGGGGTGGCGCTATGGGCTTCAGCCCCGATACGCTCCAGTTTTTAGCAGAGCTCAGGGCGAACAATACCCGTGACTGGTTCGCGCAGAACAAGCAGCGCTATGAGCGCAACGTCAAGCAACCCACGCAAGACTTTGCCGAGCACTTCGCCAAATTCATGCAGGAGCGGCACCAAAGCGCGATGCGTGCGCGCGTCTTTCGCCTCCACCGCGACATCCGGTTTTCCAAAGACAAAACGCCCTTTAACACGCATGTTCATCTGGCGTGCATGGATGAGGCGACCGGCGCTGCCTGGATGGTTGGGCTTGAGCCGGTCGAGCGCGCGAACGGACAAACAGGGGATGCAAGTCCGACCGGTCGCTTGCATTTGGGCTATGGCTGCCTTGTGTTTTCAAAGCCCCGGCTAGAGGCTTGGCGGGCTGGTGTTGCAGGTGCAGGTGCAGCTGACCTGGAGCAGGCTCTATCCGAGGCCGCAGAGCGACTCACTGCCGGCCTAAGCCTGCGGATCAATGACCCGAGCCTCAAGCGCGTTCCCGCAGGCTTTGATCCCAGCGATCCCGGCGGCGCGTGGTTACGACGCAAGGCCTTTTGCGTCTGGATTGAGGGCTTGTCGGTGGACTTGGCCATGGGCGAAAGCGCGCTGGACGCGATCACAAAAAGCGTGACGGACCTGGAGCCGCTGCGCGCCTGGTGGTTAACAACCATGGGACCAGCAGCCTAAGCAACCCCACGATGGTGTCTCGTTTGCCTGTTGAGCCCGCAAAGCCGCTTAGGATCAACGCCCTAGCAGCACGTGCCGTTCTGTTGGATCGGCGGGCAAGGCACCGTTGCGTAGGAACAGTAGACGCAGCAATCGCCGGGCTTTGGGCGCAGTACGGTCTTGCAGGCTTCGCACTCATAGAACCACTGGCAATAGTCCGTCGGCATGGTCTCGGTCTTGGCGTGCCCGCAATGGGGGCAGGTCAGTTTTGACTGAAGTTGCATAGCAAGTTCCTGGAAACGGGACGGGGTGCCCCCAGCTTAGCGATCCCGGGTCATCACGGCAACTCAACGATCTTTTCTTGGTCTAGAGCGCGTTTCGCTGTCTGGTCTTCGTTCGGCGAGCTCATTGAATTTCCGCGCTATTTTGAACCCAGAAAAGGGCCAGGCGCTTACCACGATCCGCTCCTCGCCGCGAAAGATTTCAATGGCTAAAAGGCCGCCGGCGATGGCCGTCACCTCCTTCAGATCTAGAACGAAGCTCGCCCGGCTGAACCGCCAGCGCCCAAAATCGCCCGCGTGTAAGGGGCCGTATCCAAGGAACCCAACGCGACGACTGGTGAGAAAAATTCGGCCAAAGGTCCAGCTCCAGTTGCTGAGCAACCAGTGGTAATCCAAATAGCTGGTCGTCCCCTGCAACCTCGGCTCCCAAAACATGAGGGGTGGTCGGCCAGAGAGCGTGTAGACAAGCAGCCGTTCGCCGGGCGGCAGTTTGCGGGCAAAGACCCGGCCTCGCCAACGTATAGCGCCGTGGATCAGCAGCAAAGCGGAGAAGGTAAAGAAGAAGCTTGGCAGCGCCTTCCAGGTTTCGACGACAAACAGACGGCTAGCGCCAAGCTGGCGGATCCAGGCGAGTTCTACCGCCGGGTTGAAGTTCGCTTGGATCGCCAGCAGCGCCAGCCCCAGCATGAGGAAAAGCAGTCCTAGTCGAAGCACCCAAGATCCTTATTATTTAGATATCAGGTGCCATTTTACCCGTTCATAGGGTGCTAAACAAGGGCGAAAATCCATGAGGAGAGCCAAGCGCGCTTTGACCCCAGTGTGTCCCCCGCCAGCAGGAAAGGGGCACCGGTCATGCTCGTGAACCAGGTTGTGGGCCTCGGTCGTATGCGACAGCTATGTGCTACAAGCGGCTCCGGATCGCGTCGGCGATTTGCCCTGATAAAATGGCACCGGTCTTGAACCTAACCGTCTCTCCTTGTGCGGTGATCGTCACATACATGAAGCGCTTTTCAAAGCTTGTGACCTCGCGCAGGTTCCAGACAATGCCTTGAACATCCATTTCTCTTGTCTGCAAGTGTTTGTAGGCTTTGGGCAGTTCACCCAAGAACCCAAGGCGCTTGTTGGTCACAAAGAGATAGCCGTGCTTGGGGCGGCCGAATAGGCCCGGGCTGCGCAAGTTGGCCGAGCGAAACAGCACCAGTTCTTCACCAGCGACCAAATTGTCGAGCAGCACCTTCTTGGCATTTTGGCCGAAAACCATCGTTAAGATCACCGCGCCCAAGCCGATGGCGATGACCGGCGAATAGGTAGCAATAGGCCCGGTTAGTGGGATGCCAAGCAGGGCGTAAATATCAAGGCCGCTGCGGCCTGCCACGAAGTCAATCAGACCAAGGCCGATAAGGGCAAAACCAATGATGGACATGTTGCTTCGTGTGCTCCTTTGCTTGTCAGAAAATCTGACCGCATCTCTTAGGCCAATCAATCAGCTACACGGCGCCTTGCCAAGAGGCAATGTACGAGCGGTCGTCCGGTCGCAAGTCAATGTTGAATCAATTATTGAGGGTAATGTGTGATAAAGAGCTTTACACGAGTGCAGCGTTCGCGTTATGTTCATCATATTTTCAGTTACCCAAATGGCAGGCAAACCAGAAAAGGAGCCTAGAATTGCCGACAAATCGAAACCCCAAGCATAACCTTTTGTATCCGGTCCCTTTGCCACCCGGCAGCGGACTTGCAGTTCCGGTATCGTTCCCTACCTTGACGCCTGACCGTGGCCTCTATGAGGCGGCCGTGGCGACAGCAAGCTTTTTGAATAATTTCCGACGAATGAGAAGGGCGAACTGGGTAGATGCAGACAAATATTATCACTGTAAAGCCAACGCCAGGTCGGCCCAGCTTGGGCCGCACGGGCGGGCGGTTGCGAAGATCATTAGTGAAGGCCGTGAGATTAGCGATCGGTTCAAATACAAGTACATAAGAAAAGAAAAAAACGACGCAGAACTGGATCAAGAGGCCAACCACTTCGGTCGGCAAGCTGGGTCCTTGTATCCTCGTGCCGATCTCAGCGCGGTTCGGGGCGAGCTGTGCGCCGGCTTTCGCCCGCCAAACTTTCCAAAGCGGCTTTGGTAACATGATTAAGCGACCCAAGTTACGGCTTTGGCATGTGATCGTCTTGGCAATTCTTGTTGCCCCGGTTTTGTTTAAAGACCAAATAATCACGTTTCTTGAAATTGACATTTGCCTCGATAGCGGCGGACGCTGGGACTACGAACTGTCTGACTGCGACTATGGCACCAAGGAAGAGTGCCTTCTGCGTGGCAATGACTATTTTTGGAACGCATTCGCCGAGCGGTGTCGCAGGGTAACCGAACCCACGCAGGCCCCATAATGCCAAAGCCGCGCCGCTCCATGCAGCGTTCCGCAAAGTTCGATTTATGTTTGAACGCCCTATCAACGGCGGTCGCGGTCACCGCAGCGTGGCGTAGGTACAAGGCGCCCCGCGTTGGTTTGGGTGACAGCGCAGAGGCTACGGGGGCGCTTGCCCCCGCCGCAATCGCCCTTCGCTCAAATCCTTCAGATCATCTATGGACGAATGTTGTCGGTGGTTTGTGATTAGCCGTCTGCTTGTGGCTGCCTACTTCTGGCCGCCTATTCCCACTCGATCGTGCCCGGCGGCTTTGAGGTGTAATCGTAGACCACCCGATTGACGCCGCGCACTTCGTTGACAATCCGGGTCGCCACCCGCGCCAAAAAGGCGGGCTCAAAGGGGTAGATGTCGGCGGTCATGCCATCGACCGAGGTCACAGCGCGCAGCGCACAGACCCGCTCATAGGTTCTAGCATCGCCCATGACCCCAACCGAGCGCACGGGCAGCAGGGCTGCAAAGGCCTGCCAAATCTCGTTGTAAAGCCCGGCCTTGCGGATCTCCTCAATATAGATGGCGTCGGCTTTGCGCAGGATATCGCAAGAATCGGCGTCCACTTGACCTGGAATGCGGATTGCTAGGCCAGGGCCCGGAAAGGGGTGACGGCCGACAAAGCTGTTGGGCAAGCCCAACTCGCGACCCAGCGCGCGAACCTCGTCCTTAAACAGCTCGCGCAAAGGTTCGACCAGATCCATTTGCATGCGCTCGGGCAGGCCGCCGACGTTGTGGTGCGATTTGATGGTCACAGAAGGTCCGCCGATGACCGAAACGCTCTCGATCACATCCGGGTAGAGCGTGCCTTGCGCCAAGAAGGGCGCGCCGCCCAGCTTGCGGGCTTCTTCTTCGAACACGTCGATAAAGCGCGCGCCGATGATTTTGCGCTTCATCTCGGGGTCTTCGACGCCCTTTAGGTCGCCCAGGAAGGTCAGGGCCGCATCCACCGTCTTCAGCGGGATGTTGTAGTGCTGGCGGAACAGGCTCTCGACCTCTTCGCGCTCGCCTTTACGCAGCAGGCCATGATCGACAAAAATACAGGTGAGCTGGTCGCCGATGGCTTCGTGGATCAAGACCGCGGTCACGGCTGAATCAACGCCGCCGGAAAGGCCGCATATCACGTTTTGATCGCCGACCTGTGCGCGAATGCGCTCGATGGCCTGGTCCTTGAAGGCGGCCATGGTCCAGTCGGCGCTACAGCCACAAACCTTGATGGCAAAGTTGGCGAGCAGCGCGGCGCCCTGGTCGGTGTGGGTCACTTCCGGGTGGAACTGCAGGCCGTAATAGTGGCGGCTTGTGTCAGCGATGGCCGCATAGGGCGCGCCAGAGCTGGAGCCGACAACCTTAAAGCCGGGGGCCAAAGCGTCCACGCGATCCCCGTGGCTCATCCAAACACGCTGATCGACAGGCAGGTCTTCGAACAAGCGACAGGGGGCATCGACATGCAGGTTGGCCGCGCCGAACTCTTGGTGATCGCTGGCCTCCACCGAGCCGCCCAGTTGAACGGTCATGGTCTGTTGGCCGTAGCAGATTCCCAGGACCGGCAATTTGGAGTCAAACACCCACTGCGGCGCGCGTGGCGAGCCTGCCTCGGTCACCGATGAGGGGCCGCCCGCCAAAACGATGCCGCGCGGCTCCAAGGCCTGCATACGCGCGACCTCCGCGTTGAAGGGCAGGATCTCGCAATAGACCTTGGCTTCGCGCAGGCGGCGCGCGATCAATTGGGTGACCTGGCTACCAAAATCCAAAATCAGGATGGTGTTATCAGACAGTGAGGACATGGGCTCTCTCAGCGGCTCTCTCAGCAGAAAAATAGAAGCGCGAACGCGGCGGTCAGCTCCTTGAGTGCCGACCACCGCCCTCTTTAGACCAGGCGACGTGCCTAGGCCATGCTTGATGAGTAGTTCGGGGCCTCGCGACGGATCGTAACGTCGTGAACGTGGCTCTCGCGCAGTCCGGCGTTGGTAATGCGCACAAAGCGGCAATTCTTGCGCATGTCGTCGATCGTGGCGTTGCCGGTATAGCCCATGGAGGCGCGCAGACCGCCCACCAGTTGGTGCAAGATCTGGCTGGCCGGGCCCTTGGCGGGCACTTGGCCTTCGATGCCTTCGGGCACCAGCTTGTTGTTGCCGCCGTCGTTGGTCTGGAAATAGCGATCTGCCGAGCCCTTGGCCATGGCGCCCAACGAGCCCATGCCGCGGTAGGACTTAAAGGTGCGGCCATTGAAGAGGTAGGATTCGCCCGGCGCTTCGTCGGTGCCAGCCAATAGGGAGCCTACCATACAGGTCGAGGCGCCGACCGCGATCGCTTTGGCGATATCGCCCGAGGTCTTGATGCCGCCGTCCGCAATGACGGGGATCGACTGGGGCTCTGCGGCGGACACCGCGTCCATCACGGCGGTGAGCTGGGGCACACCGACGCCAGCAACGACGCGCGTTGTGCAGATGGAGCCCGGGCCGATGCCGACCTTGATGCAGTCTGCGCCCGCGTCGATCAGCGCCTTAGTGCCGTCCGCGGTCGCCACGTTGCCGGCGATGATTTGCACCTTATTCGAAAGACGCTTGGCGCGCTCGACCTGAGCAATCACACCCTCGGAGTGGCCGTGGGCTGTATCAATCACCACCACGTCAACGCCCGCGTCCAGCAAGGCTTCCATGCGGGCAAAGCCATCGTCGCCAATGCCGGTCGCCGCTGCCACGCAAAGCCGTCCTTGAGCATCACGGGTCGCCAGCGGGTTGGCCGAGGCTTTTTCCATGTCCTTGACGGTAATCAGGCCGGTGCACCGATGGTCTTGATCCACCACCAACAGCTTTTCAATCCGGTTTTGGTGCAACAGCTTCTGGGCTTCTTCGCGGCTGACGGTTTCATTGACCGTCACCAGCGTGTCTTTTGTCATCAGCTCGTGGATGGGCTGGCCGGGATCAGCGGCAAAGCGCACGTCCCGGTTGGTCAAGATGCCAACCAGCTTGCGCGACCCGCGCTCAACAACCGGAATGCCCGAAATGCCATGCTGGCCCATCAGCGCGAGCGCCTGGCTCAACGGTTGGTCGGGGTGAATGGTAAAGGGGTTGTGGACGATAAAGCTTTCATAGCGCTTGACCTTGCGCACCTGATCGGCCTGGCTGTCCGCGGACAGGTTCTTGTGAATAACACCAAGGCCGCCTGCTTGCGCCATCGCAATTGCCATGGCGCTCTCGGTCACGGTATCCATAGCGGCGGAGATTAGGGGGATGCCCAAGCTCAACTCGCGGGTCAGGCGGGTCTCGGTTTTGGCGTGGGCGGGAAGGACGCTGGAAGCGGCGGGCTCCAGCAATACATCGTCAAACGTTAGCGCATCGCGAAAGGTCGCCACGGCGCACTCCTCTAGTCTGGGGGGCAGTTGTTGTGCTGCGGTGCCGCTGCACGCCTGGTTGCTGGCCAAAAGAGCGAGCGGCAGAGCCTGTTTGACGGCCTCTTATACGCCTGAGCACCGCCCTTGCAAAGCCCCAAGACGCCGCCGCAATCGCCCAAGGTGTCACAGCCTATTTGGCGGCGCTATTGCGACGATTGCCGGTTGCGCTGCCCCGTCGTGCTTGATGTCGTGCATGTGGTTGCAGTTGCCGGTCGCAGGTGCCGGGTTTCCTGCGGCTCTAGCGGCCTCTCGGGCACCAAATGGGCAAAAACAGGGGTGGGGCAGCCGCGCTTTGCAACTCAAGACGCAAAACGGGGCTTGCATTTTGCTACCTAGGGTAGTAAGACGGGAGAGATTTTATCCGCCCTTGTTTGGCTCATGTTTAGGTGAATTGCTATGCGCCGCTACTACTCAGCGCTTTTTGCCCTGTCCGCGCTGCTTTTGGTTTTTGCGTGTCAACCGACGCAAAATGGTCCGGTGAACTGGCGTCTGGACCCCGAACGCGGGGCTCTGACCCCCAGCGAATGGACCTCGATCCCAGCCTTTATTGTTGATTATACGGCCCAAGATGGCACGCCGCTGAAGGCTTGGGTCTGGAAGGGCTGGCTGCCAGCCTCACCGACGCTCATGTACCTGCACGGCCCGCGCGGGCATTTGGGCTATTCGGCGCAATACCTGCGCTACATAATCGAGCAAGGCCATTCGGTCATCATTCCAGAATACCGCGGCTTTGGACCCAACGAGGGTGAGGCCTCGCTGGACGCCATGATTGATGATGCCTTGGGCGCTTACGCTATGGCGCAGCGCGAAGCGACTTTGCCCTCGCAGATCGTCGTCATGTCGCATTCGGTGGGCTCGCTGCCGGCGGCCGAAGTGGCCAAGGCCTTCCCCAACGTCTTTGGGATGATCCTGATTTCCGCGATGCCAGAAGGCAGCACGCAAAAGGTCAAACAGCAAGATCCGTTGGCCCAGGCCCTGCAAAATATGGCCGACCAAAACAACCAGGCACGCCAAGGGACAACCACCGTTGCCGAGACCAGCTTTACCGAGATTAAGGTGCCCAAGATCTTTGTTCACGGTCGCTTGGACAACGTGATGGACTATGCCTCGGCGCACTTGCTGTATGAATCCAGCCCCGGCCCGTCGGCCTTCATCACCTTGGACGATGTCGGGCACCGCCCCTCAGAGTTTGCTATCGCCAATCTCTATCCCTTGGCGCTGCAAGCCATTACCACCCGCAACATGGCGCTGCTCAAACCCTTGGAGCGTAGTGGCCTGATCCATGTCGAGGTCAAGTACTAGAGCCGAAGGTCGTCCGGCGGTCTGACCGCCAGCCTTCAATCCATCAAAGCGAGCGGCGTCCAGTCGCTCGCTTTTTTTGTGGGCCTGCTCATTTTCCTGCGACGATCCACATGCACGGTTGAATTTTGCCGCTGGGCGCGCAACATGGCGCGCATGACAGGTGCGACAAACATAGGAACGCGGGCATGAGCAGAGTAGTCTTGGTGCGGCACGGGCAAGCCAATGCAGGGGCGGCCAGCGAGGAGGACTACGACCGCCTCAGTGATTTGGGCCAGCAGCAAGCGCGCTGGTTGGGCGAGTACCTGTCGCGCGTGGACCACGGCGTCGAGCGGATTATTGCAGGCAATCTCAATCGCCAGCGCGATACGGCGGCGGCGGTTGCCGAACACTTGGGTCTGCCGGTCGCCGAAGATCCGCGCCTGCGGGAGATGAACTATTTTGAGCTGGCGCAGTCGGCCCGCGAGACCATGAACATAGGCGCCTATACGGGGCGTCAGTCCTTTATCGAGCACTTCCCTCTGGTGCTAGAGGCCTGGGAAGCAGGCAAAATTTCCTGCTCGACGGAAACCTACGATGAGTTCGCCAGCCGTGTGTTGAGCGCGCTTGAAGACGCTGAGCGCCAAGACGGCACGATGCTGGTGACCTCGGGCGGGGTGATTGGCGTTGCGATCCGCCATATTTTGGGGCTGGACACCCACAGCTTCGCGCACGTGCTGCTGCAGATCAACAATTCCTCGCTGCACCGCTATACGGTGGAGTACGGCCAGCGGCGTCTGAATTCTTTCAACGCGCTGGCCCATCTGGAGCTGCCCGACCGCGCCCACGCCCGCACCTTTGTTTAGACCTGGATTTCGCGGGCTACCTCATAACTAATTGCGAGCAAAACAATAAACCGCTAAGCTATGGCAACTCTTGAGTTCAGGGAGGCAAAATGCGGTTCAAGGCGTTTCGGATCAAAAACTATCGGGGTATCAACGACACCACGATCGAATTGGGCCCAAGACCGGGTACGGTCCATACACTGGTTGGCCTCAACGAAAGTGGCAAGACAACGATCCTGGAAGCGATAAACAGCTTTCGAAAGGATGTAGACGGCATCCATGCGTTGGCCCAGCAGACGTCGGTTACACCTGCAACAATGGAAGAACTCATTCCAAAACGGAAGAAAGATAACTTCAACGACTCGATATCAGTATCTGCGTTCGTTGAATTATCAAGAGATGACATAGAACAAATATCTGATAAATGTCGAAGCGAACACGAATTTCAAATTAATTTAGAGACATTTTCAAACTGTCATGAGCTTCGTTTGGTCCATAAATTTGAGAATTCAGAGTACAAAAAAACGAGTATACATTGGAATTCAAAACCGGAAATAAAACGTAAAAATGGGCGCAAATTTTTAGAAATTGATCAAGAAGATCGCGAATGGACCATACTAATAAAGCAAATCATAAAATTATTTCCTCGTGTTGTATATTTTCCAACATTTTTATTTAATTTTCCAGATAATATACAGCTTTGCGGTAAGGACGAAGGTATAAACGGAAATAAATATTTACTGACTATAATAAATGAGGCTTTGCATTCTGTTGATGACAAATTAAATATTAAAGATCATATAGTAGATCGAATTAAAAAAGTTTACTCCGCTAGCCCCGGTGATTTTCAGATGACGTGGCCGAGTACTAGCCAACGAGAGCAAGTTGATATAGTTCTTTCGCGTTTGGCGCAATTGATATCAAACGAGATATTTAGTCGTTGGAAAGAGGTTCTTGGAGTTGATATTGGCGGAAAAGGATTGGTAATTGAGTCATTTCAAAAACCGGAGGTCACTGGAGACTTGGCGGTATTTTTGAAGCTACGAATTAAAGATGGGCACAATTTTTATAAAATATCCGAGCGATCTCTTGGGTTTCGTTGGTTTTTCTGTTTTTTACTGTTTACTCGTTTTTTTGAAAAAAACGATTCTGGTCGATGTGTTTTTTTATTTGACGAGCCGGCATCGAATTTACACGGCATGGCTCAATCAAAATTATTAGAATCTCTGAGAGTAATCGCCGATGGCCGAAATGACATTATTTACAGCACACATAGTCACCATTTAATCGAGCCACTTTGGTTGGAGTCGACATATGTAATTACAAATGGTAAATTGGTGACAGACTCGACCTTCGCTGATCCGGATTTTGGGATTGAAGAATCCGATATAAAGGCTACCAAGTATCGTAGGTTCGTAGGGGAAAATGCGGAGAAGAGCCATTACTTCCAGCCGATTTTGGATAAACTCCAAGCCAAACCTTCCAAGTTAGAGGCGACACATCGTGGAGTTTTGGTCGAGGGAAAATCGGATTACTATGTGCTGAATTGGTACAAAAAATACCACAATCCTACTTTGCAATTGGATTTTGTTCCAATTGGCGGGGTTCAAAAGGCCGATGCGCTTTTGTCTCTTTATTTGGGGCTTTGCTATTCTTTCGTGTTTTTGGTTGATGGCGATGAGGCGGGGAAGAATGCAAAGTCGCGATATTTAGAGTCCTTGCCCATCGAAGAGCAGAATATTGTTCTATTGCCAGAATTGGCTGAGAGTGGTTTGAAGGAAATCGAAGATTTAATCAGTGAAGACATGAAATCCGATGTTGCAAAAAAATTTGATGTCCCTCACGCAGGTAAAAAGCAGCTTCAACGGGCGTTTGCGGAGGCTCTGGCTGCTGACAATAACCTGCCAGATGACCAGGAGACGATCGCAAATTTGGAGCGGGTCTGCTCGGCCTTGGTGGCGCGACTTGACGCTATGGTGGGTCGGTCGGTAGTGGCGGACGCGACTTGAGCCTTGCCGCTTCAAGGCGCCCAAGCCAGATGCGCCCATGCCATATGTACGCCTGTGTTGGTTGGGCACTGACGTGAATTCGAACAAGCCTCAGCCGCGCATGCGCGCACCGTCGGCATCAAACAAGGGCTGGGTCAGTAAGCGTGCCTTGCGACGTTCGCCCAAGATTTCGATCTCAACTTCCAGGTCATCGCGAATGAAGTCGACCGGCACAAAACCCAGCGCGATCGACTTGCCCGCATAGTGCGAATAGCCGCCCGAGGTGCAAAAACCCACCACCGCGTCGTCGATATAGATCGGCTCATAGGCCACAACGTCGGCGTCCAACGCATCGACCTCAAAGGCGCAGATTTTGCGTTTGGGACCGGCGGCCTTGTCCTGCAACGCGGCGGCCTTGCCGATGAAATTGGAGGCCTTGTTGTAGGCGGTAAAGCGGTCCATGCCGGTCTCGGCGGGCATATAATCCGGGCCGAACTCGCGCAGCCATGAGCCAAAGAATTTGTCCAGGCGCAGGCTCATCATGGCACGCATACCAAAGGGCTTCAGGCCCAAATCGCGCCCGGCCTCCTCCAAGGTCTGATAGAGCTGACGCTGGGCATCCGCACTGACATAGATCTCATACCCCAAATCGCCGGTATAGGAGACGCGCTGCACCAAGGCGTCTTGCATGCCCACGGCGATGACCTTGGCATCCATAAAGCGGAAGGCCTCAGCCGATACATCCGCGCGGGTGGAGCGGGCCAAGAGGTCGCGTGCCCGCGGCCCCGCGATCTGAAAGCCAATCCGCCGGGTCGAGACGTTTTCAATCGTAACCCCGGTCTTGGGCAGGTGCTGTTCGAACCAGCGCATATGGAAAGCCTGCGCGCCATAGGAGGCGGTGAGCTGAAAGCGGTGCTCGTCCAGGCAGGTGACGGTAAAATCGCCGATCAAGCGCCCTTTGGGCGACAGCATGGGGGTCAGCGTTAGGCGGCCGGGATGCGGGATGCGGCCCGCCATGATGGTATCCAGCCAAGCCCGCGCGTCAGGACCTGTGACCAGATACTTGCCGAAATTGTGGATCTCATTGATGCCCACGGCCTCGCGCACGGCTTTGACTTCGCGCGCGGTGGCGGCAAAGGCATTGGAGCGGCGAAAGCTGGGGGTCTCATAGCGCGGCTCGCCCTCGTCGGCGAAATAGTTGACGGCCTCCATGCCATAGGCCGCGCCGAATACCGCGCCTTGCTTGTCCCAAATGTCATAGGCGGGCGTGGTCTGGAAGGGGCGCGCGACCGGCAGCTCTTCGTTCGGGAAGCCGATGGAAAAGCGGCGCTGATAGTTTTCGCGCACCTTGGCGCGGGTATAGCCGGTGGTGATCCAGCGCCCGGCATCGCGGTCGGTACGCAGCTCGCCAAAGCGGGCAACGTCCATGGCAAAGACATCGCGTTCGGGCTCGCCCTCGATCATCCATTGCGCCAGCGACAGGCCGACGCCGCCACCCTGGCTGAAGCCCGCCATGACCGCACAGGCGGACCAATAGTTGCGCAGTCCTGGCACGGGTCCCACCAGCGGATTGCCGTCGGGCGCGAAGGTGAAGGGGCCGTTGATGATGGACTTGATGCCGGCGCGCTCCAGCACTGGGAAGCGGCGATAGGCAAACTCCACCGAATCCGAGATGCGGTCGAGCTGATTTTCCAACAATTCGTGGCCGAAATTCTGCGGGGTGCCATCGACCGCCCAAGGATCACAGCGCTGTTCATAAAAGCCGATGCACAGCCCACGGCCTTCCTGGCGCAGGTAGGACTCGCCCGCCGGGTCCATGACGTGCGGCAGCTCTTGATCGCGCTCATAGACTTCGGGGGTCTCTTCGGTGACCAGATATTGGTGCTCCATGGGGTGGAGCGGCAGCATGAGCCCGGCCATGGCGCCCACTTCGCGCGCCCACAGGCCGCCAGCGTTGACCAGGTGCTCGGCGATAATGGTGCCGTTTTGGGTCACGACCTCCCAGCCTTCCGCGCAAGGACGGGTCGCCAATACGGGATTGCGCAGGACGATCTCAGCGCCCGCCATGCGCGCGGCCTTGGCATAGGCATGGGTGGTGCCCGACGGATCCAGGTGGCCGTCCAGCGGGTCATAGAGCGCGCCCAAGATGCCGTCTACACTCGTGATGGGCGACAGCTTTTTGATCTCCTCGGGGCCGACAATCTCGGTCTCCAGCCCCATGTAGCGGTGCTTAGCGCGTTCGGCTTTCAAGAAATCCAGCCGCTCGGGCGTGTCAGCTAGGGTGACGCCGCCGACGTGGTGCAGGCCACAGGACATTCCGGTCAGCGCTTCTAGTTCACGATAGAGGCGGATGGTGTAGCCCTGCAGGGCGGCCATGTTGGTATCGGCATTGAGCGTGTGAAAGCCCCCGGCGGCGTGCCAGGTTGAGCCCGAAGTTAGCTCAGAGCGCTCAATCAGCATGACATCGTTCCAGCCCAATTTGGTAAGATGGTACAGCACCGAACAACCGACGACCCCGCCGCCGATGACTAGAACTTGAGTGTGGGATTTCATGGCTGCCTTCCTGCCTTACTGGGTTTGCGGCTTGTTTTTGCCCGCTCAGACTAGCCGCTGGCGCGCGCCTGGCAATCCGATTTGCGGCAAAATCTGTCCTGTTGCTGATGTGGCCTTGACCTTCCAGTAACTGGAAGGACTATGTTGTCTGTATGCGAATGTAACTGGCCGAAAGAAAAGGGCGCACTATGACTGTCACCCAGGATGCAAACAAAGTTTCACAAACACCAGACGCCTTGCGCTTTGCGGTCGAGGGCCTGTCGTGTGCCTCATGCGTTGGGCGGGCCGAAAAGGCGCTGAGCGGCGTTGCAGAGGTAACCAGTGCCAGCGTCAATCTGGCGACCAAGACCGCCGAGGTTGAGGGCAATACGTTGAGCGCCCACGATCTTGCAGCCGCCTTGGACGAGGCGGGCTATCCCGCCGTGCGTCGGTCGGTGAGCCTGGAGATCGAAGGCATGACCTGCGCTTCTTGCGTGAACCGGGTTGAAAAGGCGCTGGCCTCAGCGCCGGGCGTGGTGAGCGCTGCGGTCAATTTGGCGACCAGCCGGGCAGAAATCGAAGTCTTGGCGGGTGCGCCAAGCCAGGAAGAAGCCAGCATTGCCGCCGCCATGCAAGCGTCAACCGAGACCGGGTATCCCGCGCGACGCTTGGGACGCAGACCCACACTCACGTTGGACGGCAGCCGGTTGCGCTTTGCCGTCGAGGGCCTGTCGTGTGCCTCATGCGTTGGGCGGGCCGAAAAGGCGCTGAGCGGCGTTGCACAGGTAACCAGTGCTAACGTCAATCTGGCGACCAAGACCGCCGAGGTTCAGGGCACTGCGCTGAGCGCCCACGATCTTGCAGCCGCCTTGGACGAGGCGGGCTATCCCGCCGCGCGTCGGTCGGTGAGCCTGGAGATCGAAGGCATGACCTGCGCTTCTTGCGTGAGCCGGGTTGAAAAGGCACTGGCCTCAGCGCCGGGCGTAGTGAGCGCTGCGGTCAACCTGGCGACAAGCCGGGCAGAAATTGAGGTCCTGGCGGGTGCGCCAAGCCAGGAAGAAGCCAGCATTGCCGCCGCTATGCAAGCCTCAACCGAGACCGGGTATCCCGCCCATCGGCCGGGTATGAGCGCGGGGTACAGCGCGGCCGATGAAGACCATGTGCCCCTGAGACCGGCAGAACGTCAGGCCAAAGAACGCGCGCTCACGTGGCGCAACTTCGTGATTGCTGGCGTTTTGACCGCCCCCGTTTTTGTGCTTGAGATGGGCGGGCACTTGATACCGGCATTTCACATGTGGGTGCAGGCCACCATCGGCCAGACGACCAGTTGGTTGCTGCAATTTGTGCTGACCAGCCTGGTGCTGATCTGGCCGGGGCGCAAATTCTTTCAAAAAGGCCTGCCGGGCCTCATCAAAGGCCGCCCGGACATGGATGCTTTGGTCGCGATGGGCGCAGGCGCGGCCTGGCTTTATTCAAGTGTAGCGACCTTCGCCCCTAGCCTGCTGCCAGAAGCGAGCCGGGCGGTCTATTTCGAGGCTGCGGCAGTCATCGTGACCCTGATCTTGCTAGGGCGCTTCTTGGAAGCTAGAGCCAAAGGTGAGGCGGGCGCGGCCATTCAAAAGCTTTTGGACCTTCAGGCCAAGACCGCTTGGGTCGAACGATCAGGCAGGTTTGTTGAGCTGGCGATAGAAGATGTGACGGTCGGCGATCGCCTGCAATTGCGTCCCGGCGAGACCGTGGCCGTGGATGGCCGCGTGGTGAGCGGGCAATCCAACGTCGATGAGAGCATGATTTCTGGTGAACCCCTGCCGGTGGCCAAATCCGAAGGCGACGGTCTGGTCGCGGGGACCATCAATGGTCAGGGCAGCCTGGTCTATCAAGCCGAGGGCGTCGGCAGCGATACCATGCTGGCGCGGATCATCCGTATGGTCGAGCAAGCCCAAGGCAGCAAGCTGCCCGTGCAAGATTTGGTCAACCGCATCTCGGCTTGGTTTGTCCCGGCGGTCATGGTGATTGCGGCGGCGACCTTGCTGATATGGGTGCTGGCTGGCGCGCCGATCAATCAAGCGCTGGTAGCCGCGGTGTCCGTGCTGATTATTGCCTGTCCTTGTGCCATGGGCCTTGCGACCCCGACCTCAATCATGGTGGGGACCGGACGGGCCGCCCAGCTGGGTGTCTTGTTCCGCAAGGGCGCGGCCCTTCAGAGCCTCAATCAGGCTGAAGTGGTGGCCTTCGACAAGACCGGGACCTTGACACAAGGGCGACCAGAACTCACCCACTTTGAAACCCAGCCCGGCTTTGACGAGGAAGGCCTGTTGGCGCAGGTGGCATCAGTTGAAGCGGCGTCCGAACACGCCATCGCCGAGGCATTGGTCCGGGCCGCAAAAGCGCGCGGCCTAGAGCTGCCAGAGCGACAGAGCTTTGAGGCTGTCCCCGGTTACGGTGTGGTGTCCGAGGTGGCGGATCAGCGCATGACGATCGGCGCGGCACGCCTGATGCAGCGCGACGGCATCGCGCTGGGCGCGCTGGAAGAACGTGCAGACAGCCTTGCTCATCAAGGTGTTACGCCCTTGTTCGTCGCGGTCAATGGCAAGCTGGCGGCACTGGTTGGCGTCAGCGATCCCCTCAAGCCCAGTAGTCAAGCCGCTGTCGCGGCCTTGCAGGCCTCGGGTCGAAAGGTGGCCATGATTACCGGTGATGCGCAAGGTACAGCCGAGGCCATTGCCGCCACGCTGGGTATCGACAGCGTGCGCGCAGAAGTCCTGCCAGACGGCAAGGTCCGCGCTATCGAAGAATTGCGCGCTGAACATGGCAAGCTGGCTTTCGTCGGCGACGGCATCAACGATGCGCCGGCCCTGGCATCGGCAGACTGCGGCTTGGCCATGGGCAGCGGCACCGATGTCGCCATTGAAAGCGCCGATGTGGTGTTGGTGTCGGGCGACCTGTCAGCGGTGACGCGAGCCTTGCAACTGAGCCGTGCGACCATGGCCAATATTCGCCAAAACCTGATCTGGGCCTTTGGCTATAACTTGGTGTTGATCCCGGTGGCTGCGGGCTTGCTCTACCCCAGTTTCGGGCTCCAGCTTTCACCGGTCTTGGCGGCGGGCGCTATGGCGGCTTCCAGCGTTATGGTGGTAACAAACGCCCTGCGCCTGCGTTGGGTCGGCCAGCCTGGGAGCGATACCCGGCCCGGAGGCGACGAGCCAACGACGGGGCCAACAACGGGGCCAATGACGGGCCACGTGGTGGCGCCCGCTTCAGAGGCGGCCTAGTCATGCCCGATCTGCCTCAGCACTGGCAGCAGGTCTACCAGACCAAGAGCCCGGACAGTGTTTCTTGGTATCAAGAGGCGCCACGGCCCAGCCTTGACCTGATCTTGGCCCAGCGCCCTGATGTGAGCCAGCTAAGCTTTATCGACGTTGGTGCTGGGGCCTCCGGCCTAGTCGATGCGCTGCTCGAACGGGGGCTCGCTAGCGCGAGCCTGCTGGATATCTCGAGCTCGGCCTTGGCGGCTAGTCGCGCGCGCCTTGAGGCCAAGGGCGATAAGACGGTCGGTGATGTTGACTTTCTGGTTCAGGACATCTGCCAATGGCAGCCTAGCACCGCCTTTGATATTTGGCATGATCGCGCCGTGTTTCACTTCATGATCACGCCAGAGGCCCAGGCTAGCTACCGCCGCGCCCTGATCGCGGGCACCCGTCCTGGCAGCCTGGTGGTCATGGCGACATTCGCCCTTGATGGCCCGGAAAAGTGTAGCGGTCTGCCGGTGCAGCGATGGAGCCCTGAAGGGTTGCAGTCCTTCTTGGGTGATGGATTTGTTCTGCATGGCAGTCAAGAACAGGGCCATACGACACCCGGCGGCGGGGTCCAGAAGTTTCAGTTTTCAGTCTTTGAGCGTCGTCTTTGAGCTTGGCGGCTTGCTAATGACCCGCGGGTGCGCGGTGGAGCTGGATCAAGTGCCAGGCGTCGTCGTCATAGCACAGCAAAGCCAGGTCGCCGGGGTTGATGTCCAACAACTCGCGGCTCATGGCCGGTGAACCGCCCACCGTATCGGCGAGCCAGAGGCCAAGCCCAGGATTGTGAGTAACGATCAAGGCCGAGGCGGTGGGCAATTCGTCCAATGCCGCCAGACACTCCATAGGAGAATCGTACAAACTATCCAAGGTTTGCGCGTCAAGCGCCACCTTGCCGCCCGCAGCCCCTGCCACATGCGTGAATGTTTGCTGAGCGCGGCTCGCCGGCGAGACATAGGCGGCTTCAAGCGGCTGCTCCAAGGTGTCAGCCAGCCAGGCTCCTTGGGCCCTGGCACAGGCCTGGCCGTGATCGGACAGCTCGCGTTCGATGTCGCTTTGATCCAGATCGGCGGGCAGAGCGTGGGCATGGCGCATGACCGCCAAAAAACGCAGGTGGGTTTTGGGCTTGCTTGGGGCAAGGATGGCGCGCAGGGCTCTTAACATGGGTATCAGTTTAAGGCCAATTGGCCGCGGATGCAAAATCAACCCGTCTCACAGCTGTAACAGCGCCTAGTCATCTGGGCCCAGGGCCTTGTCGAGCTGGCGCCGCTCTTTCTTGGTCGGCCGGCCGGTCCCTTCTTCACGAACGGCGGGCGCCGACATCCGCACAGGTCGATCCCTTTCTTCGCCGTCAGCCAACGGGCCACGCTCGGGCGGCGGGGCCAAGTCGTTGTAAAGCTGCCGGGCTTCTGGCGCCGGGCCTCGCCGAGTGCCCAGGGCCAAGATTTCAATCACTCGGGTCAAACTGCCCTGCTGAAAGGTCAGCACGTCACCTGGCCGGACGGCGTAGTGGGCCTTGCTGGTGGGGGCCTTGTTGACCCGCACCTTACCGCCTTGCACCACCTTGGAAGCCAGGCTGCGGGACTTGAAAAAGCGCGCCTGCCAGAGCCACTTGTCGATGCGTAGGCTCTCGGTGCTTGCGTTGCCCTGTTCGGCGCTGCTCATGAAGCCTTCTTGTTTAGTTGGTCTTTCAAACCGGCCAGCACCGCGAAGGGCGAATCGGGGTCCATGGGCTTATCCTTGGCGGGGCGCCCCTTACCACCAGAGCTGTCACCTGCGTGGCGCTTGGCCTGATGGCGTCGGTCATCATCACGGCGGGGCTTGCCCTTGCCGGGCTTCTTGCCGCGCGCCTCGTTGGTTCTTTGGGTCTGGTTGGCTTCGCCCTTGGCGGCCTCGTCACCGCTCGATTGCGGACGATTGCGCTCGGACGCTTGGCCGTGGCGCGGGCCGCTGTCTTTATTCCCGTTGCGCGGGCCACTGTCTTTGCCCCCGTGGCGTGGGCCACTGTTTTTGCCCCCGTGGCGTGGGCCACCGTCCTTATTACCGTGGCGCGGGCCACTGTCTCTCTCACGGCGCGGAGGGCGGAACGCAATGACCTCGAATTGCAGCTCTGGGCGTTGTTTCTTGCCCTTCTTGGCCTTGTCGCTGGTCCCACCGGATGCTTCGCTAGTGTCGCCGATTTCACTGAGACCTGTCTCGTCGCTCTGGGCATGCACCGCCTGGTCCTCAGCCACCGGGTCTGTCGCGGCGTCTTGAGCGGTTTCGTCCGTTGCGGCCTCTAGGCTTGGCGGTTCAGCGCCGGGAGTGGCATGGTCTGCTTCGGCTGCTTCAGCTTGTTCGCTCGCCTCGGCTTCAGGTGCAGCGGGGCTTGCTTGCTCGGCCGACGGGGCCTCTGCTTGGCTCTCTGCATCCGTGTCAATTGGCGCTTCGGGCGGTAGCTCATAAATCCGGTAATCGAGGGCTGCAAGTGCGCCGCGCACCAGCTCACTGTCTCCGCCCATCAAAGTTGCCATGAGGCGATTTGAACGTGCCGGTTCGTCGCGGGTGGCTTTGCGCGCGGTGCGGAAAGCCACGTCGGCGAAGTTGTCCAAGACATCGGCACGCATGATCATGCGCTTATCGCCTTTACCCATAATGACAAAGCCCATGGCCTGCCAGAATCCAGCATCGTCGTTGTCCAGGGCTGGGCGCGCGGTCAGACCGGGCGCGGGCAGTTCGGGAATTGGTTTGTCGTTGTGCAGGCTCCAAAGCAGGGCGCGCAGCGCGCGGTTGCGCGGGCGCACCAAGTTGCCGAGCCAAATTGCATGACGACCGAAGACCACGCCCAAGTCCTTCAGGGCCTTGCGGCTGGCGCGGTCCAGAGTGACTTGCTCAAGCGCTTGTTCACGCTGTAAGCATCCAAAGGCCTCGACCAGTTGGAAGGCAAGGCCCTTGGCGGCTCCGGTCAGCTCAGCGTCACGCAGACGGGTCAGCGTGGTCAGGCGCTGTTGGATATCACGTTGCGCCCAAGTCTCCACATAGGCAGCGAGCGTTTCGCGTTCGCTCTGTTCTAACATGTTGGTCTCGTGCAGACGCAGCTTGGGCGTGAAGCGGTCGCTGCCAGCTTGCAAGGTGGCGATCTCATGGCCTTGCCAGGTCACGGACCCGGTGTCGGTGATGGCATAGACCGCGCCAGCCGGTGCCAGCATAGCAGCCAGACGCTGTTTGACCGGTTCGCCCATGGCGCTCTTGGCTGCCGACAGCAAGCTGCGGGCGTCTTTGGCCTCTAGGGCGTCGATAGGCCTAAAGTTAAGCCCAATCAATTTGCCCACGTGTTGGCCTTCTACCTGAACGTCGTTTTCAATAATCTCTGCCACGGCGGCGCTTTCCCTTGCTTTCATCAGCACTGCGGCGCGCTGGTCCACGAACTGCAAGGTCAAGCGTTCGTGGAGCGCGTCCGACAGCCTGTCTTCTATCTGACGGGTCACTTCTTGCCAATGGCTGTTGTTCTGCAACCAGTCTCTTCGGTGCGAAATAAAGGTCCAAGTGCGGATCGAGGCCAAGCGATTGGTCAATGTGTCGATGTCTCCACGCACATCGTCTAGACGAAGCACCTGTTTTGCGATCCAATCCTCGGGGATGCTCGCCTCGGGGCCCATCAAGAATCCATACAGGGCGGACAGCAGCTTGACGTGGCTGCCGGTCATGGTCTTGTGGAAGTCGGGCACCTGGCAGACATCCCACAAAATGCCGACTGCCGCCGGACCCAGCGCCAAGCGGCGGACCTGTTCTTCTTTCGCCAGATAGCGCAGGGCGCGCTGATCATCGGCTTCGCGGCCCCGGACTAGTTCGCTGCGGGGCGAAGGCGCGTCTAGGGAGCGCAGCAGGCGCTGGATGTCGTAAAAGTCCAGGTCCGGGTTTCGCCAAACCAGATTTTCGAGCGGCGGGAAGGTGTGGCTCTCGACCGCTTCAACGATATCCGGGTCCAGATCGCCCAACTCTTGGGCCATGGAAAAAGTACCGTCGTTCTGATAGCGGCCTGCCCGGCCCGCGATCTGAGCAACCTCAGCGGCATCAAGGCGGCGAGGACGGCGGCCATCAAATTTGGTCAGCCGGGTAAAAGTCACATGGTCCAAATCCATGTTGAGCCCCATGCCAATGGCATCGGTGGCTACCAGATAATCAACTTCGCCCGCCTGGAACATGGCCACTTGCGCGTTGCGGGTTCGCGGGCTGAGCGCGCCTAATACCACCGCTGCTCCCCCGCGATGGCGCCGGATCGTATCGGCGGTGGCGTAGACATCTTGGGCGGAAAAGGCCACGACGGCCGAGCGCTTGGGAATCCGCGACAGCTTTTTAGGCGCCACATAAGACAGCTTGGAAAAGCGCGCTTTGGAAATGATCCGCACTTGCGGAACCAGGCGCTTAATCAGTGGCTCGATCGTGGACGAGCCCATGAACATGGTCTCTTCAAGCCCGCGTGCATACAACAGTCGTTGGGTAAAGATGTGCCCGCGTTCAAGATCAGAAGCGAGCTGGATCTCATCGACGGCCAGGAACTCGGTGCTGATATCCAGCGGCATGCTCTCGACCGTGCAAATCCAATAAGCAGGCGCCCGCGGAACGATCTTTTCTTCGCCCGTCAGCAAGGCCACCTGCTGAGCGCCGCACTTGAGCACCAGCTTGTCAAAGACCTCGCGCGCCAGTAGGCGCAACGGAAATCCCATAATGCCCGACTTGTAGGACAGCATGCGATCAATGGCAAAATGGGTCTTGCCGGTGTTGGTCGGGCCCAGCACTGCTGTTACGAATGCATCATTATAGCTCATGGCAAAGCCCCGCCTTCTCGTCGCCAAATGTCTTGCAAGCCTGCACGTCGTCCCCCATATGCGGGCCGTTAGCCTGCTTTTTCCTACCCAAGCCTGTGTGGCTTGTGTGCCGGTGGTTCTGGCAGGCTGTTCTGACATTCTGATACGACTATACGCGCAAAAAGAAGAGCAACAAAACCTTATGACTGCCGCCGCCGCCGAACCCAAAACCTACCAATTTCAAGCCGAAGTCTCGCGTTTGTTGGATATCGTGGCTAATGCCCTGTATTCCAACAAAGAAATTTTCCTGCGAGAGCTGATTTCAAACGCTTCGGATGCCTGCGATAAATTGCGATACCGCGCCCTTACGGAGGAGGGATTGTTGGCCAGCAATCAGGAGTTGAGCGTCTTGCTGGAACCTGACCCCCAGGCGCGGAGCCTGACAATCACCGACAACGGCATCGGCATGAGCGAGGCGGACCTGCAGGATACCTTGGGCGCGATAGGACGGTCTGGCACCGCAAAGTTCATGGAAGCCTTGGAAAATTCCAGCGATAGCAATCTGATTGGTCAGTTTGGCGTCGGCTTCTATTCGGCCTTCATGGTGTCTGATTTGGTCACGGTTGAAACGCGCAAAGCCGGTGAAGAGCAAGCCTGGCGTTGGCAGTCGGACGGTAAGGGCGACTACAGTATCGAGCCAATCGACCAACGCCCCGTAGGTACGCGCATCATCTTGCGCCTGAAAGAGGACGCCAGCGAATACGCTGAGCGGCACCGCCTGGAGCACCTGGTCAAGAAATACTCCGACCACATCGTGATCCCGGTTCAGATGCCCGCTGAAAAACAGGATGTCGGCGAAGAGGGCGAAGAGGGCCAGGAATCGGACGACTGGCTGGTGACGCTGAACAAGGCCTCTGCCCTTTGGACCAAGTCAAAGTCAGACATCAACAAGGAAGAATACGCGAGCTTCTATAAGTCGGCGGCCGGTGCTTGGGATGAGCCCTGGGAGACCCTGCACTTCAATGTTGAGGGCCACTTGGAGCATACGGGGCTGCTGTTTATTCCCTCTGCGCGCCCTTTCAATTTGTTCGAACCCGACCGCAAGAACGCCATCAAGCTGTATGTCAAGCGGGTCTTTATTACCGACGACTGCCAGGAGCTGGCGCCCGCCTACCTGCGCTTCTTGCGCGGTGTGATCGATTCCTCCGATTTGCCGTTGAATGTCAGCCGTGAATTGTTGCAGGCCTCGCCCATCTTGAACCTGATCCGCAAAGACGTGACCAAGCGCACGCTGTCGGCGCTCAAGTCGCGCGCCAAGAAAGACGCTGAGGGCTACGATGCCTTCTGGAACACCTTCGGAGCGGTTGTGAAAGAGGGCCTCTACGAAGATCCCGATCAACGCGACCCCTTGCTAGACTTGGCCCGCTTCCGATCCTCTACCCAAGACGGGTGGGTCAGCTTGGCCGATTACAAGGCACGCATGGTCGAAGGGCAGAACGCCATTTACTATTTGGTGGGCGAAGACCTGGAGACCGTCAAACGCTCACCGCATCTGGAGGGCTTCAAAGCCAAAGGCGTCGAGGTGCTGTTGTTGACGGATCCGGTGGACAGCTTCTGGACCTCGGTCGTTGGCGATTACCAGGATACCGCGCTGAAGTCCGTCACCCGAGGCGCCGACGACCTTGCCGCGATTAAGACCGGCGAAGAGGCGAGCGACCAAGCAGCCAGCGAGCCGGTCAAGGAAGGCGATTTCGCCGAGCTGATCGCTGCCATGAAGACCGCCTTGGAAGAGGACGTTAAGGATGTACGTCTGTCCGAGCGCCTGACGGACTCCGCGGTCTGTCTGGTGGCCGATGAAGGCGACATGGACATGCAGTTTGCCCGCATGATGGCCGCCCACGGTCAGGAGATCCCCAAGCAAAAGCGCATCTTGGAAATCAACCCCAAGCACGCCACCATCAAAGCGCTGAAAGAACGGCCTGCACACCTGGATGACAGCGTGCAGCTCTTGCTCGATCAGGCGTTGATTTTGGAAGGCGAAGCGCCGCGCGATGCAACCCTGTTTGCTCTGCGGCTCAGCCGTTTGATGGCCTAGAGCGTCGGGCGCTGGCCCTGCAACAGCCCTTCCGCTCTAGCTGACGGATCTCTAACGCAAGTCCATGCTCATTCGTATTGCCACTCATTCGCGGCTTGCTTGTCTTATGGATTTGGCAGGCTTCCGAGGGATTGGAAGCCACTGCACGCCACGCCATTTATGGCGAGCAGTGGCGGCGGTTGGATCGTGAGTTGCTGGGTCTATTGT
>JAUIHE010000015.1 GCA_030432195.1 Alphaproteobacteria bacterium
CTCAAAGTGCCGGAGGCGAGGGGCGGTCGACGAGGTTCGTATCTACTGGCCGGTCGGCTGACGGGGGAGTTCGCCCGCACCTAGAATGCATCCGCCCGCACCTATCTTTTTATCTAGAAAAAACAAAGACTTAAAAGCGGAAAATCTCGCTTTGGTGCCCTGGAGAAGACTCGAACTTCCACGACCGAAGTCACACGTACCTGAAACGTGCGCGTCTACCAATTCCGCCACCAGGGCACTCTCTCAAACGAGACCCGCCTTATGTGAGCTTCCGCGCGGCTTGTCAATATGAAGTTGCGGCATTGATGTGATTTTTTCGGCCCGGTATCACCGGTCTAGGACGCAGCTTTTGCCTGCTACAAAGGCACCGTTTGGCTGAGGCTCAATTCTGCCCCCAAAGCGCTGGGGTCGCCGCGTCATTTGCCCCGCGCTGGCGGGCTTGTCTTGGCAGTGAAAAGCACGACATGTTAGGGTGACCGCAGTCTAGGACCCGATCTCGCGATAGGGCGTGCTGGTCCCTTTAGGCCTGCGCGCTCAAAGGTCCAAAGCTCGTGCGCGGAACCAAGGAGTTCACCATGCCAGACGAACACACATTAAATCAGCAAACGCCAAGCCAGCAAACGCCAAGCCAGCAACATTCCGCTGGTGGCTCAACAGACATGCCACCGCTTGCCGTGGTGTTTGGCGGCACGGGCTTCATCGGGCGCTACCTCGTGGCCGCCTTGGCGAAAGAAGGCTGGCGGGTACGGGTCGTCAGCCGTCGCCCTGCGCGCGCAAAGTGGCTCAAGAATTTGGGCCA
This sequence comes from Alphaproteobacteria bacterium, assembly GCA_030432195.1. Taxonomy (GTDB): domain Bacteria; phylum Pseudomonadota; class Alphaproteobacteria; order UBA7985; family JAUIBT01; genus JAUIBT01. Next base: position 800 of record JAUIHE010000015.1, read on the forward strand.
GCCGGGCCAAGTCGAGTTGGTGCATGCCTCGTTGCGCGATGGGCCCGCGGTGGCCGCGACCCTGCAGGGAGCAACGGCGGCGGTTAACTTGGTCGGCCTTTTATTCGAGCGCGGGCGCCAGAGCTTTCAAGCCATTCACGTCCAAGGCGCGGCAACCATCGCGCAACGGGCGCGCGCGGCGGGCCTTCGCCGGCTGGTGCACATCTCGGCCATTGGCGCGGATCCGTCCTCGCCTGCTGACTACGCGCGCACCAAAGCCCAAGGCGAGGCGGCCGTACTGGCGGCTTTCCCCGATGCTACGATCTTGCGCCCCAGCTTGGTCATCGGCATGGAAGACGGCTTTTTCAACCGCTTTGCCCGCATGGCTCAGGTATCGGCGGTCCTGCCGCTGGTTGCGGGCGGGCACACGCGCTTTCAGCCGCTGGTCGTGCATGATCTGGTCGCTGCCATCGTTGCCGCGCTGGTGGCACCGGGGCAGGCCAACCCCGCCGTTCAGGGGCGGATATTTGAGCTGGGCGGACCTAAGGTATACAGCTTCAAAGAGCTGCTAGAAATGTTGCTGCGCGAAATGGGCGCCCGCCGCCTGTTGTTGCCTCTACCCATGCCAATTGCCAAGATCCAGGCCAGCTTTTTGCAAGTGTTGCCCAATCCGCCGCTAACGCGCGATCAGCTTCGCTTGCTCAGAACCGACAACGTGGTGAGCGGCGACTTGCCGGGCCTGGCGGACTTGGGTATTGAGGCAAGGTCGATTGTTACGATCGTGCCGTCAATCCTGGCGGGCTACCGTTCGCGCCGCACATGCTAGCCTAGAGTGCGAGGGCGGGGTTTGGCTGGCGCGCGCTTCCCTACTTTTCTTCCACGAGGCTGCATGCTTGAGCTTGTAATATTTGATATGGACGGAGTCCTGCACGATTCCGAAAGCCTCAGCGCGGTGGCGGTCTGCGACTGCCTGGCCCTGCGCGGCATCGACATGGCCGATAAAGAACTGGAACTGCGCTATGGCGGCCAGACCTTTGAGGACATAGCCGCCGGTCTGGAGCGTGATTTGCAGGTCGACCTTGGCCGCAATTTTGCAGAAGAATCGGCGGAACGTTGGGTGGCGCTGTTTGATGAAGCCCTGGCGCCAACCCCAGATGTTGCGGATTTCCTAGCCGCACTCAAGGATCAGGGGATGCAGATCTGTTTGGCCTCGAATTCAGCGCGCAAGGAGATTGATACAGCCCTGGCCATATCCGGCCTGGATGCCTATTTCCCGGCGACGGATCGCTTTTCGGGCATGGAAGTGCCTTCGCCGAAACCTGCGCCTGATCTCCACCGTTCTTGTTTGGCGCATTATGGCGTGGCCCAAGATCGTGCGCTGGTGTTCGAGGATTCGGTGACCGGTGCGGGCGGCGGCTTGGCCGCTGGCGTGCCCGTCTTTGGATACGTGGGGGTTCACCCGCGCCCGGTCGAACAAGCCAAGGCGCTGCTTGAACTTGGCGTGGGGCAGTGTTTTGACGCTTGGCCCCGCGTCCCAAGAACAGCGGCCGATCTGGCCGCGCTGATTGCAGATCGCCATGCCCGCTGAACTGATTATCTTCGATATGGACGGGGTGCTGACCGATTCAGAGCGCGTCGCGATACGCCTGGTAGCGGGCATCTTGAACGATTTGGACTATGCCATCAGTGAGCGCGAGGTCGAGCGCCGGTTTATGGGGGTCGCCACCCCGGTGCAGCTTGAAATGCTGCGCTCAGAACGCGGGCAGGATTTCGTTGACGCCTATCTCGCGCGGCTCAAGCCCGATTGGGCCGCAGCGATGCAAGCCGAATTGGTGGCCGCACCCGGCATTAGCAGCGTTTTAGAACAGCTGGACAGGCGGGGACGGCAGCGCTGTGTCGCCTCGAATGGCAGTGTGGATCACATCGATTTCTCTTTGTCGCTGACCGGCCTGGAGCGTCATTTCCACCCGGACCATCGCTTTTCAGGAACCGACATGGCGCGCCCAAAACCCGCGCCCGATCTGCATTTGCATTGCTTGGCGCAGTTCGGCAAAGCGGTCGAACAAGCCTTGGTGCTTGAGGACAGCGTGACAGGCTTAAGCGGCGCGGTCGCCGCGGGCATTCCAGCTTGGGGGTTCGTGGGCGTGCATCCACGCCCCGAGGAGCAGGCCGAACATTTGCGCGCCGCCGGAGCCGAGCGCATTTTGTGGAATTGGGCAGAATTGTCCGACCACCTTGCACAAGAGGCCGGCTAGCGCACTCGGGCCCAGCGCCTGAACAAGCGCCTGAACGGGCGCCAGACCCAGCCTCCGGTCTTAGACTTGGGGCTTTTTAACCTAGAGGCGCTCGAAGGCAACGGCGATGCCTTGCCCGCCACCAATACACATGGTCGCTAGGCCATAGCGCCCGCCGCTGCGCTCCAGCTCGTACAAGCACTTGACGGCGATGATGCCGCCGGTGGCGCCGACCGGGTGGCCCAAAGCGATAGCGCCGCCGTTGGGATTGACCTTGGCGGGGTCCAGTCCCAGGCCAGCGCTGACGGCGCAGGCTTGAGCGGCAAAGGCTTCGTTGGACTCGATCACATCGAAGTCTTGGGCTTTCAAGCCGGTGCGTTGCAGCAAGCGTTCGACCGCCGGGATAGGCCCCAAACCCATGACCTCGGGACGCACGCCGCCGTGACCATAGCCCAAAATGCGCGCGCGCGGTTTCAGGCCTGCTGCTTCGGCCGCTTCGGCGCGGGCCAGGACCAAGGCGGAAGCGCCATCGTTGATGCCGCTGGCGTTTCCGGCTGTGACGCTGCCGTCTTTTTGGAAGGCGGGTCTCAGGTTCGCCAAGCCCTCGGGAGTGGTGTCGGGCTTCAGGTGTTCGTCCTTGTCGAAGACGACAGTCTTCCGGCGCTGGGTCACTTCAACCGGCAAAATCTGGCTATCAAAGTAGCCTTGGGCCTGGGCGTGAGCGGCGCGCTTTTGGCTCTCCAAGGCAAAGGCGTCTTGATCTTCACGACTGATGCCGCGTTCAGCCGCGACATTTTCTGCGGTGATGCCCATGTGACCGCCGCCAAAAGGATCGCTCAGCGCGCCCAGCATCATGTCTTGCGCGGTGATATCGCCCATGCGCTGGCCGAACCGAGCACTGGTCATGATGTGCGGACTGCGCGACATGACCTCGGCGCCACCGGCCAGGCCAAAGTCAGCATCGCCCAATTGCAGGCTCTGGACGATCGAGACCATGGCTTGCAGGCCAGAGCCGCAAAGGCGGTTAACGTTCATCGCTGGGGTTTCTTTGGCCATACCCGCGTTCAAGGTGGCGACACGCGAAAGGTACATATCGCGGGGCTCGGTGTTGATGACGTGGCCGAAAGCGACATGGCCGATGCGCTCGGGCTCCAGGCCTGCTTGATCCAACGCACCACGGGCGACGTGGGCGGCTAGGTCGCAGGGGGCTTGGCCCGCAAGTGAGCCCCCAAAGGTGCCAATTGCGGTGCGGACACCGGACAGGATTACAACATCGGTCATGCGAGCCTCTTCGTCTTATCATCAGAGTGGGATCAGGAATTCGTCAGACGCTAGGCGAGCGCTGTCCGCTTGTCTAGAGCTAGTGGCCCCCGTCGCGGGCTAGGTGCTGCCGGGCCCCTTGCCCATGAAGATATAACCTCCGCCGTAAACGGTCTTGATAACCGGGCTTGACCGGTCGCTTTCCAGCTTGGCGCGAAGCCGCGAAATGCGCACGTCAATCGCCCGGTCATAGGCATCGCCACCATGTTGGCCTAGGCTGGTTTGGATTTGCTCGCGCGACAGAAGCCGCCCCGGAGCCTGCAAGAACACCTGCAAGATTTCAGCCTCTGACAGGGCAAGCGTGCGGGTCTCCTCGCCGCGCTGAAGGGTTAGGCTGTCGAAGTCGATGCGCCACCCATTGACAAAAGCGCTGCGGTGGGAGGGTGTTGGCGCAAGTCGCGTGCGCCGCAGCACGGCCTTGATGCGCGCAATCAGTTCGTCAATATCAAAAGGTTTGACCAAATAGTCGTCCGCGCCCAGCTCTAGGCCGTTGATCTTATCGCGGGTGCTGGCACGGCCGGAAATGATGATGACCGGAATCGCGAGCTGATGGGCCACCGTGCTCAACAGGGCGAGGCCGTTTCTGTCCGGTAAGCCTAGGTCAATGATGCAAAGTTGCGGGCGCAGGCGCGCCACGTTGGTTTCAAATTCCTTCGCACTTGAAAAAGCGACACTGCGAAAACCTGCGTCTTCCAGAGCATTGCCCAGAGACGCGCGGATCATGACTTCATCATCAAGGATGGCGATGAGTTCCCCGCTCACGCTTCAGCACCCGGCGCTGGCGTGTTTTGCAGCTCTTGAACGGTGGCCGCCAACGCGGCGCCATTGAGCGGCTTGCTGATAAAAGGGTATTGCTGTTCGGCCCGCTGGCGCTGTGGGCTGCTGGCGGGCAGGGCAGAAATGATAATGGCGGGCAGGCCCTGGGCGGTAGCAGCCTGGGCGACCACCAAACCATCGGGCCCATCGCCCAGGTCTAAATCTGTGACCATGAGAGCAAAGCTCTGGCTGGCCATAAGCGCCTGTGCTTCTTCGCCGTTGCTGGCTTCCAGGACTTGATAGCCCAGTTTGCGAATAACTTGGCGTTCGTCAGCACGCAGCAAGGAGTCGTTCTCGACCAGCAACACCCGTCCGCCAGAGGACTTTTGGGAATCGGCGCCTCGTTCGGCGGGCAAATAGATATCGACCTGCGCGCCGCCGCCCGCGTGGTTGCTCAGGTGCGCACTGCCACCGGCCTGGTGGCTGAGATCATAGACCGAGCACAGGCCCAGCCCTGAGCCGGTCTCGCTGCGGGTGGTAAAGAAGGGCTCAAAGCCGTGTTCCAGGGCATCGGGCGTAAAGCCAACGCCGGTATCGCGGGCGCGCAGGTGAACGCGCTGGCCCTCAAGGGTCAAACGGAAGGTGATTTGACCCGCGCCGCTGCCCGCCTCGATGGCGCGTTGGGCATTGATGACCAAGTTGATGAGGCAATCCACCAAGTAACCGCGATCCAAGAGCACGAAAATCGCGTCTTCAGGCGTTTGGATCACCAGCTCGGTCTCGCCGCTCAGCAAGGGGCGCACGAGATAGTCCAGCTCCTTTAGAACCGCGACCAGGTCGGTTCGCTCGGGCTTTCCCGACCCGCCCGTCGTCATCTTTGAGATGCGTGCGATCAGTTCGCGGCCACGCTCGGCGGCGCGCAAGGTGACATCCACAGCCTCGCTTTTGTAGCCCTGAAGCAGCTCGTTTTGTGCAGACTGAATGATGAGCAGCAAATTGGAAAAATCGTGCGCGAGACCCGAAACCATCATGGCAGCGGTTGCGCGGCGATTGGCTTGGGCGATCATGGCGCGCGATATGGTCTCCTCGGTGATATCCAAGGTCAGCGCGTTGATGGCCTTGACGTGGCCCGCTTCCAGGACGGGGGTAAAGGCAACCCGCAGGCGCTTGCCGCCGGTCTCGTGGGTGAATTCAACAATCTGCGTTTGACCTTCAAAGGCCCGATCGACGGCGCTTCGAACCCGCGCGAAGCTCGATTCTCCCAATACTTCGTGTATTGATCGCCCGACAATGTTGCCCGGCAGCTCCGGCAACAGGCGCGACAATCCGCCGTTCGAATAGACGTAGAGCCGGTCGCGGCTGATCTGTGCGATGTGTGCGGGGGCGTAATCGAAGGCCATGCGCATGCGCTCTTCGGAGGCCATGAGCTGGCGCTTGGTTTCTTCCAGGGCGGCAATAGAGGACTTAAGCGCGCGGTTGGTTGAGGACAGATCCGTAGCATAAACCGACACCTGACCATCCAGGTCCAAGGTGCGAGCTTCCAGCAGGCGTTCCTTGGCTTTGGTCTGGCTGATATCGGTGTAGACCGTGACCCAGCCGCCCTTTGCCAAAGGGTGGCCTTCGACCGAGATTATGGCGCCGTTGTCGCGTTGCCGCTCGAAATAGTGGGGTTCAAACGCCCGCGCTTGTTCCAAGCGCTCAGCGACATATTGATCCACATTGCCAATCTGACCGTATTCCCCCGCTTCGATCAAATAGCGAATAATGGCCTCAAAGCTCCGCCCGCGAGAGGCCAGATCCGGCGGCAACTGAAACATGGTCATAAACCGCGTATTCCAAGCCGCTAACCGCAGGTCGCGATCGAAAATCGAAATGGCTTGATCGATGAGATTGAGCCCGGATTGCAGGAAGTCGCTCTCACTGGTCGCTGTTTGTGGTTCCATGGCTCAAATCTAACGCTGTAACAATTCGCAATAATTAGGAAACAATTTTGAAAAAATTATGGGCTAGCGTCAAGGTAAGGAAGCAAAAATATACGATAGCTCCAGGGAGGATGCGTGACCGCAACGTCACCGGTAAAGGCCGTCACCGAATTCGGTGATTTGGTGAGCCTGCCTAAACTGCTGGCTCGCAATGCCCGCGTTTACGGCAAAAAAATCGCCTATCGCGAAAAAGAATACGGAATCTGGCAGGAATGGACCTGGGCGGAAGCCTCAACGGTCATCCAAGAGCTGGCTTCGGGCCTCATGGCTCTGGGCGTGCAGCCAGGCGACCATATCGCAGTTGTGGGCCGCAACCGGCCAGCGCTGTATTGGTCGTTGTTGGCGGCTGGCCATATCGGCGCCGTGCCCGTGCCTTTGTATCAGGACGCGGTTGCTGAAGAGATGGAATACGTCCTAGAGCACTGCGGTGCCAAGGTCGTGATCGCCGAAGACCAAGAACAGGTCGATAAGGTGGTTGAGATCTCAGAACGTATTCATAACCTTGAGCGCGTCGTTTATTACGATCCGCGCGGGCTGAGGAACTACGACAGCGAGCGCTTCTTGAGCTTTGAGGAGCTGCGTCGGCGCGGTCGCGGCGCTTTGGCGGATACCACGCCCAAGATGCAAGCAATTGTCGATAACTCGAATTTCGATGATGTCTGCGTCATGCTCTATACCTCGGGCACGACCGGCAAGCCCAAGGGCGTTGTGCTGTCAAACCGCAACATCATCACCACGTCGGCGAACTCGGCGGTCTTCGACCATCTAACCCACCGCGAGAGCACGCTCGCCTATCTGCCTATGGCGTGGGTTGGCGATTTTATCTTCTCGATCGGTCAAGCCATGTGGTGCGGTTTTGAAATCAACTGCCCCGAGAGCGCGGCCACCATGCAGACCGATATGCGTGAAATCGGGCCGAGCTATTTCTTTGCGCCACCGCGCTTCTTTGAAACGCTGTTGACCAGCGTCATGATTCGTATGGAAGACGCAGGTCGCCTCAAGCGCAGCATGTTCCATGCCTTCATGAAGCACGCCCGCAAAGTTGGACCGGCTCTGCTGGATGGCAAGACCGTCAGCGGTTGGGATCGCTTCGTTTACAAGCTGGGCGATATCCTGGTCTATGGACCGCTGAAGGACGCTTTGGGCCTGTCTCGGGTGCGCATTGGCTACACCGCAGGTGAGGCCATCGGCCCAGAAATTTTCGCCTTCTACCGGTCGCTGGGCATCAACTTGAAACAGCTCTACGGTCAGACCGAGGCGAGTGTCTTCATCACCCAGCAGCCTGACGGTGAAGTGTCTGACGAGACGGTGGGCGTTGTCTCGCCGGGCGTCGAGCTAAAGATTGATGAGCGCGGCGAGGTCTTCTATCGCTCAACCGGTGCTTTCGAAGAGTACTATAAGAACCCTGAAAGCACGCGCGATACCAAGGATGCAGAAGGCTGGGTCGCAACGGGCGATGCCGGCTTTATCGACGAAAAGACCGGCCACTTGCGGATCTTGGACCGTGCAAAGGACGTAGGCAAGCTGTCGAACGGTGCTCTGTTCGCGCCTAAGTACGTTGAAAACAAGCTGAAATTCTACCCGAATATCCTTGAGGTCGTCGTGATCGGCGCGGATCGCGATATGTGTACAGCGATGATCAACATCGATTTGTATGCCCTGGGCAATTGGGCCGAACGCAACAATATCGCCTATGCCAGCTATCAAGAATTGGCCGGGCACCCGCGTGTCTACACCATGATCAAGTCGCACGTTGAAGAAGTGAACGAGAGCTTGGCGGGCGACGAGATGCTGTCGGGCTGTCAGATCCACCGCTTCTTGGTGCTGCACAAAGAGCTGGACGCAGACGATGGTGAATTGACCCGTACCCGTAAGGTGCGCCGCCGCGTCATCGAAGAAAAGTTCCATGATCTTGTGACGGCTCTTTACGACGGTTCGAAAGAGGTCAGCACTGAGACAGAAGTTACCTATGAAGACGGCCGCAAGGGCTCGATCAAAGCGCGCTTGCAGATTGAAGACACAAAAACGCTCGCCGCCAAGGGAGCAGCCGCCAAGGGAGCAACCGCATGAGCAGCTACGTAACGCCCGACGGGCGCACCATTGGTGACGTGTTGCTGGAGGTCAAAAACATCACGCTGCGCTTCGGCGGCGTTGAGGCTATCAAGAACATTTCCTTCGACGTGCGTGAAGGAGAGATCAGAGCCATCATCGGCCCAAACGGGGCCGGTAAATCCTCTATGCTAAACGTGATTAACGGCTTCTATCACCCGCAAGAAGGTGAGATCTGGTTCCACGGCAAGAAGCGTCGCGCCATGAAGCCGTCGCAGATCGCACGTCAGGGCATCGCCCGGACCTTCCAAAACATCGCGCTGTTTAAGGGCATGAACACGCTGGACAATATCATGACCGGCTGTTTCACCCATATGCACACCAGCCTGATTGAACAGGCGATCTGGTGGGGCCGCGCTGAACGCGAAGAATACAGGTATCGCGAAAAAGTCGAACACATCATCGACTTTCTTGAAATCCAGGCCATTCGCAAAACACCTGTCGGCGCTCTGCCCTATGGTCTGCAAAAGCGCGTAGAGCTGGCGCGCGCGCTGGCGGCTGAGCCCAAGCTCTTGCTGCTGGATGAACCCATGGCGGGCATGAACGTTGAAGAAAAAGAGGACATGTGCCGCTTTGTCTTGGACGTGAATGCCGAGTTTGGCACGACGATCGTGTTGATTGAGCACGATATGGGCGTGGTGATGGATATCTCTGATCGGGTCGTGGTTTTGGACTATGGCCGCAAGATCGGCGACGGCGTGCCCGACGAGGTGCGCAGCAACCAAGAAGTAATCGACGCCTATTTGGGCGTTCCGCATGACTGAGGCTAGATAGATATGAGTCCCGATTTTCTATACGCAGTTGAAGTCCTGCTGAACGGCTTGATGGCCGGCGTTATGTATTCGCTGGTGGCCCTGGGCTTCGTTTTGATCTTTAAGGCCTCTGGGGTCTTCAACTATGCGCAGGGCGTCATGGCGCTGTTTGCGGCCTTGACCTTGGTGGGCATCATGAATGGCCAGGTGCCATTCTCGCACCTTATCAATGCGGTTTTTGGCACCAGCGTGCACGAGTTCGGATGGCACGTCCCGGCGCTGGGCGCGATTGCCCTAACCGCCGTTGTCATGGTGATATTCGCCTTCCTGGTGGAAAAGCTAATCTTGAAGTATTTGATCGGCCAAGAGCCCATCATATTGTTCATGGCAACGATCGGCCTGGCTTATTTCATGGAAGGCTTTGGCGACCTGATGTGGGGCGCTGATATCAAGGCTCTGGATGTTGGCCTGCCTAAGGGCGGCTCGATTTGGATCGAGGAAAACACCGCTTGGTTGGCCGCTGAAGGCTCGCGCTTCTTTGGTTTCTTCATCGATAAGCTGGATGTCTCAGCGACGTTGGTTGCCGTGGTCTTGGTGATCGCGCTGACCTTGTTCAGCCAGTATACCGCTACAGGCCGCGCGCTGCGTGCGGTGGCCGACGATCACCAAGCGGCGCTCTCGGTCGGCATTTCGTTGCGCGCCATTTGGGTCATTACCTGGTCGATCGCGGGCTTTGTGGCGCTCGTCGCGGGCATCATGTGGGGCTCTAAGTCGGGTGTGCAGTTCTCGCTGGCCTTTATTGCGCTCAAGGCGCTGCCGGTGCTGATGTTGGGCGGCTTTACTTCCATCCCGGGCGCCATTGTCGGCGGGCTCATCATCGGCATGGGCGAAAAGCTGTTCGAATTCTTCGTTGGCCCCTTGATCGGCGGCGCGACCGAAAACTGGTTCGCCTACGTCTTGGCGCTCATTTTCCTGGTCTTCCGTCCGCAAGGCCTGTTCGGCGAACGCATCATTGAGAGGGTTTAACTATGTACTATCGTGAGGCGGGCGACTTTAAGACCAGCTATCGAGCGGACCAGCAGAATTTTCCGATCCGTTTTGACCGCATCCATTTTTGGGTCATGATGGCTCTGGCCTTCGGCGTGGTGCCCTTTTTCATCAATGATTATTGGGCGAATGCGGTCTTTGTACCCTTCCTGATTTTCGCGATCGCAACCCTTGGCCTCAACTTGCTGACCGGCTATTGCGGCCAGGTGAGCCTGGGCTCGGCTGGCTTCATGGCGGTCGGTGCCTATGCCAGCTATAAGCTGATGACCAGCTTTCCAGAGCTGAACTTCTTCGTCGTCATTTTGCTGTCAGGCGGCATCACCGCGTTGGTCGGCACGGCCTTCGGTTTGCCCAGCTTGCGCATCAAGGGCTTCTATCTGGCGGTCGCCACTTTGGCAGCGCAGTTCTTTTTGGTCTGGCTGTTTAATAAGGTGCCATGGTTCTATAACAACTCAGCCTCGGGCCAGATTTCGGTGCCCCGCCGCGAGATGTTTGGCATTCCTATTACCGGCCCTGAAACGGCGGCCTCCACCAAATACCTGGTCTGTCTGGTCATTGTCTTTGTTTTGGGCTTTGTTGCACGCAACTTGACCCGTGGCCGGATTGGCCGCTCATGGATGGCCATTCGTGATATGGACTTTGCGGCAGAGATTATCGGCGTTGATCCATTGCGCGCCAAGCTTTCGGCCTTTGCGATCTCCTCCTTCTACATCGGGATCGCAGGCGCCTTGTTCTTCAGCGTCTATCTGGGCGCGGTTGAAGTGGGTGAGGCCTTTGGCATCAACAACAGCTTCTTGATCCTCTTTATGGTCATTATTGGCGGCCTGGGCTCCATCTACGGATCTTTCGCGGGCGCGGCTTTCCTCATCCTGATGCCGGTCTTGCTGAAGAACGTCTTGGTTGGTGGGCTGGGCTGGCCTTCTGATCTGGCCGCTCACCTTGAATTTATGATCATGGGCGCGCTTATAATCATCTTTCTGATTGTTGAACCTCACGGACTAGCGCGTCTGTGGGCGGTCACCAAGCAGAAGCTTCGGCTTTGGCCTTTCCCTTACTAGCCCCCGGCTGGCAAGGGCGACCGAGCCTCAACAATAACGAAATCCTTAATAACACAACCCAGGGAGAAACACATGAAATCTCTAAAAATCGCGGCCTTAGCGGTCGGTGCGGTTGCCCTTGCGGCTCCGGCCTTCGCTGATTTGGTCTTCCCTTCACTGTCCTATCGTACCGGCCCTTATGCGGCTGGCGGCATCCCTTATGCTGATGGCTATCAGGACTACATGACGCTGATTAACGAGCGTGATGGCGGTCTTGGCGGCGAGAAGCTGAAGGTCGTCGAGTGTGAGACCGGCTACAACACCCAAAAGGGCGTTGAGTGCTATGAAGGCACCAAAGGCCAGGGCGCGCTGTTGTACCAGCCGTTGTCAACCGGCATTACCTACCAGTTGATTCCCAAGTCTCAAGCGGATGAAATTCCGATTTTGACCATGGGCTATGGCCGTACATCTGCCGCGAACGGCGCCGTTTTCAAGTACGTCTTCAACTTCCCAGCCAACTACTGGGCGGGTGCTTCTGGTATCGTGAACCACCTGTTGGACATCAACGGCGGCGACATCAGCGGCAAGAGCCTGGCGCTGGTCTATCACAACTCTGCCTACGGTAAAGAGCCGATCCGTACCCTAGAAGAGTTGTCTAAGAAGCACGGCTTCAGCGTGACGCTGCTGCCCGTTGACCACCCAGGTCAGGAGCAGAAGTCTCAGTGGTTGCAGATCCGTCGTGAACGTCCCGATTACGTCCTGATGTGGGGCTGGGGCGTCATGAACTCTGTGGCGATCCAAGAAGCGGCCAACATCAACTTCCCGATGGAAAACTTCATCGGTATTTGGTGGTCAGGTTCTGAGAATGACGTGCGCCCTGCTGGTGCTGCGGCAACCGGCTATAAGGCGGCGACTTTCCACAACGTTGGTAAGGACTACCCCATCTTTGACGACCTGCAAAAGTACGTCTTCGACAAGGGTATGACCGCTGGCGCTGGCGATCAGATCGGTACAGCGATCTACAACCGTGGTCTCTATGCTGCCATGATGGCGGTTGAAGGCGCACGCAAAGCTCAAGAGCTGGCTGGCCATGCGGCCATTACGCCTCAAGAAATGCGCGACGGCCTGGAGAACTTGGAAATCTCTGAAGAGCTGATGAACAACTTGGGCATGCCGAACTTCGGTCCAAGCTTCAAGGTCTCTTGTTCAAACCACGGCGGTAGCGGTGACGTCGGCATCCAGCAGTGGGATGCTGCCGCTGGTACTTGGTCGCTGATTTCAGACTTTGCTCCAGTGGATATGGAAGTCATCCAGCCGCTGATCGAAGAAGACTCTGCTGCTTATGCGGCTGAAGCAGGCGTTGAAGTACGCAGCTGTAACTAAGGCGCCCTGCGCGTCAACACAAAGGCGAGTGGAGGCCCTGTGCCTCCGCTCCCCCTTTTCTCCAAGAGCTGGAACCAGCGGAAAAATTGTCGGCTAAAGATGCGACAACGCCGGGCAAGCTCATCCAAATTCCCAGATTATGCAGGTCCGGTTAGGGCCGGCCCAAAGAGGATCCACAATGAGTGAACAGGGATCGCAAAGTTTGCTTGAAGTGAACAATATCGAGGTCATTTACAACCACCTCATATTGGTCCTGAAGGGCGTCTCTATGAATGTCAAAAAGGGCGCAATCACCGCGCTGCTTGGCGGCAACGGCGCAGGCAAGACGACAACGCTTAAGGCCATCTCAAACCTGCTGCAATCCGAACGCGGTGAGGTGACCAAGGGCTCCATCGTTTATAATGGCAACAACATTACGCATAAGTCGCCCAACGCTCTGGTCAAAAGCGGCGTGATCCAGGTCATGGAAGGGCGCCACTGTTTTGAGCACCTGACCGTCGAAGAAAACCTGTTGACCGGCGCCTATACACGCGGCGGTGGCAGCGCGGTCGCGCGCGACTTGGAAATGGTTTATTCCTATTTTCCGCGCTTGAAGGAACGCCGTAAATCGCAGGCAGGCTACACCTCAGGCGGCGAACAACAGATGTGCGCTATTGGTCGGGCGATCATGTCGCGTCCGGAAATGATTTTGCTGGATGAACCCAGCATGGGCTTGGCGCCGCAGTTGGTCGAAGAGATCTTTGAGATTGTCCGCAACCTGAACATTGAGCAGGGCGTTTCTTTCCTGTTAGCAGAGCAGAACACCAACGTCGCGCTGCGCTATGCGCACTATGGCTATATTTTGGAAAACGGTCGCATCGTGATGGATGGGCCTGCCGAAGAAATCCGCGAGAATCCCGACGTTAAAGAATTCTATCTTGGCATGTCGGATTCTGGCCGCAAGAGCTTCCGTGACGTGCGCTCTTATCGCCGCCGCAAGCGCTGGCTGTCGTAACCTCAAGCGTCAACGGCCATCATGATACGCCCCCCCTGGAGTTGGTTGCTCGCGGCCAACAAGCCCAAACCCAGCGCCGATCAGGCCGCGCCGGACGTCGCTGACGTGCCCGCAGCGCGCCATGAGGGCGCAGCAAGGACCGCTATGTCAAAGTTCTATGATGATCTAGAGACCCGTAGTACTGAGGCGCGCGAGGCTGACCTGTTTGCTCAGCTGCGCAGCGTGGTAGCAGGCGCTCTGGCGAATTCGACGCATTATGCCGCGGCCTTCAAAGGCCTGGACCCGGACAGCCTCACAGATCGTGCCGCGCTGGCGCAATTGCCGGTCCTGCGCAAGTCGGAACTGACCGAGCTGCAAAGCGCAGCGCTGCCGTTCGGTGGGGTTAACGCTATCCCCATTGGCCAATTCCAACGCATCTATCAGTCGCCGGGGCCGATTTATGAGGCCGTGACGCCCGATCATGCGGGCAAACGCATGGATCGCTTTTTGCACGCCATGGGAGTCACCAGCAATGATGTGGTGCACAACTGCTTTTCCTATCACTTTACGCCCGCCGGCCTCATGTTCGACGCGGCTGCCCAGGCGATCGGCGCGCTGGTGTTTCCTGCTGGCGTCGGGCAAACGCAACTGCAAGCGCGCGCCGCACATGACTTGGGCTCAACGGTCTATGTCGGCACGCCAGATTTTCTGCTGAAAATCATGCAAGAAGCCAAGGCAATGGAGTTGCCGCTCAAGTTCAACAAGGCCGGCGTCAGCGGCGGCGCTCTGTTCCCGAGCCTACGCGAAGAATACCGCCAAGCGGGCGTGACCTGCACCCAATGTTATGCCACTGCCGAGGCCGGGCTGATCGCCTATGAGAGCGAGAGCCAAGAAGGCATGATCGTCGATGAAAACGTCATCTTGGAGATCGTGCGTCCTGGTACCGGCGATCCGGTCGCGGAAGGCGAGGTCGGCGAGGTGCTTGTGACCGTCATGGACCCGCACTTCCCCCTCATTCGACTGGCGACCGGCGATCTGTCGGCGACCCTGCCGGGAACGAGCCCTTGCGGGCGCAGCAACATGCGGATTAAAGGCTGGATGGGACGCGCTGACCAGGCGGCAAAAGTTAAAGGCATGTTCATCCGCCCCGAACAGATTGCCCAGTTCTTGAAGGCCGAGCCGTCTATCGCGCGTGCCAAAGCACTGGTTAGCCGCCAGGGCGAGAACGACCATCTGGAACTGCTGTGCGAAAGTGAAGGCGGCGATGCCAGCGCTTATGCGTCGGCTGCTCAGGCGGCGCTCAAGCTGTCGGCGGATATCAAGATCGTACCGGTCGGCAGCCTGCCCAACGATGGCTTGGTGATCGAGGATAAGCGCGACTATTCATAGCGGGCGGGTCGTGACAAGCGAGCCCCGGCGAGTACGTTGTTTGCGGCGCGTTATTTCACGCAAACAAAAAAGGCGGTAGAGGAGTTACCCTCTGCCGCCTTTTCTTATGTCGTTGGTTTTGCAGTCCTGGTGACAGCCGCTTGACCGTCTGCGCTTGGACAACCGCCGCCTACGAGCGCTTTTCAACCTGGTTATAGGTCAGCTCGACCGGGGTCGCGCGGCCAAAGATTGATACAGACACGGTGACCACTTGCTTGTCGGGGTCCACGGCTTCGACGATACCTTGGAAGGTCGCAAAGGGACCGTCTTTGACCTCGACGTTCTCGCCAATTTCGAACACGATATCGCTTGGAAGTGACGCGGTGCCCTCTTGCATCTGCTGCAACATGGTCTGGGCTTCGCGCTCGGAAATCGGAATGGGCTTGCCCTTCATGCCCAAAAAGTCGGTCACACGCGCGGTGTTCTTGACCAAGTTCCAGGCTTCGTCGGTCAACTGCATGCGCACGATGATGTAGCCGGGGAAGAACTTGCGCTCTGAATCGTAGGTCTTGCCGCGACGCACTTCTTTGACGGTCTCAGAGGGCACCAGCAATTGATCGAACTGATCGGCGATGCCTTTCTTGTCTGCCTGCTCAGCGATGCTCTCGCAAACCTTCTTTTCGAAGCCTGAAAAGACGTGCACCACGTACCAGCGGAATGGAGTCGCCATATCTTAACGCCCCAGCAGCAGGTTAATCAGAGTGAAATAGAGCTGATCGGCCAGGAAGAACAGCAGAGCAAAGAAAGTGCCCATGATGAACACCATCGCGGTGGTCGCCAGCACTTCACCGCGCTTGGGCCAGG
Source organism: Alphaproteobacteria bacterium (assembly GCA_030432195.1). Lineage (GTDB taxonomy): Bacteria > Pseudomonadota > Alphaproteobacteria > UBA7985 > JAUIBT01 > JAUIBT01. The sequence goes on from JAUIHE010000015.1 coordinate 16,604, forward strand.
TGACCTTGCTGACTTCTTGGCGAACTTCGCGCAAAAAACGCACTACATTCATGGAACCAACCATCCTTATTATCGCGCCCGGACGCTGCCGTCTGGGTCGTAAATCTCGTTTATGTCGGGAAAGACCGCGCTAATCCTGCGACTTGATGGGCTTCATATGGGCCAACCTGCAAGGCGGAGCAAGGACTTGAGTGTAATTCGTCGCGATGGCAGGGGCGGAGAGACTCGAACTCCCGACACTCGGTTTTGGAGACCGATGCTCTACCAACTGAGCTACGCCCCTAGCGCGACGCCTACAGCAGCCTGTACGCGACAGACGCCCTTACTAAGCCAGGCAAGGGCTGCTCACAAGCCTTTTTTTGTGAAAAAATGGCGGCAAAATGGGCCGCTGCCCTGCGACCACCCCGGCACCACCCCGGCACCACCCCGGCGTCACCCCGCTGCCACCCCGCTGCCACCCCTGGGAGCGCTTAGTCCCAGGCTGGCGCGCTTGGCACCTTGCTGGCGTCCACGATCCGATAGCCGTATTGCTGACCTAGAACATCCATGCGCGCGATTTGCTCTGCGCTTAGGGATTTGCCGTCGGCGGCGAAGTTGCCTGCGATATTTTGGGGCTTGGTGGACATGGCGTTGTAGGCGACCCCCTTTGCCAAAATCCAGCTCAAGGTGACCTGCGCCGGGCTGAGGCCGGTTTCTTGCGCGATGGCCAGGATCGTTGGCTCGCTGAGGGCCCTGCCGCGCGCGACGGCGCAGTAGGCGCTCAACGGGATGCCCAGGGCCCGGGCGGCTGCCGCAACCTGGCTCTGGTCCAGCAAAGGGTGAAATTCGATCTGATTGCAGGCTATCGGCGCATCAAGCTGGGCTGCCGCTGCCTGCATCATGGCGATGGTGTAGTTGGAGACGCCAATGTGGCGGGCAAGGCCACGCGCCTGGGCCTCTTGCAGCAACGCCAGCGCTTGGGTGTTGTTGCCGTGTTGATCGGGCCAGTGCAGCAAGAGGCAGTCGATCTGGCTGCAGTCCAGGGCCTTGAGGCTGGCCTCAAGCGACGGCCAAAAATCACGCGGGTTCATGTTGTCTGGCGCAATTTTGGTCGTCACCAGCAAGGAATCGCGCGGCACGTCGGCGTGGCGCAGGGCTTCGCCGACCGCGGCCTCGTTGCCATAGCTCTGTGCGGTGTCAATGGCGCGATAACCAACCTTGAGCGCCGTCTCAAGCGCCTCGATCAGGGCCTCTCCGTCCAACGGGAAGGTTCCAAAGCCGCGCGTAAACGCAGGGTCTAAGAAGGGAGAAGCGGCGATGTCTTGGGTCATGGTCGTTCCTTTACGCTCTTGCGCGGCAGGGGGTTATCGGGTGGCGCTTCGACCCTGCGATTGTGCGCTATGCAGCTTGGGCTTGTCGCGGTCAAAAGCAGCGGCGCCTTCGCGTTGATTGCTTAACTTGCATCTTGCCAAAGCATAGATGTTGGCGTAAAGCATAAATCGCTGTATGTCACTAACTAGTTATTTCGTTAAAGCTCATATTGCCGCGATGCGGGGGCTTGGCGAAAGGCGAGGAAATAGGGGCACGGTAGGACATTTGATCGAGTAGACTTGCCATGACCAAACAACTAAGCCCTGAACAGGCCGTTGCGCTTATCCCTGACGCCGCCGTGGTTGCGGTCAACTCATCGAGCGGTCTGTGCTGTCCTGATGCGGTTCTGGCGGCCCTGGGCGCGCGATTTGAGGCGACCGGCGATATGTTCGGTACAAAGGGCGTCGATCACATCGCCAAGCCGGGTCTGTTGTCCAAAGTTATCGGCGGCTCCTACCCGTCTGGGCCGTCGTCGGCGGAGCCACCGCTGATCTGGCAGATGATTACAGCCAATCAGGTGAAGGCCTATAATGTGCCCAGCGGGATTGTCTTTGATATGTTGCGCGAAGCGGCGGGCCAGCGCCCAGGCGTCTTGACCAAGGTGGGCATGCAAACCTTTGTTGATCCCGATCAAGAAGGCTGCGCGATGAATGAATCCGCCCAGAGCGAGCCCATCGTCAAGCGGGTCTCCTTCGAGGGTGAAGATTGGCTCTACTTCCAAGCGATACGGCCGGACGTCGCGATCATTCGTGGCTCTGTGGGCGATGAACGAGGCAACATCAGTTTTGAGAATGAGGGTGCTTATCTAGGCGCTATGGAAATGGCCCTGGCTGCGCGCAACTGCGGCGGGCTGGTCATCGCTCAGGTCAGGAACGTCGTGCAGGCGGGCACCATCAAGGCCCACGACGTTAGAGTGCCTGGCAATCTGGTCGATTGCGTCGTTGAAGCCCCCGACCAACTGCAGACGACGGCGACGCCTTTTGATCCAGCGATCTCTGGCGCGGTCATCCGGCCCCTATCCAGCTTTAGCCGTCCAGCTTTCGACGTTGCCAAGGTCATCGCGCGCCGCGTTGCTCAAGAGCTGAAGAACGGTCAAGCGGTCAATATTGGCTTCGGTATTTCGGCCAACGTTCCGCGTATTTTGTTGGAAGAAGGTCTGCACGGCCAGGTGACTTGGGTCATTGAGCAAGGCGCTGTCGGCGGTGTGCCCCTATTGGAATTCAAGTTTGGCTGCTCGGCCAATGCAGAGGCCTATGTCGCTTCTCCGCACCAGTTCGCCTATTTCCAGGCCGCCGGATTTGACGCCTCGCTTTTGTCGTTCTTGCAGATCGACAAGCAAGGTTCGGTCAACGTCTCCAAGCTGGCCGCCATTCCCCATCGCACGGCTGGTGCTGGCGGCTTCGTTGATATTACCGCAAGGGCGCGGCGCATCTATTTCTCCGGTTATTTCAACGCCGGGGCCAAGTACGCGATCGAGGACGGACTGCTCAAGATCATCAAGGAAGGCAAGATCGCAAAGATCGTTGATAGGGTCGATCAGGTCTCGTTTTCCGGCGAGCGTGCCTTGGCGCAAGGACAACAGGCGAGCTACATCACTGAGCGATGCGTTATTGAGTTGCGCCCGCAGGGTCTGACTGTCACGGAGATAGCGCCAGGTATCGACCTGCAAAGCCAGGTGTTGGATATGGCGGCGACGCCGCTGCAGGTTGCCGACAACCTCAAGACCATGGACGCGCGCTTATTCCAGCCTGACCCTATGGGCCTTGTGCTGGAGCCCAAGGCATGAGCCAAGCCTCGCTACCCCCGTCCGGCGACGCGCGCCTACGCCTGGAATGGCTAGAAGCGGGTGTTGTGCTTTTGACGATCGACAACGCTGAGCGCCGCAACGCTCTCGATATGGCGATGGTTGAGGCGCTGGGTGCACTTTGCCCCCAACTGGAGCGAGTGAGCGATCTACGTTGCCTCGTGATCACCGGTGCGGGCGATAAGGCTTTCTGTTCGGGCGGGGATATCGAAGCCTGGTCGCAGCTCTCGCCTGAGGACTTCGGCCGCTTTTGGCTGCGCGAGGGCAACCGGGTCTTTGACGCGCTGGCTCAACTTCGCCAGCCGGTGATTGCGGTGCTGCAAGGCCACTGTCTGGGCGGTGGGCTAGAGCTGGCCGCATGCGCCGACTATCGCGTTGGTGAGCATCATATCAAACTAGGCCAACCCGAACCCGGTCTTGGCATCGTGGCAGGTTGGTCGGGAACGCAGCGTCTGACACGGCGCTTTGGTGGGCAAGCGGTGCGGCGCATGCTGCTGATGGGCGAGGTCTTGCAGGCCGACGAGGCGTGGCGCTTGGGCCTGGTTGATCGTGTGGCCGACAAAGGGCAAGGCCTGGCCGCGGCCTTAGAGCTTGCCGAGGTGGTGGCCGCACGTTCGCCGCGCGCCACCGAAGTCAGCAAGATGATGATCAATGCCGCGGAAGGCGAAGAAGGCGGGCGCGTATTGGATGCTTTGGCAGGTAGTTCGGCGGCGGCCTCAAGCGAGTTGGCAGAGGGGCTGGCCGCCTTTCGAGACAAGCGCCGACCCGAATTCTAAGGCAAGGCGCGCCAGCGTCGCCGCACCCAGACAAGCGTGGTCTCCATAGGCAGGCCGCGATCAAGATAGGATCAAGATCCATGACCCAACAGGTCGCACTCATCACAGGAGCCAACAGAGGCATTGGGCTGGCCGTCGCGCAAGCCTTGGCGGCCAAGGGTTTTGCAGTGGCCATCAACGGCTTGAAGGACGATGACAGCCTTGCAGCCGCTGTGGCTAGTATTACGGACCAAGGCAGGCGGGCGATAAAGGTCCCAGGCGACGTAACCAACCTTGAGCGCCACGACGCTATGCTAGCGCGGGTCGAGGATGCGCTGGGGCCGCTGACAACCCTGGTCAACAACGCAGGCGTTCCAGCACTGGCGCGCGGCGATCTGTTGGAAGTCAGCGAAGCCTCTTATGATCGCTGCATGAACGTGAACGCCAAGGCGCCCTTCTTTCTATCGCAAGCCTTCGCCAAGCGCCTAGCAGGTCGCAAACGCGAGGAAGGCCTGTTCTATAGTCTTATCAATCTCACGTCTTCGTCGGCGCGGGCGGTGTCGGTCAGCCGCCTAGAATACTGCGTCTCCAAGGCGGCGGCGGCCATGATGACCCAAGGCTTTGCCGTTCGCTTGGGCCAAGAAGGCATCGCGGTCTATGATATCCAGCCGGGCGTCATTGCTACCGACATGACCGCGCCCGTCATTGAAGAATACCAGCGTCGTATTGATGATGAGGGGCTGACCGTCTTGCCCCGCGTGGGCACCCCCCAAGACATGGGCGCAATCGCTGCCATGTTGGCCAGTGGCGGCATGCCCTATACGACTGGGCAAGTTATTTCCGCCGATGCGGGGCTGTTGATCTCCCGCTATTGACCTGACCACTTCGTTTTTGATGCAAGGATTGAAAAGCATGTCGTTGCTGCTCCCCGATGCCAAGGGCACGCTTGGCGCCTACACCATGAAGGCCGAACCGATTGTGGGCCAAGCACTGAGCCCAGAGGCCTCACGGGTGGTCTTTGCTGCGGCGCACGTCGTGGCGGATCCACTGGCAGATGCCGATCCGTCGGGCGCTCCGGCGCTGGATTGGCAGGCCACGCTGGCCTTTCGCCGTCACCTGCACGGGCTAGGGCTGGGGATTGCGGAGGCCATGGACACCTCTCAACGTGGCATGGGCTTTGATTGGCCGACGGCCTTTGAGCTGATCAAGCAGACCCGCCAAGAGTTGCCTGATGCGCTGGTCTTCAATGGCGCTGGCACCGATCAGCTGGAGCCGGAAGACGCGCGCGACTTGGGCCAGGTCGAAGTCGCCTATGGCGAGCAGATTGAAGCGATCCAGGCTGCGGGCGGACGGATGATCTTGATGGCCAGCCGGGCATTGGCGCGGGTTGCGACCAGCCCTGCGGACTACAAGCGCGTGTACAAGAATGCTCTTGCAGCTTGCGATCAACCGATCATCTTGCACTGGTTGGGCGACATGTTCGATCCGGCGCTTGCTGGCTATTGGGGTAGCCATGATTTTGAGGCAGCGCTCGAAACCTGCTTAGAGATCATCGACGACAACAAAGCCAAGGTTGATGGGATCAAGATTTCCTTGCTGGACAAGGACAAAGAAATAGCGATGCGTCGTCGCTTGCCCGCGGGCGTGCGCATGTATACCGGCGACGATTTCAATTATCCTGAGCTGATTGCGGGGGATGAACAGGGCTTTTCGCACGCGCTTCTGGGGATTTTCGACCCCTTGGCAGGCGTTGCGGCGGCGGCGATCAATCGCTTGGATACGGGTGATCGTGCTGGCTATCATGCGCTGATGGACCCCACGGTGCCCCTTGCGCGCGAGATTTTCCGTGCTCCGACGCAGTACTATAAAACGGGCGTGGTGTTCTTGGCTTGGCTCAACGGTCTGCAAGATCATTTTGTTATGATTCAGGGCCACCAGGCCATGCGCTCCCTGCCCTATTTTGCACAGGTCTTCCGCTACGCCGACCAGGCCGGGGTCTTAATGGATCCCGATTTGGCCCAAGCGCGTATGCGGCGTTTGCTGGCGCTCTACGGCGTTGAGGGCTAGGCCATGGGCGACGCCGCACCAGTCTTGCGCGATCTTAGCCAAGATGCCGACCTACTGGCACTCAACACCGCGACGCTTGGTCATAATCTGGACGGCTTTGGCGCGGGATGGAGTTGTGAGCAGATCATTGATGCTTGCGCTGAGCGTGGGCTTGGCGGCATCACCTTTTGGCGGCGAGAGATCGCGCCGATTGGCACCCCGCGAGCCGCCTTTGAAGCGCGCGCTATAGAGGTTGGCCAAAAGGTGCGCGGGGCCGGTATGCAGGTAGTGGGCCTGTGTCGCACGCCCTTTGTTGTGGGGCGCATGGCACCGCGACCGCTCAGCGTCCTGTTCGATGATTTCAAGGCCTCGATCGACATGGCCGCCGCCCTGGGTGCGCCGACCCTGACCATCGTCGTAGGCGGCATTGAGCCGGGTCACAGCCTGAAGCAAAGTCTAGCGTTGGTGCAAGATCGGGTGGGGCAGATGGCCGACTATGCCGCCGCCCAAAATGTAGGGCTTGGCCTGGAGCCGCTCAATCCGGTCTACGGCGGCAATCGCTCTTGCCTGACGACGGTCCGTGACGCGGTGGACATGATCCAGGTACTGGATCATCCGGCTGTCGGCCTGGCGGTCGATGTCTATCACGTCTGGTGGGATTTGAGCCTTGCCGAGCAGCTCCAGCGGCTCAAGCCAAATCAAATCCACGGTTTTCATCTCTGCGATTGGCTGGAGGACACCGAAGATTTCCTGCTGGATCGCGGCATGATGGGCGACGGCGTGGCCGACCTGAAAGGCCTGCGCGCGGCGGTCGAGGGCGCTGGCTATCGCGGGCTGTGTGAAGTCGAAATCTTTGCAAAAAATACCTGGTGGACCAAGGCGCCTGGAGAAGTCCTGGACACCTGCGTCGCGCGTTTCAAGGAGGTCTGCTGATGACCCGCCAAGAAAGTCACTTGAGCTCGGATGCCGCGGGCCGTCTGGTCGGCGAGGCCTTTAGCTATGCTGAGGCCAAGGGTTGGGCCGTTTGCGTGGCGGTCTGCGATGCTTCGGGCAGCCTGCTCGCTTTGCAGCGCGGTGACGCCTGCATCCGCCCGGCGATTGATTTTGCCATAGATAAGGCCTTTACGGCGGCCGGGCTGCGGCGTGAGACCGAGGCTTTTTTTGAGCGCTGCCAGGAAAAGCCCGCCTTGGCACAAGGCATGACCAATCGCGAGCGCTTGTTGGTCTTTCCAGGCGGTCTGCCAATTTTTGTAGACGGGGTTTGCGTTGGTGCGATCGGCGTTTCTGGCGCCAGCGATCAAGAAGACGTGGCATGTGGGCGCGCTGCCCTGGCGGCCCTGGGGCTGAATGGTTCAGCGTGATGCAGACCAAGAGGCCATTGCCCCGCCTGGGGCGCGCGGACGCTGCCAAGCAAGCAATGCAAGACAGGAAACGTTAGACAAGGAAGGTCCAAGCCATGGCGAAGCAAAGCTATGATTATATCATTGTTGGTGGCGGCTCGTCGGGCTGCGTTATGGCGGCTCGCCTGTCGGAAATGTCCGATGCCAAGGTGCTGTTGCTGGAGGCAGGCGGCAAAGACAGCAACCCTTTTTTGCATATGCCAGTTGGCTTTGCCAAGTTCACCGCGGGGCCTTTGACTTGGGGCTTCAAGACCGCGCCTCAGCGCCACGCCAACAACCGCGAAATCCCCTATGCCCAGGGTCACGTTCTGGGCGGCGGTTCGTCGATCAATGCAGAGATCTATACGCGCGGCAATGCCATTGACTACGATCGTTGGGCCCAGGACGAGGGCTGCCCGGGCTGGTCCTTCGCCGACGTTCTGCCTTACTTCAAGCGCTCAGAGGGCAACGCCATTTTGTCGGGCACCTATCACGGCACCGATGGTCCCTTGGGCGTTTCGAACCTGACAAACCCGCAACCCTTGTCCTCAGCATTCGTGCAGTCCTGTCAGGAGCTGGGGATGCCCTACAATCCCGATTTTAACGGGGCCCAGCAGGCTGGCGCCAGCCACTACCAGACCACCATCCGCAACGCTAAGCGCTGTTCGGCGGCCGTGGGCTACTTGCGTCCGGCGCTTCGTCGGCCCAACCTGGCGCTGAAGACGAAGTGCCAAGTCCAGCGCATCGTGTTTGAAGGGCCGCGCGCCATAGGCGTTGAGATCATCGAAGGCGGTCGCGCCCAGCTTTTGCGCGCCGACAGCGAGGTCATCGTGACCTCGGGGGCGATTAATTCGCCCAAGCTGATGATGCTGTCGGGCGTTGGTCCGGCCGATCATTTAGCCAGTCACGGTATCCAAGTTCATCATGATTTGCCCGGTGTCGGCCAGAACCTGCAAGACCACTTTGGCATTGATATCGTCTATGAGCTGAAGGGCGCCGACAGTCTGGACAAATACAACAAGCTGCATTGGATGGTCGCTGCGGGTCTGCAGTATAGCTTGTTCAAGACGGGGCCTGTCACCTCCAACGTTGTCGAGGGCGGGGCTTTTTGGTTCGCCGATCACAGCCGCGACCAGCCAGACTTGCAGTTTCATTTCTTGGTGGGCGCGGGCGTCGAAGAGGGCGTGCCTGCCATTGCCTCGGGATCTGGTTGTACGCTTAATTCCTATACGCTGCGCCCGAGGAGCAGGGGCTCTGTGACATTGGCGTCGGCAGATATGCGCGACATGCCGGTGATCGACCCCAACTTTATTGCGGACCCCTATGATCTCAAAACCTCGGCGGAGGGGGTGAAGATCAGCCGTGAAATCTTGAACCAACCCTCGATGGCCAAGTACATCAAGCGTGAGCATTTCCCCGGTGACACGATTAGGACCCAGCGAGATTTTGAGGACTATGCCCGCGAGTATGGGCGCACGTCCTATCACCCTGTAGGGACCTGCAAAATGGGGCAAGACGAAATGGCCGTGGTGGATCCCAGCTTGCGGGTGCGCGGGCTTGAAGGCATTCGCATTTGCGATTCCTCTGTCATGCCCAGCCTGATCGGCTCCAACACCAACGCCCCCAGCATCATGATTGGGGAAAAGGCCAGCGATCTGGTCCGCGGCAATCGCTAGCACGCGCAAACAAGGCGCCAGATGGGCGACACCAATGCCCGCAAAACAGGTTCCGCTTTAAGTTGCTTTGTTCTAACCTTGGCGCGCGATCGGGCCGCTGAGCCGCTTGCAACCATCACGCTACGTCGGAGAAAACATCCATGAAATTTGTTAGTTTTCAAACACAAGAGGCCGCAGGCGTCGGTATTTTGGACGATCAAGGCCGGGTGCGCGATGCCTCTGCAATGGTGCCATCATTGGACTTTCGCGCGCTGCCGACACTCAATCCCAACTTTCTGCCGCTGGTCGAATGCGAGGTTGCGTTTCATTCGCCCATCGGTCGGCCCGGCAAGTTTATCTGCATTGGCCTGAATTACGCCGATCATGCTGCTGAAACCGGCATGGCTGCGCCCTCAGAGCCGATTGTCTTCATGAAAGCCTCGTCGGCTTGCTGTGGGCCTTTCGACGATCTGCGCTTGCCAAGGGGCTCGGTCAAAACCGACTGGGAGGTCGAGTTGGGCGTGGTCATTGGCAAGCCCGCCAAATACGTCAGCAAAGACCAGGCCATGGAGCACGTCGCGGGCTATGTCGTTACCAACGATGTCTCGGAACGTGAATTTCAAATTGAACGGCAGGGCCAGTGGACCAAGGGCAAATCTTGCGACACTTTCGGACCCATCGGCCCTTGGTTGGTGACGCCCGACGAAGTGCCGGACCCGCAAAACCTGCGCTTATGGACCAAGGTTAACGGCGAGACTCTGCAGGACGGATCGACCAAGACCATGATTTTTGGCGTGGCAGAGCTGATCTCCTACCTCAGCCAGATGATGACGCTGGAGCCGGGCGACGTGATTTCAACCGGCACGCCGCCGGGCGTCGGCATGGGGCTCAAGCCTCAGCGCTATTTGCAAGATGGCGATGTCATTGAAATTGGCATTGATGGGCTGGGCGCACAAAAACAGCGCGTCGTAGCGGATCGCTAGCTGATGAAACGAGGGTCTGTTCATGTATCAAAGGGCCTAGCGCAGGCCGATACGCGTCGCGGACAATGCTTGTCCCTATTCGAGGCTGCGCTTGGGGTAGCCTTGCCGGACGGGCGTTTTGAGCCTCTTCCAGAGCCCCCGCAAGTTGGCGGGCGGGTTATCGTGTTGGGGGCGGGTAAGGCTGCCGCCAGTATGGCGCTAGCCTTCGAAGCGGCTTGGCGAGAACGGTATCCGGATGTGTCTTTGGAAGGGCTGGTCATTACCCGATATGGCCATGAGGCCGTGCCGAAAGCCGGTCTACCAGCGAGCCAGATCAAACAGCTCTTGGCGGCTCACCCTGTGCCCGATGAAGCCGGACTTGAAGCCACCAGAGAGCTGATGGCCCTTGCTCAGTCGGCCAAGGCAGAGGATTTGGTGGTTTTTCTGCTGTCGGGTGGTGCGTCGGCCTTGTTGGTGGCGCCAGCCGAAGGCGTGAGCTTGGCGGAAAAACAGGCTGTCGGCAAAGCCCTGTTGAAGGCGGGGGCTAATATCGAGGCCATGAACACCGTGCGCCAGGCTTTATCGGCGGTCAAGGGCGGACGCCTGGCAGAGCTGATCCACCCCGCGCATCTTGTCACCTATGCGATTTCTGATGTTCCAGGCGATGTGCCTGCGGTGATCGGCTCTGGGCCTACCAGTCCCGCGCTTGGGGATACCGCAAACGCCGAGGCTTTATGTCAACGCTTTGGTATCGCGCTTGGATCCGGATTGCGCGAGGCAATGAAAGCCAACCCTAGCCCCCAGGTGCCCGACGGCGATTTTCGCATGATCGCCACCCCGCAAATGGCTTTGGAGGCCGCCGCCGAGCGGGCCCGAGAGGTGGGCCTATCGCCGATGATCTTGTCCGATTGTGTCGAAGGGGAAGCGCGTGAAGTGGCACAGGTCATGGCCAGCTTGGCCAAGCAGGTGCAGCGCCACAACCAGCCTTTGAGCGCACCTTGTGTACTTCTGTCGGGTGGGGAGACCACCGTCACCGTTCGCGGGCAAGGGCGCGGCGGGCGCAATGCAGAGTTTTTGTTGGCTCTGGCGATTGCCCTGGATGGTCTGGCGGGCGTCACGGCGCTGGCTTGCGATACCGACGGCATCGACGGCATAGAAGATAACGCAGGCGCCATGATCGACCCAACGACCTTGAGTCGGGCTCAGGCACTAGGTCTGGATGCGCGCGCCTACCTGGACAACAACGATGCCTACAGCTTTTTTGAGGCGCTGGGCGATCTGGTCATGACCGGTCCGACGCTAACCAATGTCAACGATTTTAGGGCGATCGTGATTGCGCCGCACTAGGCTAGCTTGTTACCTCCTGGCGGTGTTGCGGTAAGGTCGGGGCTGTGTCAGGTTCTTTCAGCCACGCCCACCACAGAAAGTTCCGCCTCATGGCTGATCCGTCCCAGAAAACAGACCTGAGCGGTTTTTCGGTACCGCTGGCCCGGCGAGCCGCCTACGGTCTGCCCGACGTCGGTGTTGGCATCTTTGTCACGCTGAAGGCGGTACTGCTGCTGCCCTTCATGACCAAATATCTCGGCATCCCGATTGAATTGGCAGGTCTGGTTCTGACTGCCGGGCTCTTGCTCGACATCCTTACCGATCCGATTGTGGGTTGGCTATCTGACAACACGCGTGGGCGCTGGGGCAAGCGAGTGCCCTATATCGCAGCGGGAGCAGTGGTGTTGGCTGCGGCGACGGCGCTGATTTTCGCCGTGCCAGCGGATTGGCAGGGAGCCGCCGCCGCGCGCTGGGTGTTTGCCAGCTTCGTCTTGGCGACCTTGGGCTATACGCTGATTATCATTCCCCATGGGGCGATGACGGCCGAGATGACCATGAGCCCCGGCGAGCGCTCGTCTTTGACAGGCTGGCGGATGGCCTTGTTTTCGATTGGCATTTTGATCGCCGGGGGCGTGCTCCCCGGCCTGATCGAGGCCTTTGGCGGCGGGCGCAGCGGCTCGTTTTGGGGCTATTTGGCCATGGTGCCGCTGATTGTCCTGCCAAGCTGGCTCGCGTGCTGGGCGATTAAGCGCTATGATCAAGCGCCGCCTCAGCCCATTCAAAGCCCGTGGGCGCAAATTTCTAAGGTATTGAAGAACAGAAGTTTTTTTTTGCTGATGGGCTTGTTTTCGCTGCAGCTTTTGGGCTTTGCCTTCATTACTCAGTCGATTGATTTCTTCTCAACTTACCTAGTCTTGGACCAAAACCCGGATGGTTTCTTTGGCCTGGTGGGGGTATTGGGCACCTTTGCCACTATGTTTGCGCTGGTCACGCTGGCTTCCATGGCCTCGCAGCCGTTTTGGACCTTCGCTTCGGTTTGGCTGGGCAAGATGCGCGCCTACCAGGTTGGCATGGCCGGATTTGCGCTGCTGATGGCAGGTTTCTACTTCACTTTGCCAAGCTATGATATCGACGCGACCTGTTGGTATGTGGTGGCGATCGGAATTTTTTATGGCTGTTTGCTGCAGCTGCCATGGGCGCTGATGCCCGATCTGATTGAGTCCAGCCTCGATAAAGAGCGGCGCGGCATTGGGGCCTTCAATGCCTACTGGCTATTTGGTCAGAAATTGGCCAATGCAGCGGGGCCCGGACTGTTGGCACTCATTTTGGGCGCCTATGGTTGGCAAGAGAGTACGAAGGGGGCCGCGGAACAAAGCGACGGTGCCCTTTCAGCCCTGGCAGCGACCATGACGCTTGCGCCAGCAGGGATCTTTGCCTTCAGTGTGATATTGCTGATTTGGCTGGAGCGATATCTGCAAAGAAGTGCCGAAGGATCTTAGTTTCGCTCTAGGCCGCCGCGGCTTCTTCAAGCGCGTCCATCAAGGCATAGAGCGCACCGTAAAAAGGCGTCTCGTCGGTCTCGATCAAGAATATGGGCGTGCGTTCAGGAATATGCGACATGCGGCCCTTGTATTCAAAGCCCGCGCGCAGGCTGCCCTCGGCCAGCAATGGCTTGAGGCCCTGGGCCACACCGCCGGTCAGGTACATGCCGCCATAGGCGGTGAAGATGAGGCACAAATCGCCCATGTAAGAGCCCAGCATCCGTAGATAGCGCAAGGCCACGGCGCGCGCCGGGCTGGCGGGCTCGGCTAGCGCCTGGGCGGCAATATCAGCGGCGCTCATCGGTGCAAGATCGGGATTCATCAACCGATACAGAGCCTCTAGGCCAAAGCCTGCCAGCAGGCGTTCGGCAGACACGCGATGATGCTCCCGCCAATACCGGGCCAACAATTCCGCTTCAAAGGCATCTTGTGGAGCAAAGGAGATGTGGCCGCCTTCGCCTTGCACCGCTGCATAGTGACCCTTGTCGGTGACAAGCGCGCCAATCCCCAGGCCGGTACCTGGTCCCAAAATGACGCGTGGCGCTGCGGGTTCCGCAGGTCGGCCGCCGATCTGGGTCAGCACATTGGGTTGCAAGAAGGGCAGGCCCAAGGCTTGCGCTTCATAGTCGTTGATAACCTTGACCAACGACAAGCCAAATTGCTCTGCCAGACCTTTGGCGCTGAAAGCCCAAGGTGAATTGGTGAAGTGGAAATGATCGCCGGTCACGGGCCCCGCGACCGCGATGCAAGCGGCGGTCGGTTTGGCCCCGGTCTGGCTGAGGTAGGCGGTAATGGCTTCGGCGGGGGTGGTGTAATTGGCCACCTTCAGCTTGGTCAGCGCCTCGATCTTTGGTTTGCTCTCTTGGCCTGGTGTCGTTCTCTCGCCGCTAGCCGCTGTCGCATGGGCAAGAGCAAAACGGGCGTTGGTGCCGCCAATGTCAGCCAAAAGAACCTGGGTCATGAGAAAATCGACGCTCCTTGATCTGCCGGGCCAACCGCTGCTCTGAAGGGGGCGAACAGCTCGCGGCCTAATCCAAATCCTGACTGCGCCAAATGGGCCGGTTTTGCAAGGGGGCGGTGGGCGAGCTCGGCTTCATCGCCGACGAAAGCCAGGCTGCGCGCCTCGGCATCCAGGCGCAGAACATCGCCGTCTTGCAGGTGGGCAATGAGGCCGCCGTCCAAGGCTTCGGGCGTCACGTGGATGGCAGCGGGCACCTTGCCGGATGCTCCCGACATGCGCCCGTCGGTGACCAAGGCCACCTTGAAGCCCAGGTTTTGCAGCACCGACAAAGCGGGCGTCAGCTTGTGCAGCTCGGGCATGCCGTTGGCTTTGGGGCCTTGATAGCGCAAGACAACGACGACGTCGCGGTGCAGATCCCCGGCCTTATAGGCCGCCAGCGCTTCGTCTTGGTCGCTAAAGACCGCGCAGGGGGCTTCCACCATCCAGCGTTCGCGCTCAACGGCCGAGGTCTTGATGACCGCGCGTCCCAGGTTGCCGCTGAGCAAGCGCAGGCCGCCGTCCTCTTGGAAGGGTTGGCTGGCCGGGCGCACGACGTCGAGGTCTCCGCTGGCTTCGGCCACCGGTTCATAGCGCAGCGCGCCAGTGTCATCCAGGCTCGCGCGTTGCTGCATGTGCGCCAGCCCTTGGCCCATATTGGTACGGACATCGCCGTGCAGTAGGCCAGCGGCTACCAATTCGCGGATCAAGAAAGGCAAGCCGCCAGCGTCCTCCATGGCGTTCACGTCGGCTTGTCCGTTGGGATATACGCGGGTGAGAAGCGGGGTCAGCTTGGAAAGGGCGTCCATATCCTCCCAGGTGATTTGAATGCCGGCAGCTTTGGCGACCGCGATCCAGTGAATGGTGTGATTGGTCGATCCGCCGGTGGCCAGCAGCATGATCAGCGCGTTGACGATGGAGCGCTCGTCGATCACTTGACTGATGGGTCGGAAAGTATCGCCCATGCCAGAGATTTCGACCGCAACTCGGGTGGCTTCTTCGGTTAGCGCTTGTCGCAAAGGCGTTCCCGGATGGATGAAGGCAGCGCCCGGCACATGCAACCCCATGGCTTCAACCAAGGCTTGGTTGGAATTGGCGGTGCCGTAAAACGTACACGTGCCCGCTGAGTGATAGGACTTGCTCTCTGCTTCCAGCAATGCGGCCTTGTCGATCTTGCCTTGAGCATATTCTTCGCGAACGCGGGCCTTCTCCTTGTTGGGTAGGCCAGAGGGCATGGGGCCAGCGGGCACAAAGACGGCGGGCAGATGACCAAAGGTAAGCGCGGCAATCAATAGGCCGGGGACGATCTTGTCGCAAATGCCCAGATAGAGCGCCGCGTCGAACATGTTGTGCGAGAGGCCGACTGAGGCCGACAGCGCGATCGTATCACGGCTGAACAGCGACAGTTCCATGCCCGGTTGGCCTTGGGTGACGCCATCACACATGGCTGGGACGCCGCCCGCGACTTGCGCCACAGCGCCCAGGGCTTCGGCCTTTGCTTTGATGATGTCGGGGTAGGTGGCATAGGGCTGATGGGCCGACAACATGTCATTATAGGCTGTTACAATGGCAAGATTGGCAGCCTGCTTACCGGCTAGGCGCTTTTTATCGTCCATGCCGCAAGCCGCAAATCCGTGCGCTAGGTTGCCACAAGATAGCACTTGCCGGTTCGGGCCGTCAGAAATGGCGGTCGCCATGCGGGACAGGTAGTCTTCGCGGCTCGCCTTTGAGCGCTCGATAATGGCCTGGGTGATGGCGGCGATTTCGGGGCGGACTTCGGGGATTGAGGGGCTCATTAGGGGCACCAATAGACGTTCAAGGTTTTGGTAGGGTGGTTGATGAAAGCGGCGATCGGCGCCGCGATGGGATCGCCGCTCTTGGCCGCTTCATAGATAGCGCGCTTGGCGGCGCCTTCGATATGCAGATACCAGCGGTCGATCTTGGCCAGACCCGCCAGGGTCCAAGTTACCCGTCGGTGCGGGGCGTTCAAGGGTTGGTTGCTGGCCAGATCATTTGGGTTATCGGGGTCCAGCAGGGCGGCAGTGGTCTCAAGCCTAGGAAAAATCGAGGCGGTATGTGCATCGCTCCCCATACCCAAGACCGCAAGGCTGGGGCCCTGATTTAAGGCGGTCTGGTAGGCCGCTAGCGCCTGGGCTTGGTCTTGTTGACCGTCGGCGTAGAGCGGCAGAGCTTGGCCGATGCCCGTCATCAGGTGCTGCTGCAAAAGGCGAAGATTTGAATCTTTGTGGTCGGCGGGCACGCAGCGTTCGTCCACCAGGCCTACCTGTGCAAAGGCCGCCGGCGAAGGCTCGCGCGCGTTCAACGCCTCAAACAAGGGTATCGGGGTCGAACCGCCAGAGAACAACAGCAGGGGCAAGGGGCTGCCCTGCGGCGCGGCAGGATCGACTTCGGCAAAGACGAAATCTTCGATTTCGTCCGCCAGGCTTTCGATCATTTCTTGACGATCGGCGAAGAAGTTCTCCTGAATCACGCGGGGGTTTCCTCGTGCCAGCGGTTATTATCTTTGTAAATCATATAGTTAGAGTCCAACGGTCCCCAGCTTCCAGCAGCATAAGCACGGGGCTTATCGCTGGAATGCTCCCAGTGAGACAAAAGCGGTCCGATCCAATGCCAGGCGGCTTCCACTTCGTCGCGGCGCATAAACAGGGTCGAGTTGCCCCGCACTACGTCCAGCAACAAGCGCTCGTAGGCGTCCGGGAAGTGCAGGTTGAATTCTTTTTGGAACGACAGATCCAACTTGACCTGTCGCAGGCGCATGCCGCCGGGTCCTGGATCTTTGGTCATCAACTCCAAGGATACGCCTTCGTCGGGTTGAAGGCGCAAAACTAGACGATTGGGCTGCATTTGTGTGTTGGTGATGGTGTCGTCAAAGACCGAATGCGCCACTTGCTTGAACTGGACGACGATCTCTGAATGGCGGCTCGCCAGACGCTTGCCGGTGCGTAGGTAGAAGGGAACGCCCTTCCAGCGCCAATTGTCTACGAAGGTCCGCAGCGCCACAAAGGTTTCGGTTCGACTGTCTTGGCCCAGCTCCTCAAGGTAGCCCGGCACGTCCTTGCCGCCAATAGAGCCCTTTTCGTATTGACCGAATACCACGTCGCCGTTGATGGCCTCAGGCCAGGGGCGTAGTGCCTTCAAAACTTTCAGCTTTTCGTCGCGCAGCATGTCCTGCTCAAGCTGCGACGGGGGCTCCATCGCCACCAAGCACAAGAGTTGCAGCAGGTGATTTTGCACCATGTCACGCATGGCGCCATAGCGATCATAGTAGCCCGCGCGCTCGCCTAGACCCACCGTCTCGGCCACGGTAATTTGCACGTGGTCGATGTGGTCGGCGTCCCAAACATGCGTAAATAGGATGTTGGAAAATCGCAGCGCGGCCAGGTTTTGGACTGTTTCTTTGCCCAGGTAGTGGTCGATGCGGTAGATCTGGCTCTCGTCGAAGTGCGCGCGCACTTGGTCGTCGATTTGCTGGAAGGTCTGCAAGTCGCGACCAACGGGCTTTTCCAGCACGATGCGGGCGTTGTTTTCATGCAGCCCAACCGCGTGCAGATTGGCGGCGGTTTGGCCGAACAAGCTGGGCGCCATCGCCAGGTAATAAACGCGGATCGCGTCGGGCTCTTTGTCCAGCTCAGCCTTCAGCGTTTCAAAATCTTCACGCTTCGTGACATCCAGGCAGAGGTAGGCGAGGCGTTGGGCAAAGCGCGGCCAGGCCTGCTCGGGGAACTGGGCACCCAAGTGCTCTTGGCAGTTTTCCCGAACGAGCTGAAGAAAGTCGTCATGAGAGATATCATGGCGGGCGGCGCCGAATATGCGAGCGCGTTCAGGAAGCTGACCATCCTCTTCACGCTGAAGCAAAGATGGATAAAGTTTGCGCAGCGCCAGGTCGCCGGTGCCGCCAAAAACGAGGTAGTCGAAGGGATCGACGGGGATTATCCGTGCAGAGGAAGGCTGGTTCATGATCTTCGTGTTCTGTTGGACGCGCGGTTCGCTGTTCTAACGGTGGGGGCTGGCAAGGTCCAGGGACGATAAGGTTCGGTATCGAACATGAAATGTAATTAAACGAAAACGCTTAGGCGTGCAAGCAGGGAAATGTTGTGTTTTGTCACGCCGGATCGCTACCCTAGACCGGTCTTTTTCTGATGGGACTTTTCCCAGATCCGCCCGCCAGGCTTTGGTCAGGCTTTGGTCAGGCTTTGGTCGGGCGCCCGGCCTTGGCCT
>JAUIHE010000173.1 GCA_030432195.1 Alphaproteobacteria bacterium
CAATGACACTCCCAGCTTGAGCCCGCGCGCGCACCGCGTTAGACAGATGCACCCTTGCATTCATCCAAAGCTCACGGGAGTAGAGCCATGCACGATTTGCGCGCCATCCGAGAAAATCCGACCGCCTTTGACGAAGGCCTAAAGCGTCGTTTCCTGGCACCGCAGTCCTCTCAGATTCTGGCTCTGGACGAGTCCCACCGGAGTTTGCTGACCCAAGCCCAAGAGCTTCAAAACCGCCGCAATGAGGCCTCCAAGCAGATTGGCAAGGTCAAGCGCGACGGCGGCGACGCTGAGGCGCTGATGCAGGAAGTCAGCGCGCTTAAGGACCGTCTGGCCGATCTCGAACAGCAGGCGAGCGACAAGGACAACGAGCTTCGCGGTATCCTGGAGGGCTTGCCCAACCTGCCGATGGATGATGTTCCCATCGGTGAGGACGAAGCGGCCAACCTGGAAGTGCGTCGATGGGGCCAGCCCGGCAGCTATGATTTTGAACCCAAGCAACACTTTGAGCTGGGCGAAGCGCTGGGGCAGATGGACTTTGAGACTGCTGCTTATCTGTCCGGCGCGCGCTTTGTGGTGCTGCGCGGGGCGATTGCGCGCCTTGAACGGGCTCTGGCGCAATACATGCTCAACACCCACATCAGCGAGCACGGCTATACAGAGACCGCGCCGCCGTTCTTGGTGCGCGATGCCGCCCTGTACGGCACCGGTCAATTGCCCAAGTTTGAAGAAGACTTGTTTAAGACCGACAGCGGGCACTACCTGATCCCGACCTCTGAAGTGCCGATGACCAACTATGCGGCCAATCAGATCATCGACCGAGAGAGCCTGCCGCATCGCTATACAGCCTGCACGCCCTGCTTCCGGTCTGAGGCCGGTTCAGCCGGTAGAGATACCCGCGGGCTGATCCGAATGCACCAGTTTCAGAAGGTTGAGATGGTGTCGATCACGGCGCCGGACCAATCCGAAGACGAATTAGAACGCATGACCGGTTGCGCAGAGGCTATCATGCAGGCGCTCAACTTGCCCTACCGCGTGTTGCTGTTGTCTAGCGGTGACATGGGCTTTGGGGCGCGCAAGACCTATGACATTGAAGTTTGGTTGCCTGGTCAAAACCAGTACCGCGAGATTTCAAGCTGCTCAAACTGCTGGGATTTCCAGGCGCGCCGGATGAAGGGGCGCTGTCGCCCGCGCGGTGAGAAAAAGACCGAATTCGTGCACACGCTGAATGGATCGGGCGTTGCCACCGGCCGAGCGCTGGTCGCGGTGATGGAAAACTACCAGCAGGCTGACGGTTCTATTTTGGTGCCCGATGTCTTGAAGCCCTACATGGGCGGCCTTGACGTTATCGAGCCGGGGGCCTAGCGGTGTCGTTGGACCTCAGCCACCTACGTGTTATGCTCGTAAACGACGACGGTATCGACGCGCCGGGCCTGGCGTTGTTGGAGCGCTTGGTCAAGCCGTTGATACCGGATCTTTGGATTGTTGCCCCCAACAGCGAGCGGTCAGGCGCCTCGCGCCAGGTCTCCTTGCGGCAAGAGGTTGAGGTCGAGCAGCGCGGTGAACAGCGCTTTGCGGTCGATGGGACGCCCACTGACTGCACGCTGATCGGGCTTGAGCACATTTTAGCCGACCGCAAGCCTGACTTGGTGCTGAGCGGGATCAACGCGGGCGGCAATCTGGGCGAAGATATTGGCTATTCGGGGACCTGTGGTGCCGCTTTTGAGGCCCGCCAATTGGGCGTGCCGTCGATTGCGCTCAGCCAGGTGCGGGCCACCATCAGCCGCGACGGTATTTGGTCTGCCTCGGAAGCCATTTTGCCGACTTTATTGCCGGATTTGGCGGCCTTTGCGCTCAAAGGCTGCGCCATGTTAAACGTCAACTTCCCGGCCGTTGAGGCCGCGGGCGTGCGCGGCGTGCGGGTCGCACATCAGGGCGAACGGGAAGAATCGGCACAGTTGGAAGAACACAACCGCCACGATCACAAACGAAGCTTTTTCTTCTCCTTCATGCGTTCGGATGTGCCCAAGGACGAAGGATCGGACATAGACGCCGTGCGCAACGGATATGTGTCAGTTACACCTATAACCCCCGATGTCACAGATTATCGGGCACTTAGCCGCTTGACAGTGGCGCTAAACTTGCATCGCTGATGTTACCTACACATCGCACCTTTTCTGTGCCGGGCGCGGGCCGAACAGGCGGTGCCAGTGGGGGTAGTGGTGGCGGTAGTGGCAGCGGTAGTGGCGGTAGACCGGGCGCCAACGATGCCGCCCAACGCGCTCAGTTCACCTTGGCGCTGCGCCGGGCTGGGGTCATGGACACGCGCGTCTTGTCTGCATTGGAAAGCGTGCCGCGCCCTGCCTTTGTGCCCGAAGCGCTGCGCTCGCACGCCTACGCTGACTGCGCGCTTGCGATTGGCCTGGGCCAAACCATTTCAGCGCCGTCGGTTGTCGGAAAAATGACCCAGGTACTCGCCGTTCAGCCCAACGACAATGTGTTGGAGGTCGGCACTGGCTGTGGTTATCAGGCGGCTGTTCTGGCAAGCTTGGCCCGCCGCGTCACCAGTGTCGAACGACACGGAGCACTGGCAGACAGTGCGCGCCAGCGGCTCAGCGAATTGGGATATCTAAACGTGTCCGTCCTGCATGGCGACGGCTTTTGCGGCGCGCCTCAAGCCGCGCCCTTCGATGCGATTATGGTCACCGCGGCAGCCCCGCATGTGCCCAAAGCGCTGGTCGAGCAGCTTGCCGATGGGGGGCGCCTGATGATCCCTGTCCAGCGCCGCGGCCAGGCCGGTGAGGTGCGTGCAGAGCTGGTCTTACTGCGCCGCCAAGGCCAAGAGTTGCGCCAAGAAACGGTCGATCAGGCGAGTTTCGTTCCTATGTTGACCGGCCTCACCTAGGCAATTTTTTGCAACTTTCGCCGGGCATTGGCATAGTCGCCGCCACACCGCAGCCCAATTCGTCGCCAAATCGCCCCGCTTGACTTGGGCTTGCCACTGGCAAAATCGCTGCGATTCGCTACACTAGCGGTATTTCATACCTGCATATTTTGTCATTTCTAAAGGGGTTGATTATGGCGACCTGGAGCATTTCGGCCAACAAGCCTAGGCTGGCCACAGGGCGAACAAGCGCGTGGCGCAAGGCCTGTGTTTTGGGCCTGACCGTGGCGGCCCTACAGGCTTCCCCGCTGTTCTCCACCTCAGTGCTGGCGGGGACCAATGATCTATTTCCGACCAACAGTACCGCGGGCGGCTTTGTCACCGACGGTGGCGTTTATGACGTGGTGCAGGGCGACACGCTTTATGGCATCTCCAAGCGCTTCAAAGTGAGCGTCGCGGCGATCAAGTCGGCAAACGGCCTGACCAATGATATGATCGGGCCCGGCAAGCTGTTGAAGATCCCCGGCCTGGGGGCAAGCGGGACGAACCTTCTGACCGCAGCGCGCACCAGCGGCACCAGCATTTTGCAAAGCAACGGTGGCGCTGGAACTGGCTTGATCGCAGGCAATTCCTACGTCGTGCAAAGCGGCGACACGCTCTATAAAATCTCCGTTGCTAATCAGGTCTCAGTACGCGATTTGGTGGCCATTAACCAGCTGAAGAGCGGCGATCGTATCTATGTTGGTCAATCGCTGATGTTGCCCGCTAAGCCGGGCGGTTTGGGGCGCTTGACGGCACAAAAACAGCTAGAGGCTCAGCCTGGTTCAGGATTTGGTATTCAAAATACACAAAATACAGCTGCTGCACCATTGGCAAGCTTGGGGCGCAACTTGTCTGTCCCGAAGCCGGTGCGCAAGCCCGATGCGATACAAGTCGGCGCGCAGGTCGCGGCTGTGACAACGCCGACGGCTAGTGCGGCTGCCAAGGTCACCGCCGCCCCGACACCTGCCAAGGCCACAGCGGCCCCGGCAAGCCAGGTCGCGAAGAAGGACAGCAGCGCACCTGCCAAAGCCAAAGGCGCAAACCTTATGTGGCCGGTTCGTGGTCAACTGCTTCAGACCTTTGGCTTGAAGTCCGGTGGCGTGAAGATTGACGGCATCACCATCGCGGTTGCAGAGGGCGAACCCATCAAGTCCGCCGGTGACGGCATGGTCATGTATGCGGGCAGCGCCCTTGCCGACTTTGGGCAACTGTTGCTCATCAAGCATGACAACGGCCTGATTACCGCCTATGCACACAACAAGAGCATTAGCGTTTCCAAAGGTCAGCGCGTAACAGCCGGGCAGGTCGTAGCTCTGGCTGGCCAAAGCGGTAACGCCGATCGCCCACAGCTCCATTTCCAGGTTCGCGAAAACGGCAAGCCAGTAAATCCGCTACCTTTCCTTACTCGGTAGGAAGGGCGGACTGGGCTCAAGGCCCGTTAGCCAGCAGAATCGAGCCCGATGCGCGATCGCCTCGGGCTTTTTCATTTGGATTGCCCGCGGTCATACCTCGAATTTGTCGATGTCCTGAAAGCCTACTCATCGGAGCAGTTGGCAACACACACGCGCTTGGGATACCAGCCCTGTTCGGCCATGCACTCCGTCATGGCGGCTCTGCCAATGGCCTCTAGCCGCTCATCCGCTGGCTGAGAAAACTGGTAAGGGTAGGCGCCGCCGTCACCATCCTTCGGCCAATTGGTATCCAGCTCAGCCTTGGCTTTGGCGCCTTCTGCAATTGGCTTGCAGATGTGTTGTGCAATGCCTTGGTCTTGGGGTTGGCGGCCGGGCATAGCGAACCACTGCGTTTGGTAGGAGGGGATAGGGCCACAGGCTGAAAGGCCGACGAGGGCCGCCATCGCTCCGAATTTTAGGCGCTTTTGCGCTTGCACGGCCCTAGTCCTCCATGACGGCCAGCAGGCCCCGCGCCAAGGGCTCGGCCTGGTCTGGACGCAGGCCAGCAAGGTTCATGCGCCCGCCACCGACAACATAGATGGCAAATTCGTCGCGCAATCGAGCCACCTGTGCGTCGTCCAAGCCCAGTGTTGAGAACATACCCCGCTGTTGCGCGATGAAGTCAAATCGATCCGAGTTCGACAGGGTCCGCAGTTGGTCGGCCAGGCTCTTTCGCGCAGCCTGCACCTGACTACGCATGGCATCAACCTCAGCCCGCCAGACTTGTTCCAGGGCTGGATCGCTCAAGATCTCGCGCACGACCTCGGCGCCGTGGGCCGGGGGCATGGAAACAGAAAGGCGCGTGCGGGACAGCAAGGCGCTGCGCATGGCTTGGGCTGCCTCTGGGGTCTGGCCGATCATGATCGCGGCCCCGATACGATCGCGATAGAGGCCAAAGTTCTTCGAACAAGACGCCGAGATCAGCATTTCAGGAACCCGTTCTGCCATAAGACGGAGCCCCGCCGCGTCCTCCTCCAGGCCTTGGCCGAAGCCCTGATATGCGATGTCGACAAACGGCAAGAAGCCCTGGGCCACGGCCATATCGCTCAACCGCAGCCAGTCATCCAGATTAATGTCTGCACCGGTTGGATTGTGGCAGCAGCCATGTAGCAAAACGATGTCGCCTGCTGGAACCTTGGCCAAAGCTTCAAACATGTGATCCTTAAGCAAGGTCTGGCTAGCAAAGTCAAAATAGGGGTAGGTTTCAATAGTCAGGCCAGCGGCAGAAAGCGTCGGGCCGTGGTTCGGCCAGGTTGGAGCTGGTATCCAGACCCGCGCACCTGGGCTGCTGCCTTGAATGACCTCCCCAAGCAAACGAATTGAGCCAGAGCCACCCGGCGTTTGGAGCGAGACACAGCGCTCGCCAGGGGCGGCATCGCCTAGCGTCAGCCGTTTGATGGCTTCGTTGTAGGCCAAATCGCCCGCCATGCCGACATAGGCCTTGCTGGTCTGCTGTTCCAAAAGCCGCCGTTCGGCTTCTTTGACCGCCTTGGGAACGGGGGTGTTGCCGCTC
>JAUIHE010000016.1 GCA_030432195.1 Alphaproteobacteria bacterium
ACGACTGGGGCGTGACCTGGCGCATGGGAATTCAGGACACCGTGACGGGCTTTGCGCCTGGCACCTGGGTAGGCAAAGTGCTGGAAGGCTCGCAGCTTCAGCTTGAGATCATGGACAGCAGCTTTGGGCGCTCCAATGAGAGCCTGTCGGCCAACTGGAATGTCAGCATCCCGCTGTGGTGATGGGCAATTCGGGCATCGTCATGTGGGCTTAGCGCCATCAAATGTCTGACGACGATGCTGGTTCTAGCGCCCTTCACTGGTCCGCCTGGGCCTGAATGGAGGAAGCAACCGGGTTCGCCGGCATACGACGAGCGTTGTCAGCAAGGGGCTCGGTCAAGGACTGAGCTCACCAATAGCGGCCTTGAGATCGTACAGCCCACGTCTGGTGGAGCGGCTTTGCTCGTATATGAGAGGCAAGTAGGGAGCCAAGCGGTCCTTGACGGTCTGAAGCCATGTGGCGCGATTGCCATTGCCACGGCCAGGTCGATCAGAGACAAGAGGTCGTTCAAGGCCACGTCGCCGAATTTTAGGCGATCAGTCATAGCAGGCTGGAAATGCCTGTCGAAAAGATGTCCTTCGTCGTGGCCCCAAATCAGCATCGCGAGGCGCGTTTGCACGCACTTATCGCAAATCAAGATAATAGGGAATCCCGCCGTCTCACACAATCAGTGACATGCTTTAGGGTGTAAGCTGACCCAGCCTTCACTAGGAGGTTCGCATGCCCGCTCAGAGTATGGCTCGCATCGCAACGCGGCCGGCTGTGACGGGAGGTGGAGGTCAACTTCTCATCCGCAGTACGCGCCGCAGCGGTCATGCTCTGGCAAAGATGGAGGTGCGTGCTCTAACCGCAGGTGTGCAACGCTGGTCCCAGCTAGTCGCTCTTCGGCATGGCGAGCAGATAGGACCGCAATTGACTGATGAGGACGATCCGGTCGGCCTCAGACCGCGAGGGAGCAATTGCAGGCATCGTTGTATCTGGGTTCTGAGCTCGCGGATTGAGCAAAAGCGCACGAAACCTTTTGGCGTCAAAGGCTGCCGCCAAAGCCGCAAGATCGCCCGGAACCTTCTCGCCGCCGAAGCCATTTAGAGTATGGCAGTTCAGGCAATAGGTGCGTGCGATCTCTGCCCCCTTTGCCAGCCCAGGATCAAGGCCCTCAGGCAGCAGCGCTGCGGTCGAGAGGTCTATGGGCAGAATTTCGGCCACTTGGTACGGCCACAAAGAGGCACCACGTTCGAAGATGTCCTGATCCTCGATGTTCTCCCAGACAAGGTAGTAGGGTCCCAGCGGAATGTTCGCCTCGTTCTGAAGTAAATTGTCCACCGTGAATTGCCCGCCATCCGGCAGGCCGCTGACCAGCCACGCGGAATGGGCTTGGAAATCTGCGATCGACACGCGCGACACATACCCATCAAGCGCGCGAAATTCGATTGTATCGCCCTGATCCCGCCAATTTGCGCCGAACAAGGCTTTGGCTACGTCGGCAAACGGCCAACCCAGATAAGACCGCGCGCGTGGCCCTTTGTCGGTCGTCAGGTGAGGTTCATAAACTACGACCTCTGACGGCCCAGAGCCGACAAGTTCCGCCATCTGCTGGCGATCAGGCAAACCGTCTGCCAGCGCAGGCAGTGACCAGGACATAAAAATGGAAATCAAAACAGACAAGTATCGCATTTGGTCTCCAATAGACTAAGCAGGAGTTCAGCTTTTTGCACTGTCCGCTAAAATCCTTCCCCGAAGTCTTGGGTGGTGTCAACGGAAAACGTAACTTTTGGGTTTCACGCTGCATTCTTCACACGCGCAGAAAACCGCCCAGGTCGGCGCACTGGCTTTTGGGCAGGCCGAGACCAAGATAGCCGCAAACAGTACCTTTTCACGCATCGGCTGCCGGCAGGACGACGGTTTGAGCGGCGGCACACTAGGCAGCCAGGCTGTGGGCCTGAGGAAAGCTGCGCTAGAATTCTACGTCTCGGCTGCTTGGGGCAGTTCGGAGCACAAAGGCGCGGTGCACTAGGTCGGCCAACTACTCGACGAGCTGCAATCGATCGAAGGCTTTGATTCTTATGGCCGCTTCAAGAACGAGGTCAGCGCCAACTTGGACAAGGCCCGCACGGCGACTGGTCAAGCATGATCGTTATGCCGCTGGATTGGGAAGAAGCCCAGCCCCCGACCTGAATCACAATGGCAGATGCCATCAGTATTGGTAGTTCGACGCGACCTAATACTGCCAAGCCAGGCCAATGGACCAACGAGACGCACGGTTTGCGCCAAAGATCCCATTCTGGCCATAGGTTAGGCTGGCGTCGGCGCTTGCCAGTACATCGCCCAGCCAGGATCCTTCAGCAAGACCCGCCAGGCTGCCGGTTAGACCCACCCCCCAAGCTGCCGTTACCTGATCCTCGTCCAGCACATCCAGCGGCAGGGCCCCGGTCACCGTGTCGCGGTTCAACCAGGTGCCATTGGCCGCTGCAGACGCATAGCCGGTCAGGCCATAGATCACTGGCTGGTGGCCCTGGACGCGCAGGCCGGTGCTCCACTGGCCCTGCTCGACCCCAACTTTCGCGACGGCGGTGCCCAGGTTGGTGATGTAGGCATCAAAGGTCTCATGGCTGTAGTTGATCGAACCATAGGGGCTGAGCGTATAGCGGTCCCAATCCAGCTCCAAGCTGGCTTTGCCCGAAGCGATCCAGCGCTGGCTGTCGGGCCTGCCAGTCTCTCCATAGCCGGTGAGCGTGTTGGCAAAGCCCGCGTAGGAGACCAGCCCCTCCAGGTTGAAGGCGTCAAAGGCCTGCCAAGCCGCATAGGCATCGGCGCGCCAGCCCTGCTGGGCCAGCTTGCCCGCAAGCGTACCCTCAAACTTGATCTCTGAGGCCTCGTGGCCCAGCGCCAGACCCATGAACAGATCTGAGGTCACGAAGCCATCCAGCCCCAGGGTCAGATCGCGTGTGCTGCCAACATAGGCTTCTTGGCCCTTCTTATAATACGCCCCGCCCGAATAAGCGGCGTAGAAATCCAGACCGTCGCCGGGCAGAAGGCCATCAAAAGGCGCGCCTGCCTTATCCCAAGCACCCAGCGAGGCTGCCAAGCCAGGATCGAGCTGGGCCACTTGCGCAGCTGATTGGAAGCCGCTGAGCTGGGTCGCCGCCAGCATCAAATCGTCTGTCGTCACGGAAACCCAGCCGTCGGCATCGACAAAGCCCAGCGCCTGGCCGATCTGCGCCAGGGCCTCGCTGGGGTCGGTGGTGGCGCTGGCCAGCTCCGTGCTCAAAGCGACAGCATCGCCGGGCGCGCGCTCAGCGCTGGCTTGATCTTGGAACTGGCTCAGGTTGTTCTGGAACACGCGCCCGTTGCCACCCTTGGCCTGGGCAAAGCGATTGCTGACATGTGACTGCAAGTGGCGCGCCACCTGGTCGTTGATGGCCTGCGCGCCAGACGCTAGAATCTGTTCATGGCGAAGCGCCGTGACACCCACCGAGCCACTCACCACCACAATGTAAGACCCCTCGTCGGGGTCATTGTTAGTGATCGCAAGCGTAAAACTGAAGTCGCCTAGTGCGGTCGGTGTGTAGCTCACCGTCAGCGTGGTGGAACCGCCACCCGCGACCGAGGTCGCACCCAACACCGCCGACTGAATACTGACGTTGGACAAGCCCGAGGTATAAACATTGCCCAGCGACAGAGCATCAAATCCCGTATTCTGAACGGTCAGGACCAATGTTTTCGCCGCTCCAGGGGCACCAACATTGCCCAGCGACAGCGCTCCACCGCTGGCGATGCTGGCACCGCCTGTCTCAGATACGTCAATCTCCCGATCACCGCCCGCACAGACCCCAAACGGCGGGAAGTGTGGATGATATTGATAAGTGCCTTCAATGCCGGAATGCAGTTCAAAATTGGTGTGGTTCGTGACGCCGCAAACATTCCAGCCTGACAAGTCTTGGGCAAATGCACGAGCATCGTGGAACATGCCGCCCATATTGATGACCTTGGCGGTGTTCCAGGTGCCAATTGCTTTATTAAAGGAAAGGGCGAAGTAGAACATCAAGTCCATATTGGAGACAGAGCTGGTGTCCCAACGCGTGATGTCTTTATCAAATACAATGGCGCTCTTGAACATGGCCGCCATGTTGGTGGCACGACTAGTATTCCAATCGCCGATATCCGCATTAAAGGCCTGAGCATTTTCAAACATGTGCGAAAAATCAGTGACTTTGCTGGTATCCCATTGGCCAATGTTACCATTAAAGGCGGTCGAAAGATCGAACATATGGGACATATTTGTGACGTTACTTGTATCCCATTTTGATATATCTTGGCGCGTTGCAACATCATCATAACTCTTGCGGAATATACCGCTCATGTTGGTGATATTGCCCGTATAAATTTGACTCATGGTATAGCTGCCAGAGACCAAGGCCACGCCGTCGTAAACGCCACCACCAAGGAATACGAAGCTTCCGTTACCGCCGTAAGCGACAACGCTCCGCAGCATGCCCTCGCTGACGATCAACAAGCCCTCACAGCTGACGATCGTTCCGTCACCCAAAGTGTAGGTCTCACCAGCTTTTCCGACGTCTCCTGGTTCACCAGAGCAGGCAGCAGCTGCAACGCCCGGCAGGGCCAGCATCAGGCCTACAAGGATCCAGCGCAGCCAACGCCATAGGGCACAGTCGCGCTTTGCTTTCGCGTGCGCTGCTTGTGATCTTTGAAATCGATCCATTTGAAAATCCACTACAGCATGGCGCGCCCAAAGCATCGCCTCGACTTATGCGAGCGGCGCATCCCCATGGCCTACTCGTTTGGCGCGAATAGTATTCGAAAGTCGACAATCAAGTAAACCAGTTATGCCTCAATGTGTCGGTTTGGAGCGGATTGTAACCCAATATAACCTATTTGCGCCTCGTTATCAGCCAACACTGCGCGCAGGCGCCAAGTCGTCCGCGACTCGTGCATGACGGCGGTCAATGGCCCTAACGTTCGGCTTCCATGTTGTCGCGCGATAGGCCCCCAGCCAGTTCGCCAATCTCCTCGGTCAGCTTGATGAGCTGCTTAAAGGGGGGGGGGCTGATCCTCCAATCAGGTTGCGCGCTTCGGCCCATTGGCGGATGCGCAGAGCGCTATGTTCTCCAATTGGTTTCAAAAGGACTGCCAATCGTAGTAGTTGGCGTGTCGCCCGCCAGGCATTGGCCGCCGGACAGCTGGCTAGGTTTGCGAGCGGCCATGGCGGCCAGGCCGACCAGCTCCAGCAACTCCCCGACCAGTCGGCCACGTTCTTTCTTGGAAACGTCCATGATTTCAAGGCGTAGTCGATGTTGCGCGCCACGCTCATATGCGAAAACAGCGCGTAGCCTTGAAAGACCGTGTTGACAGGGCGTCGGTGCGCAGGAAACCCACTCATGTCTACGCCGTCCAATCGGATCGCACCGCTATCGAGGCTCTCGAAACCAGCGATTGGCCGCAACAAGGTGGTCTTGCCGCAGCCCGCGGGCGCCAAGAGCGTTACGAACGCATTCGATCCGACCGAAAGGCTCACCTGATCGAGCGCACGCAAGGTGCTGCGTTCGGGCGATTTGAACTGTCGGACTGCGCTTTCAATTTCCAAGATCGATTTCAGGGTGACCCACTTTCATGCTCCGTGCAAAAACTGGAGGTGGCAATAGGTCGCCCGCTTGGTCTGCCCATGCCTCCCATTTTACTCAGGACGGAGAACAGCGGCATGACACGGCGCGGCTCAACGTCAGCGTTTTCTGAAGTCTTTTCTGATTGGAGCGCCGTGCGCACCCACAACGGCGCTGCCAGGTGTCTGCTACGCTGGGGTGCTGTGCAATTTTCTCAAGCGTTTATGAGCGTCAATATTTCAGCGTGCAGCGCCGGGGTGGCGGCGGCGATGACTTGGCCGCTGGACATGATCGACAGCGGGGCCCCTTGCCAGTCCGTAATACGTCCGCCAGCCCCTTCGATGATGGGGACCAGAGCCATGAAGTCGTAGGGTTGCAAGCTCATTTCCATGACGGCATCGATGTGCCCCGATGCCAACAGGCCATAGCTGTAGCAGTCCCCTCCAAAGCGCCGCATCCCCGCCTTAGCGCTCACGCGCTCGAAGGCGGCTAAACCGGCGGCGTCAAAGACATCAGGTGAGGTGGTGTAAAGGCGTGCGTCTGCCAGGCTACGGCAATCGCGGGTCTTGCATGGCGTTAGACCGAACAGGCTTGGTTGCCCCTGGACGCCAAGCCAGTATTCGCCGGTAGCGGGTGCGGAAATGACACCCACGACCGGTTTGCCATCGACCAAGTGGGCGAGCAAAGCGCCAAAGGTCGGCATACCGGAAATGAAGCTCTTGGTGCCATCAATCGGGTCAATCACCCACAGGTTGGCGCTGTCAGTTTTGGCCTGACCGTGTTCTTCACCAAAAATGCCGTGTTCAGGGTAGGCTGCTTCGACCTTCACCCGGATCGCAGCTTCGATTTGCCTGTCAGCCACGGTGACCGGCGATTGATCTGCCTTCAGCTCGACTTCAAGCGGGCTGCGAAAATAGGACAGGGCGAGCGGGGTTACGTCCTGCGCCACCGCAAGGGCAAATGCCGACAATTCGCTCAGCGACGCCTGTTTGTTTTTCTCATTCATGGTCTCTCCACATGTCGCCTTCTGCGGGTCACTTTCGCCAAAGCTTACAACCGGTTGATCGAAAAGTGTAGACAAAACGCAAAAAAATGCAAAAATACACAAATGTCCTCACGCATCGGCATGGCCCAGCTCTGATAGAGCGTGAAGCCAGGCCTCCTTGTGGTTCGTCTGCAACTTATGCCGGTTGTGTTCCGCTGGGTTGAGCCGTGAAGGGCAACAAATAACAGGAGGTTAAACATGAAGAATTGGCTCTCAACCGCAGCCGCCGCTGCACTCACCCTCACGATTGCAAGTGCGGCTTCGGCGGGCTCGCTGACGGTCTACACCGCGTTGGAAGAAGAAGAGATTGCCGACTACGTTGCTGCGGCAAGTGCGGCGATGCCTGACATCGAACTGAATGTCCTGCGCCTTTCAACGGGTAAGTTGGGCGCGCGCCTCATTGCCGAGTCGGGCAACCCCCAAGCGGATGTCATTTGGGGCTGGGCTGTTACCGCCATGATGGACCCGCAAATTCTGGCCATGCTGGAAAGCTATGAGGCGGCTGGTTCTGATGTCCTCGACAGTGCCTTCCGTGATGCCGACGGTCGCTGGTTTGCGCCGACCGGCTATATGGGTGCATTTTGTGTGAACACGGATCGCTTGGCGCGCAAAGGCTTGCCCATGCCAACAAGCTGGAAGGATTTGGAGAACCCCGCCTTTGAGGGCGAGATCGAAATGCCAGATCCGAACTCTTCAGGCACCGGCTACTTGCACGTGAATGCGGTGCTGCAAAGCCTGGGCGAGGACGCCGGTTGGGCTCAGCTTGCTGCGGTCGATCCGAATATGGCCCAATACACCTCTTCAGGCTCCAAGCCCTGTAAAGACGCGCGTGCTGGCGAATACACCGTTGGCATCTCGCTTGCTTTTACAGCCTTGAAGTCCATCGAAGCAGGCTATCCTTTGGCTATGGTCTTTCCTGAAGGTGGCGTGGGCTACGAGCTGGAAGCCTCTGGTTTGATGGCGAGCTCGAAGAACAAGGACGATGCCAAGCGCTTCTTGGATTGGACCATGTCTTCTGAAGCGGTCGCGCTTTATGGATCGTTCAAGGCGCTGGTCACTGTGCCGGGCGTTGGCGCTTCTGAAGCGTCGATCAAGGCCGGTCTGCCGTCTGACATCAGTACTGTCCTCGCAGACGTTGACTTCGCGGCATCGGCAGCAGGTCAGACAGCGACCAAAGCAACTTGGAAAGACAAGTTCGGCCGCTAAGCCAGGCCGCCGGGAGTAGGTCTTGACACGTGCTCCCGGTAACTTCTTTCTTTCAAGCTGGCCGCAAGACGGCTGCCTAATAGGCCTTCACAAAGGCAGTTGGGCAGACGGGCGGCTGTTTGCGACCTATACCTGAAAGCGCCCGAATGTATTTGAACATCAACAACCTCACCAAAAAATTCGGCGAGTTCATTGCCCTCGATGATGTTTCGATCTCGTTCGAGGGGCACGAATTTGTCTGTCTGCTCGGCCCCAGCGGCTGCGGAAAGACAACCCTGTTGCGGGTAATTGCCGGCCTGACCGATTTCGACGAAGGAGAGGTTTTGCTGAAGGGGGCCAGTCTTGTCGGCGTCCCGGCTCGCAAGCGTGGGTTTGGGATCGTCTTCCAGTCTTATTCCCTATTCCCGAACATGACGATCGCCGAGAACATTGGATACGGGCTGAAAATCCGCGGCGTACCGAAGGACAAAGTCGCCGATCGCGTCAAAGATCTTTTGGAAACGGTAAAGCTGCCACAGCTGGCCGACCGCTTCCCCTGGCAACTTTCGGGCGGTCAACAGCAGCGTATTGCTTTGGCACGGGCCATCGCCGTTGATCCGAGTGTTTTGCTGCTCGATGAGCCTCTGTCGGCGCTGGATGCCAAAGTCCGCACAGAGTTGCGTTCTGAGATCAGGCAGTTGCAGCGCAAGCTGGGCATTCCCACCCTTATGGTGACGCACGATCAAGAAGAAGCCCTGGCTCTGGCCGACAAGATCGTTTGTATGAACCACGGCACCGTTGTCCAAAGCGGCACGCCCGAAGAGCTGTATTTAAGACCCGCCACGCGCTTTGTGGCCGACTTTATGGGCACGAGCAATCTGATCGACACCGGCACGGTTCGCCAGTTCCTCCCCCATCTGCTGGAAAAGCGTCCAACAAGTGACGATCAAGCCTATGTTGCCTGCGTTCGCCCTGAGCAAGTACGCCTGATCACCGATGGTGACACGCCAGGCACCGTACAAGCAGACGTTCGCGCCATTACCTTCTTGGGAAATCTTCGGCGGATCGAAGTTGAGGGTCCGGCTGGAACGTTTACTGTGGAAACCCAAGATCGCGTCCAGGTCCGTGAAGGGCAGAGCGTCCGGCTTGGTATCGCAGAGCAAGACTGCTGCTGGGTCACCAATGATGGGCCCGCCAATGATGGGCCCGCCAATGATGGAGCGACGAGTGGCGAGGGGGCCAGCGCATGAGCCCTGCCCAAGAAAGCGCAACGCAGCCCGGGTCCAAATCACACGCCCCGTTGCACGCCCCGTTGCACGCCCCGTCACAGGTCCCGCCACACGCCCAGGCGCGACGCGGCTTTGACGGTGATGTTCTTCTTATCGCAGTCTGCATCGGCGTGCCCCTCATTGGGCTGGTGATCTTTTTCCTCTATCCCATGGCGATCGTCTTTTTGCGCTCCATTACAGAGGCTGATGGGGGCTATGGGCTCAAGAACTACGTCGATGTTCTAGGTTCTAAGGGCTTCTGGCGGGCGACGCGGCACTCCATGGTAATGGGCGGGGCGACCACGCTGATTTGCGTCATCTTGGGCTTCATCATCGCCCATGCGCTGCACCGCTGCGCTTTCTGGGGCAAGTGGTTGATCCGCGCAACCATCGTCTTGCCGCTCTTGGCCCCTTCCTTGGTACAGGGCCTAGGGCTTATTTTCCTGCTCGGGCGCAACGGCATCGTGAGCCGGATGATCGGCATAGAGATTGATATCTATGGGTTTTGGGGGCTGTTGATCGCTAATACGCTCTATGCCTTGCCGCAAGTTGTGATGATTATTGGCGCAGCCCTGGTTTTGTCCGATGCGCGCACCTATGAGGCCGCCGAGGTGTTGGGCGCAAGACCAACGCGCCAGTTTCGCGATATCACGCTGCCCGCTGCGCGATTTGGCATCCTGAACGCGGCCTTTGTGACCTTCACTATTACGATTACGGATTTTGGCAACGCTGCCGTCATTGGCGGCGACTATTCGGTATTGGCGACCGAGATCTATTCGCAAGTTGTCGGCCAACGGAACTTTAACCTTGGCGCCGTTGTCGGTGTTATGTTGTTGTTACCGACCGTGGCCGCCTACTACATCGAGCGCCAAGCCATGAAGCGCCAGCGCGGGCAAGAAGCCTCGAATACCGTGCCTTTCGTCCCTGCTTTTACCCCTGCGCGCGATTTGCCTATGGCCGCGCTCAGCTTTGTCATTGTCGCGATGATCGCCGCGGTGATCGCAATCGTTGTGTACGCCAGCTTTGTAAAGCTCTGGCCCTACCGTTTCGATCTGACCTTGAAGCATTACAATATTACATTGGCTGGTGGGTATTCGTCGCTCTGGGACACGATTGCCATTTCTGTGATGGCGGCGATCTGGGGTACCGCGGCTGTGTTCTTTCTTGGCCTTGGTTTGCGCCACGCCCCCGCACTGATCGCCAAGCCGATTCAGGTGTTGGCTGTCATGCCTGCGGCTGTACCGGGTATGGTGCTTGGCCTGGCCTATATTCTGACGTTCAACTCCACTGCGACGCCACTTTATCTTCTATACGGCACCGCAGCCCTGATCGCGGCGGTCAACTTCTATCACTATCATACGCAAAGTTTCCTGACCGTGATGACCGGATTTCGCCAGTTCCCGCGCACGCTTGAGGAAGCCGCGGGCAGTTTGGGCGCCGGGGTAGGACGCACCGCACGGGATGTCGTGGCTCCTTTTCTGGCGCCGATGCTGATCTCAGTCTTCTTTTTCCTCTTTATGCGCTCCATGGTGACGCTTTCGGCGGTGGTGTTCTTGACCACGCCAAAGCTGACAGTGGCTGCTGTGACAATCATGCGGTTGGACGACGCCGGTCTCACGTCACAGGCCGCGGCCTTTTCGACCTGTATTATGCTGGTGGTTGGGGCCGCATTGCTCGCTATGAAGCTGGTGCTCTGGTACATGGGGCGGGCAAAGGGCAACAGGAAAACGGTCTGACACATGTGGTCCAAAGAGCGGCACCAACGCATTTTAAAACTGCTGAACACCACCAACCAGGTTAGCGCTGGCGCGCTGGCGGATATGCTGATGGTCTCCCGCGAGACGATCCGTCGGGATCTTGTCGAGCTTGAGATACAAGGCGATGTGCGGCGTGTTCATGGGGGCGCGGTCTTGCCCGGGCCGGCCTCAGAGGAGCCGTTCAAAAAGCGGTTGACGACCAATCCGCGGGAAAAGCGTGAGATCGCTCGCAAGGCCGCCGCGCTGATTGAGCCAGGCCAATGCATCATGGTTGACGCAGGCACGACGACCTCGGTTTTTGCCCACGAGCTGACCAAGGCGCCCGGCATCATGGTTATCACCAATTCAATCGACGTGGCGTCGATCATCAAGGCGGCCGAGTGCGATATCGAACTCATTCTTTTGGGCGGTCAATTGATCAGCGACGTTCCCGGCACGTTTGGTGAGCTGACGCTGTCTGAGATCCAGCGCTTCAACGCCGACCATGCCTTTGTTGCCCCCGTCGCCCTTCACCCGGACAGCGGTGCCTTCGACTTCGATCTGCACGAGGCCGAAGTCGCACGGGCGATGATTGCCCAGTCCGGTCAAGTCAACATGCTGGTGGTTGGCGGCAAACTCGGCACCACGAGCCGGGTCGGCTATTGCCCGCCAGAGCGCATTGACGTCGTGATAACCGACGAGGCCGCCCTGAAAGGGGACATGGCCGCGCGCATTGGGCATGGGCGCACCAAGATCGTCTAGGGCGCGCTTATGCCCGTAAGAATTCCCGGATCTCTGGGTACTCCGGAACCCTTGAAACTCTCAGTACGCCATCATGCCGGTTGCCTGGGCCCCGACGCCGACGCAAGCGGCGAACCACCTGGTTTTCGCGGGCGCGTGCTCAGAGCTCACCTAGAGCGTCGGGCCCTGTCGTTGCAACAGCCCATCCGCTCTAGCTAACTGATTTCTAACGCAAGTCCATGCTCATTCGTATTGCAACTCATTCGCGGCTTGCTCTAGCTGGCGCGGACCCCATCTACGGGGGCGTGGGGGCGCACTAGGGCGCGCACCAGATCGCGCATTTCCAAGTGCCCGACGGTCTTGCCGTCCTCTTCGACGCGGTAGGCTTTGTTGGTGTCACCACCGGCCAAAGCGATGACGCTCTCCAGCGTGTCCCGGGTCTGGACAACGCCGTCTGGCTCGTTGGTCGCATGGTCGGCATCGGTCATGATCGAGCCCACCCGCAAGACACGCGCCCGGTTAATGTCGGCGACGAAATCTTCGATGTAGGGATCATTGGGATTGAGCAAAATGTGCTGCGGTTCGCCTTGCTGCACCACATAGCCGTCTTTCAAAATCACAAGGTGATCGGCCAGCTTGAGCGCTTCGTCCAGGTCGTGGGTGATGAAGATGATGGTCTTGTGCAGATCGGTTTGCAGCTCCAAAAGCAGGTCCTGCATGGAGGTGCGGATCAGCGGATCAAGCGCAGAAAAGGCTTCATCCATCAACATGATGGGGGCGTTGGAGGTCAAAGCGCGCGCCAGACCAACGCGCTGTTGCATGCCACCCGACAGCTGGTGTGGGTAGGAGTTTTCAAAGCCCTTCAGGCCGACCCGATCCAGCCACTTTCGGGCTTCTTGGTCGATCGTGGCCTTCTGCTCCCCGCGGACCCGCGGGGCCATACCCGCATTGTCCAGCACTGTCCGGTGCGGCAGCAGCGCGAACTTCTGGAACACCATGGACATGCGCGATTGGCGCAGCTTTCTCAGTTTGTCGTCGTTGTAGGCCAGCACGTCTTCGCCATCGACCAGGATTTGCCCGTCTGTGGGCTCGATCAGTCGATTCAAGTGCCGAATGAGCGTGGACTTGCCAGAGCCGGACAGGCCCATAATGACTGTGATTTCGCCTTCGCGCATATCGACATTGATGTCTTTGAGGCCCAGCACATGGTTATGCTTTTCTTTCAGGTCTGTCTTGGACAAGCCCTGCTTGACTGCCTCCAAGTAGGACTGAGGGTCGGTGCCAAAAATCTTATAAAGATTCTTGATGGAGACTTTGATTTTTGCGTCGCTCATTATGGCCTCCCTAGTGGTGCGCAGCGTTGACGCGAGACAAGGCCGCTTTGGTGACGCGATCCAAAATGATCGCGATCAAAACGATGCCAAAGCCCGCGATGAAGCCCACACCAAGTTCATTGTTGTTGATGCCCTGCAGAACGCGCTCGCCCAATCCAGGCGCCGAGACCAGCGATGCGATCACGACCATGGCCAAGCTCATCATGATGGTTTGGTTGACGCCCGCCATGATATTGGGCAGCGCCAGCGGGATTTCGACGCCCAACAACTTTTGCATATCGCTCATGCCAAAGGCGTCGGCGGCCTCCTTGACGTCCCTGTCAACCAGACGAATGCCAAGGTTGGTCAGGCGGACGACCGGCACGATGGCATAGAGAATAATCGCAATGCCGTAGAGTTTCGGCTCCGTGATGGAGAACAGGAAGATCAACGGGATCAAATACACAAAGGTTGGCAGAGTCTGGAGCATATCCAGAACCGGGATTATGGCGTTTTGAACGCGATCACTTTTCGACATCGCAATGCCGATCGGCAAGCCGACGACAACGCAGATAACGGTACAAACGGAGATAATGCTGAGCGTTTCCACGGTCATTTCGAAGTGATCAACGAACAGCAAGATAGCAAAGCTGATAATCATAAAGATGACGATTTGCACAGAGCGGCTGACCAAAAGGGCCGCGATCAATAGCAAGGGCACCAAGATGAACCAGGGAATGGCGCCAAAGAGCGTTAGCGCGCCGTCCAGCATCCAACTGAGCGGTTGGGTGAGGGGGTCCAGCACCAGCTTTAAGCCGCCGCGAATGTTTAAGAAACCGGTCTCAAGCATGCGCGTGAAATCGCCTGATCGCGGGATTGCACCGCAAGCATCGTTCAGGGCATTGAGGGACGGGAAGGGGGTCTCGTGCCAGGCGTTGCTTTCACCTTTGGTCTTCTTGAGTAGGGCCGCAAGCCCGGTGATCTTTTCGCCTGCATGAGCGTTACACCATTCGCGAAGCCCCAGGGCGTTAAAGAGAAAATCATAGGTCGCCATCGGGCTTCCCCCCATAATTACGGTTTTGTCTCAGTGCGCTAGAGCAGTAGGCGCTGGCAATGCAACTGCCCTTTGCCGCTCTAGCTTATTGTTATTAAAGCAAATCCTTGCTCGAAGGTAATGCATCTTTCTCGCGGTTTGCTCTAGCCAGGACGGTCGGCCCGCTGTTTGCCCTAAGGATTGAGGTGTCGCACCTTGGGCGACCCGCGCAACCAGCCCCGGCGCGTTGGGCATTTCGGTTTTTTGCAAATTGACTAGCTCGGCCTTGCCGCCAACAGCACCCGGCCTTGCCCTTCAGCCCGGGCAAGGAAGCTTGCCTTGTCTGGCGGACCTGAAAGTCAGTCTAGCTTGATCTCGGTTTATCGTGATCTTGGTGCGTCTGGCGGCCCTGTGTTTATCCGCGCCCCAGAGCGGCCCGCCTCGGCGTCTCCAACCTCCGACGGGCCTAGGCCATGGCTCGCGCCAAGTGCCCGGCTGACGGCGCAAGGGTGAGCGCGCGCCGCCAGCGGGCTAAGCGGGTCGTTGACGGCCCGCCCGCGCTTTACATCAGCGATGACAGCTTTTCTTTTGCGTCTTCGCTAATCCAAGATGTCCACAGATCCGGGTAGGTTTGCAGGAAGTAAGCCGCCGCTTCATCAGCGGTTGCGTTGTTTTCGTCCTTCCAAGCCAACAGGCTGCTTACAACATCGTTCGGGAAGATCATCTTGCTCATCATGTCAGCGATGGCAGGATTTTCAGCTGCGAAAGTCGATGTTACCGCGGTTAATACGGGTGCAGAAGGGAAGTCAGACACACCGATGTTCGGGCAATCGCCTTGCTGGTTACACGCGTGTACTTCCGGGTTGACTTCGCCCAGGCTCACCTTGGTCATGGGGTACTTGCCCAGAACCGCCGTTGGGCCCCAGTAGTAGCCAAACCAAGGCTTTTTGTCCTGGTAGGCCGCCGCGATTGAGGCTGCCAGGTTGGCACCGGAACCGTGGTCAAAGACCTCGATGCCATTGTTTTCCAGATCGAAGACGACTTTCAAGCTGTCGTTCACGATGCGGCAACCCCAACCGACGGGACAGTTGTGGAAGCGACCGCCGACCAGGTCAGGATTAGCAAGAACGCCTTCGATGGTTGCCAGTTCTGGGTGCGCTTCGGCCAGGTAGCTGGGAACCCACCAGCCTTCTTCACCGCCGTTTGCGAACACGGGGGCTGCGGTTACGACTTTGCCAGCAGCTTCCAGCTCAGCGTAGACCGTTGCAGAGTTCTTCCAAACCTCGGGAACAACGTCGGGTTCGTTGTTTTCAGCCAGTGAGGTAACGGCCGGGACGGTATCCGTCGGGACCAATTGAACTTCACAGCCATAGCCTGCTTCCATCAAGAATGCAGCGATGGCCGAAATGGTCTCACCAGACGCCCAACCCATGGAGCCGACTGAAACCTCACCGCAGCCGTGACTACCGGCATGCGCGCTTGTCATCATGCTGACGCCAGCCAAGGCGCCCGCAAATCCGAGCATCAATTTTTTCATCTACGTTTCCTCCTTATTACCGTGGCCGATTTTGGCTCACGAACTGTCACCAGTGCAGTCTTCCTTGCAGTATCTGCCAAGCAAAGCGCCTTGAAAAACGACACCAAGTGTATAAAATTTGTACACAAGGCGACGGCCAAATCAACTAGATTGATCGGCCTGTCAACTTTCGTGATGGCTTTTTGGCGACTGAGGGGATGAACCGTGACCAATCTTAGCAAGGAACAAATCGTCGAAGATTTGCGTCAGCGGATCATCACGATGGATCTGGAGCCCGGCGGGCACTTAGATGAAAGCACTTTGGCGCAGGCCTACGGGGTCTCTCGCACGCCTCTGCGCGATGTCTTTCGCCAACTGGCCGGTGAAGGCTATATCGAGGTGCGGGACAAGCGCGGGGCCTACGTTGCTCCGCTAAACCATTCTACATTAAGAAGCTTTTTTCAGACCGCGCCTCTTATTTATGCGACCGTGGGTCGGCTGGCTGCAGAAAACTATCGCGCAGAACAGCTGGAGCTGTTGCAGGCGTGCCAGGAACGCTTTCGGTTGGCGGTAAAGACGGGCGATCTGGCAGGGCGCGTTACGGAAAACGACCAGTTCCATGCTCTCATCGGTGAAATGGCTGGCAACGTCTATCTTATACCCTCCTATCGCCGTTTGTTGATCGATCATGCGCGCATTGGGCAGACCTTTTGGAGCGGCGGGGCCAGCCAAGAGGACGTTGCCGCCTCATGTCGCCATCACGACAGTTTTATCGAGCG
Source organism: Alphaproteobacteria bacterium (assembly GCA_030432195.1). Lineage (GTDB taxonomy): Bacteria > Pseudomonadota > Alphaproteobacteria > UBA7985 > JAUIBT01 > JAUIBT01. The sequence continues at coordinate 16,235 of JAUIHE010000016.1, forward strand.
CCTGATCGAACGCGACGCCGAAGGCATGGTGGCTGTGACCCTGGAGCACTGGGAATTGTCGCGTCGGCACATGGATGCTTACGTTCGCCCGGACCCGCTCCCGCTCATGCAATCAGCCTAGACTACCTTGCGGATCACTACTTTTGTCTTGCACTGGTGAAGGCTATGCAATAAGGATTGCATACATTAAGTATACAATTCTCAATCAAAGAGGCGACGATGCGCGTTCGAGGCATCTATACTCCGCTTATAACCCCCTATCGGGACGACCAGTCGTTGGATCGCGATGCCCTCGAGGCCCTGATCGAGCGGCTCATCGCGGCGGGCGTCCACGGGTTGATCGTTGCGGGTACCACCGGTGAATACTACGCGCAGACCAGCGAAGAGCGCCTGGCGCTCATGCGGTTGGCCGCGGATATCATCAAAGGCCGGGTGCCTCTGATTGTGGGAACCGGGGCCATTCGAACAGAAGAGAGCATCGCCTATGCTCAGGCGGCAAAGGCTTGCGGTGCTGATGCGCTGCTGGTCGCAACCCCGCCTTACGCCTGCCCAACCGGACGCGAGAACGCTTTGCACGCCCTGGCCATTGATCGGGCTGTCAATATGCCGATCATGCTTTACAACTACCCTGGCCGCATGGCTGCGGAGATGGACCAAGAGTATTTGGATCGGGTGGGCCGGTCGGCGAATTTTTGCGCCATCAAGGAAAGCTCTGGGGATATCAATCGCTTACACCTGTTGGCGCGGGACTATCCACACATCCAGTTGTCTTGCGGGATGGACGATCAGGCGCTGGAGTTCTTTGCCTGGGGCGTGCAATCGTGGGTCTGTGCAGGATCGAATTTTGCACCCGAAGCCCATTTGGCGCTGTGGCGCGCCTGCGTCGAGCAAGGGGATTTTACCACAGGAAGGCAAATCATGTCGGCCATGATGCCCTTGATGCGGGTGCTGGAGCAGGGCGGCAAGTTCGTGCAGTGCATCAAGTATGGTCTGGATGTACGGGGGCTTCCGGCCGGTCCGCCCAGGAACCCTCTAAAGCCGCTCAACAAGGACGAAAAGCGTGCTTTAGCGCAAACAATTCGGGTCATGGACAGCAGCCTTGCGGCCATTGAGGCGCGCACTGCCAGTCTTGGTCTGGTCCAAACCGGTGCAGCCCAACAGGAGGTGGCGCAGTGACGACGCTTGCAACCAAAGAAGAATACCAAGCCATTGCCGACGGTCTGACGATTGCGAGCACGGCCTTTATTGACGGTGGTTTCCGCGCAGCGCGCTCAGGACGCAGTTTTGCTAGCGTCAACCCCGCAACTGGGGATAAGCTGGCTGACGTGGCGGCTTGCGACGGCCAGGACGTTGATTTCGCCGTTGCCAAAGCGCGCGAGTCCTTTGAAGACGGCCGCTGGTCTCGCTTAGCCCCCGGTGACCGCAAGGCAATCCTGATCCGGCTCGCCAAGCTGATTAAGCGCAACGCGCCTGAGTTGGCGGTATTGGAGTCCTTGGACAGCGGCAAGCCCATCCGCGATTGCGTGACCATTGACATTCCTGAAGTGGTCAACACCCTGATTTGGCATGCCGAGGCCATCGACAAGATCTATGACCAGACCGCCCCTGTAGGCGCCGATGCGCTGGCCATTATTGAGCGATGCCCGATTGGCGTTGTGGGCGTGGTGCTGCCTTGGAACTTCCCACTGCTCATGCTGGCTTGGAAGTTGGGCCCGGCCTTGGCGGCCGGGAACAGCTTGGTGGTCAAGCCGGCTGAACAGACCAGCCTTACCGCGCTGCGCTTTGCAGAACTGGCCATGGAGGCAGGCCTGCCGCGTGGGGTGCTCAACGTCGTCACCGGGGATGGGCCAGGCGTCGGCCAACCTTTGGGTCTGCACCCCGATGTGGACATGATTTCCTTCACGGGCTCCACCGAAACCGGCAAGCGATTTTTGCGATACAGCGCTGATTCCAATATGAAAAAAGTGGCGCTGGAATGCGGTGGCAAGAACCCGGCCGTGGTGCTGAGCGATGCCGAACAGCTAGACATAGTCGCTGAACACATCGTCAATGGGGCCTTCTGGAACATGGGCGAAAACTGCTCTGCCGCCTCGCGGCTGATCGTTCACCGCGATGTCAAAGCGCCGCTGATGGCCGCTATGGTCGCCCGTGCCCGTGAATGGCGGACAGGCGATCCGCTGGACCCTACCAACCATTTGGGCGCGCTGATCGACAAAGATCACGTAGCAAAAGTTTGCGCCTATTTGGACAAGGGCGAGGCCGTCGTCGGTGGCAAGGGGCAGGGCGCCTTTGTGGAGCCAACCATTTTCGACGGCGTGAGCCCCGACAGCCTTTTGGCGCAAGAGGAAATCTTTGGCCCGCTGTTGTCGGTGATTGAGGTGGCCAGCGATGATGAAGCCATCCGCCTGGCCAACCAGAGCCAATACGGGCTGACGGCCTCTTTGTTCAGTGGCAATATCAAAAAAGCCCTGCGCGGCGCGCGCGATTTACGGGCGGGAACCGTGACGGTCAATTGCTTTGGCGAAGGGGATATCACGACGCCCTTCGGCGGCTTCAAGCAGTCGGGCTTTTGGGGGCGTGATAACGGCCTTGCCGCGCACGATCAGTACACGGAGATCAAGACAATTTGGATTGATCTGAGCGACCGCATCGGCGAAGAGCTGGCGCGGTGAAGGCGGGGCCTCCTGCGTCCCTACGAACGGCGCGCCGCTTGCCCAAAGATACCGGCCTGCCTGCTTGGTATGCCATGCTGCCGGCCGCTGATCCGGCGATTAGTCTGCAAGGCAAACAAACAGCAGATTGGCTGGTACTTGGCGCGGGCTTTGCTGGTTTGGCGGCCGCAAGGCGCTTGCGCCAGCTTGACCCCAAGGGCCGGATCGTGGTCCTTGAGGCCAGCCGCGTTGGGCTGGGCCCTTCGGGGCGCAACTCTGGCTTCATGGTCGATTTGCCCCACAATTTGCAGTCCAGCGACTACGGCAGCGGGCTGGAGGCCGACCGCGCGCTGATCCAACGCAACCGCGCGGCGATCGAGTTTGCACGGCAGGCGGTGGCGGAATACGGCTTGCCGGACGAGGCCTTTGTGCCCTGGGGCAAGGTCAATGCCGCGGCCAGCGCAGCGGGCGATGCACACAACCAGAGCTACAGCGCGCACCTGGCGACTTTGGGCGAAAGCTGCCAGTGGCTGGATGCTGGCGACATGCGCGCGCTGACGGGCAGCAGTTATTACCGCTCCGGCCTGTTTACGCCCGGGACCGTCCTTATCCAACCGGTTCAATACATCCGGGGGCTGGCAGAGGGGCTGCGCGGCAGCGCGGTCGCTATTTACGAAGACAGTCCCGTGCAGGCGCTGCACAACTTGGGGCAGGCTTGGCGGGCCACCACGCCGCATGGTTCGCTGGAAAGTCCGCGTGTGATTTTGGCGGTCAATGGGCATGCCAGCAGTTTCGGCTTCTATAAGAGGCGGCTTATTCATGTCATGCTTTACGCCTCTATGTCGGAACCCTTAGGAGACGCGGCGCTGCGGGTCCTTGGGGGGCAGGACTTTTGGGGCATAACGCCCTCGGACCCTATGGGCAGCTCCCTGCGGCGGATCAATGGGCACGGCGGGCAGCGCATTTTGATGCGCAACCGCTTTAGTTATGAGCCGGGGCTGCAAACGAGTGCCGGCCGACTGGAGCGGCTAAGCTTGGATCATGATTTGGCTTTCCAGCGGCGTTTTCCCATGTTGGCTGGGCTCAAGATGCAGTACCGCTGGGCGGGCCGCCTTTGTCTGTCCTGGAACTCTGTGCCTGCCTTCGGCGAAATTGACAGCGGCTTGTTTAGTGCGGTCTGCCAGAATGGGCTTGGATCGGTGCAAGGCACTATGGCGGGCATCTGCGCAGCTGAACTGGCGGTTGGGCAACCCAGCGCGCATGCCGAAGCTCTGCTAAGCGAGCCGGAGCCGAGCCAAATTCCGCCAGAGCCCTTGTCCTGGATCGGCGCCAATGCCGCCTTGCGTTGGAAAGAATGGCGTGCAGGAGCAGAGCTTTAGAGCGCGTTTCGTTGAAATGCATTCACAGGGCGCGCTCACGCAATGAGATATTGCCGCCAATGCCCCTTGCGGATCTGTGGCACAATCGACGGCGATTGCTCGGGCCCTGCTCTTGAGCGCTCGCGGCGCACTTGCAACCGGAACCCCTGAACCGCTCGATAGAATTCAGGGCACAGCGGATCATAAGGCGCGGCGGACAGCGCATTTTGATGCGCAACCGCTTTGGAGATAAGCCGGAGCTGCAAACGAGCAATGGCCGGGTCGCCCGCCAGCGCCCAGACCTAGGCTAGAGTGCGTTTCGTTGAAATGCATTCACAGGGCGCGTGCACTCTATGGGATATTGACGCCAATGCCCCTTGCGGATCTGTGGCACGGATCCTTGGCGCAATCGACGTCGATCGCTCGGGCCCTGCTCTTGAGCGCTCGCGGCGCACTTGCACCCGGAACCCCTGAACCACTCGATAGAATTCAGGGCAAAGCGGATCAAAGAGCGCGGCGAACAGCGCATTTTGATGCGCAACCGCTTTGGCGATAAGCCGGAGCTGCAAACGAGCGATGGCCGGGTCGCCCGCCAGCGCCCAGACCTAGGCTAGGCCGCCGCTGGGTTGTGTGCCAGCGAGCGTCGCCACGCTCGACCCGACCCCTGAGACCTGTTGGCCCCAAAGGCGCGGTCGCGCTTCAGTCTCGCGGCAGGTCCTAATGATAAGAGCGCATGAGACCGCGTAGACGGCCTTGGACCGAGACACGGCCTGGTTCCAACACCCGGGTTTCAAAACGTGAATTCGCAGGTTCAAGAGCAACAAAGTTTTCGTGCTTACGCCAGCGCTTCAGTGTGACCTCGTGACCATCGACCAGGGCGACGACAATCTCCCCGTTGTGGGCGATTTCTCCCCGCTCGATGACCACCAGGTCGCCGTCGTGAATCCCCGCTTCGATCATGGAATCGCCATCGACCTCAAGAACGTAGTGATCGCCGCGGCCAAACAGGTGCGAGGGAACATCAACGTGATTTTCTGTCTGCTCAATGGCCTCAATCGGCAAGCCCGCAGCGATGCGGCCAACAAGCGGCAATTGGTTATCGTTTTGCACCGCAGGCACCCCCCGCGGCGCCTGATAGCGCTCACTCGGGTCGCGCAATCCGGCTTGCATGCCGCCTGCCAACAGGTTTTGGCGATAGCCCGGTTGCGGCTGGTCCTCCGGCAATCGCAAGACTTCCAAAGCGCGCGCGCGATGCGGCATGCGTTTCAAGAACCCCCGCTCTTCCAGACCAGTAATCAAGCGATGAATGCCAGATTTTGATTTTAGTCCAAGGGCATCCTTCATTTCATCGAAGGATGGCGGCACGCCCATTTCGGTCATACGTTCATGAATGAATAGTAGTAAGGCGCGCTGTTTGTGCGTTAGCATGGCTCATATTCCCCAACCTGTGCGAGTCAAAGCAATGTGGCAATAAACGCAAGGGTGGCTACGGATGTTTTTATTAGATACGTATCACGTTCTATCTTAGTTCTGATTTTACGTCAAGTTGGAGTCGCGCTTTTCTGGCTAAATGAGACCTGACAAGGGCAAGTAATCCACAATCTGACCATTTGACCAGGTTGGAGCATGGGCAGGGCGGCGGATGAGGCCGTCTGCCAGCGCGAGCACGCTTGCCATCGCGCTATCTTGGCGATTAAAGGCCTCAACACGGCCATCCGGCAGCAAGCGGGCGCGCAAAAACTCGAGACGTTCGTCGTTAGCGGGCAGACTGCCGCTGAGGTTGCGCGTCTGCCAAGCTTCGGTTGGATCGTCTTGTCCCAGCATCTGCGCCAGTAGGGGCGCCAGGAACATCAGGCCTCCGAGCACGGCCGAAACTGGGTTGCCGGGGAGGCCCAAGAACACACGGTTCTGGAAGTCGCCAAAAATGAGCGGCTTGCCGGGGCGCATGGCAATCTTCCAGAAATCAACGCTGAGGCCATGATCGCGCAGCAGACCGCCGACCAGGTCGTGATCGCCGACCGAGGCACCGCCGCTGGTGACGATAATGTCGGCCGAGCGCGCGGCGTCCAAGGTGGCAAGCAGCGCCTCTTTGTCGTCGGGCGTGGCTCCAAAGACCAGGGCTTGCCCGCCGTGCCGCTCGACCAGGGCTTGAAGCGCTGCACAGTTGGCGGAGATGATTTGGCCGGGCCCTATCGGCTCGCCTGGATGCACCAATTCATCGCCGGTCGAGATAAGCGCAACTTGCGGACATCGCCGCACCTTTAGCCAAGGGTAGTTCATGGCCGCAGCCAAGCCGATGTGCCGTGCGCCCAGGCGCTGGCCGGCTTTGAGGCAAACTTGTCCTTTGGCGAAATCTTGGCCTGCGGCGCGCACGTAGCGTCCAGCGGTCAGATTGGCGTCTGTCGCGATGCGGGCATCGCCGCGCGGGTGGGTCAGCTCTTGGATAAGGATAGCATCTGCGCCAGGGGGCAGGGGAGCGCCAGTAAATATCCGCGCGGCCTGACCGGGCCCGATCGGGCCTTGGGGGACAGCGCCCGCGGCGACAGTCTGGGTCACAACAAACTGACTGCCGGGGCCGCTGCAATCGTCCGCGCGAACGGCATAGCCGTCCATGGCAGAGACCGCCGACGGGGGCTGATCGCGCCGAGCGCCCAGGTCTTCGGCCAAGATGCGCTCATTGGCTTGGTGGAGGCCGACCAGTTCTCCAGGCATCAAGGACGCGCGCTCAAGAATGCGCTGCTTGGCCTCGTCAAAGGCCATCATGGCGCGCGATACAGCCCTGATCGGCCGCCTTCTTTTTCCAGCAAACGAATGTTGGTGATAACCATGTCTTTTTGCACGGCCTTGGCCATGTCATAGACGGTCAGGCAAGCGATACCGACCGCCGTTAGCGCTTCCATCTCGACGCCGGTCTGGCCGCTGGTTTTGGCTTCCGCCTCGACCAGAACCACAGCCGGATCGTCTTGCAATGTCAGACGCAGCTTGACGCTGGTCAGCGGCAGGGGGTGGCAGAGTGGGATCAGGTTCGCGGTTTGCTTGGCGCCCATAATGCCCGCCAACTGCGCAATCGACAGCACGTCGCCCTTTTTAAAACCGCCGCTTCGGATCAGGGCGAGCGTTTCAGGGGACACCCGAACTTCGCCGTGTGCCAGCGCGCGCCGGTCGGTGCTGTCCTTGGCGCTCACGTCCACCATCGTGGCGGCCCCGGTCTCATCGAAGTGGCTGAAGTCCAGCGGTTCTTGATCGCCGGCCTTGGTCCGCTGGCTCATGCCGATATCCCCAACAGGTCTTTGGTCGCTGCGGTGACGTTTTCCTGGCGCATGAGGCTCTCGCCCACCAAATAGGCGCGGGCGCCGTGCGCCGACATCTCGATTAGGTCAACGTGGCTGTAAAGGCCGCTTTCGGCCACCAAAAGTCGATTTTCCGGCACTTGTCGCGCCAGGGTCTTGAAGGTCTCAAGGCTGACCTCCAGGGTCTTGAGGTTACGATTATTGATGCCGATAAGCGGGCTGGGCAGCTCCAGCGCCCGCTCCAGCTCGTCTTCGTCGTGGACCTCAATCAGGGCATCCATGCCCAGTTCGGTCGCTGTGCCTAGCAAGTCCTGCGCCTGGCCGTCGCTGAGGCAGGCCATAATCAGCAATACGCAGTCGGCGCCCAAGACGCGGCTTTCGACGATCTGATAGGGATCGAGCATGAAATCTTTGCGCAGACAGGGCAGATCGACGGCAGCGCGAGCGGCAATCAGGTAGTCGTCGTGGCCCTGGAAAAAGGGGCGATCGGTTAGCACGGACAAGCAAGTTGCACCACCTGCTTTATAGGCTTCGGCCAACAAAGGCGGGTCAAAATCGGGGCGAATTAAGCCTTTGGAAGGTGAGGCCTTCTTGATCTCAGCGATCAAAGCGAATTGACCGTTCGCATGGCGCTCCTCCAGGGCGCGAACGAAGCCGCGAGGTAGGCCGCCTTCGCCAAGACGCGCCTGCAGGTCGGCAAAAGGCATGGCTGCCTTGCAAGCTTCTATGTGGTCGCGCGTCTTGGCGCAGATTTTGGCCAAGGTGTCAGAGACGACAGGGGCGTTAGGCATTGGTGAAAGCTCGCAATTTTTCGAGGACGGCATGGGCGCTGCCGTCGGTTAGGGCTTGGCGCGCGCGCTGGCAGCCTTCGCTATGGCTGGCAACCTTGCCCGCCACCATCAAAGCCGCCCCCGCGTTCAGCTCGACGGTCTGGGCGTAGGCGTTGCGTTCGCCGCGCAAAATGGCTTCCAAGGCGCGGGCGTTGTCTGCAGGCGTTCCACCCTTCAGCGCTTCGGGCGAGCAAAGCTCATAGCCCATGGAGCGCGGGTCAATGGTCAGCGGTTGCACTTGGCCGTCGGCCAGAAACGCCGCGTGTGTGACATCGGTCAAGGTGATTTCATCCAACCCGTCGTTGCCGTGAACCACCAGGGCGCGCTGACTGCCCAGTTTGCCCAAAGCCTCGGCGATTGGCTCGACCAGGGCGCGGTCATAGACGCCGATTAGGCTCAGTTTGGTGCCCGCAGGGTTGGCCAGCGGTCCCAGAATATTGAAGATCGTGCGCGTGCCCAGCTCCATGCGGGTTGGCATGACGTGGCGTACTGCGGCGTGGTGTTTGGGCGCCATCATGAAGCCCATGCCGGTCGCTTCAATGGCGGGGGCGATGCGATCCAGGGTTTGTTCGATATTGATACCCAGCGCGGTCAAGACATCCGCCGCACCCGAGCGGCTGGAAACGCCTTTGTTGCCGTGCTTGGCCACTGGAACACCACACGCGGCAATGACGAAGGCCGAGGCGGTGGAAATGTTATAGGTGTGAGAGCCATCGCCGCCCGTACCCACGACATCCAACGCGCCTTCGGGCGCTGGGACACCGGCCATAACAGCGCGCATGGCTTGTGCCGCGCCGGTTATCTCTGCCACCGTTTCGCCACGCACACGCAGCGCCATCAAGAAGCCGCCCATTTGGCTAGGCGTGGGCTCACCCGCCATCAACAGATCGAAGGCGGCTCTGGCTTGTTCTTGGCTCAGCGACTGGCCGTCGGCCACTTGGGCAATAAAGGATTTAAAAGCGTCTGACATCTAGGCGGCCTTCTGGCTGGGTCGTGATAGGGTCAAGAAATTGGCGAGCATGTCTTTGCCGCGTTGGCTGGCAATGCTCTCTGGGTGGAACTGGAGCCCGTGGATTGGCAAGCTTTTGTGCTGAACGCCCTGGATAACACCGTCGTCAGAGCGGGCGGTCACCTCTAGGCAGTCGGGCATGCTGGCCGGATCAATGGTCAGCGAGTGGTAGCGCGTGACCTTCAGCGGGCTAGGCAGACCTGCGAACAAGCCCTTGCCGTCGTGTTGAATGTCGCTGATTTTGCCATGCATGACCTGCTGGGCACGCACGATGCGCCCGCCAAAGGCCTGCCCGATGGATTGATGCCCCAGGCAGACACCCAGCAACGGCAGAGCCCGATCGGCGCACGCTTTGACCATATCCAGGCAGATACCGGCTTCGTTGGGCGTGCAAGGGCCAGGCGATAAGATCACGCCCTCGGGCGCCAGCGCCAATGCTTCGTCAACGGTGATTTGATCGTTGCGAACCACCTGCATTTCCGCCCCAACTTCACCCAGGAAATGGAACAAGTTGTAGGTGAAGGAATCGTAGTTATCGATCAGCAGGTACATGAGAGCCTCTGTTGGTGAGGGCGGTGGCGCAGGTCGAAGAAGGGCGGGCGGCAGCTAAGGCGGCGATATGTACAACGGCTCGTTGCTCCTGCTGCCACCAATACAGCCCTTGTTAAAGCAAGGCTGAAGCCGTCTGGCAAGGTCCGCATGGACGCGCCCGGGCAAAGAATTTGCCATACGACGAGCACGCCAGGCTGCACTTCATTCTAGGCGCAAAGCTCTTGGCGCCCGAATTGGCGACTAGGCCCGTGGGCGCTGGGCAATAGCATCGGCGGCGGCGGCCGCACTGGCCCAAGCCCATTGGAAATTGTGCCCGCCCAAATGGCCCGTCACATCCACCACTTCGCCGATAAAATAGAGGCCCCTGTGAAGCAGGCTTTCCATGCTTTGGCCGGAGAGTTGGCGCGTATCAACCCCGCCTAAGGTGACTTCGGCGGTCCGATAACCCTCGGTGCCGCTGGGCACGAGGGCCAGGCGTTGCGCGCGCTCTTCGATCTGCCGCAACCGGCGGTCGGGCAAGTCCGCGAGGCGTTGACCAGCGGCATCAGGTTCGCAGATCCAAGTCGCTAGGGCACGTGGCAAGGCGGCGGCCAGAAGGTCCACCGGTGTCTGGCGCGGTTGGCTCTGCTTTGCCGTCTTAAGGCGTTCAAAAAGGGGCCCGTCACCCGGCAGAAAATTGAGGTTCAAGGCTTGGCCTTCGCGCCAATAAGAACTGAGCTGCAACATGGCTGGGCCCGACAGACCACGGTGGGTGAACAACAACCCTTCTTCGAATGTGGCCTTACCGACTTTGGCCTTCACATTGGCCGCGACGCCTGCCAGAGCCTTGCAGTCTTCCAGCAAATCGCCTTGCATAGTGAAGGGCACGAGCCCGGCGCGCGTTTCAACCAGATCGTGCCCGAACTGTTCGGCCAGACGATAGCCGATTCCCGATGCCCCCATTTTGGGAATTGATTTACCGCCCGTGGCAATAACGGCGATGGGGGCCTCAAGCACCGCCTGCGCGGTGGTCAGGCGATAGCCGCCTTCCTGCCGAGCTTCTAGGCGCTCGATTGGGCTGGCTAGAGCGATGTGGGCACCCGCATGCCGCAGTGGCGCCAAAAGCATCGCGATGATCTCTTGCGCGGAGCCGTCGCAGAATAGCTGACCCTTGGCGCGTTGGTCGTCGGACCCCAAAGCGGGCGTTTTCTCGTGGTAGGCAATGCCCGCAGCCTCGACCATGGCCACGAAGTCCAGCGGGCGAAAGCGGCGAAGCGCCGAGATACAAAACTTGGGATTGGCCGACAGAAAATTGGCTGGGCTGGAGTGCAGGTTGGTGAAATTGCAGCGCCCGCCGCCCGAAATCCGCACCTTTTCCGCGGGTTTGCGGGCTTGGTCAACGACTGCGACCGATAGGCCCGCTTGGCAACGGCGGCCCGCGCAAAATAGGCCAGCGGCACCAGCCCCCAACACCAGAACGTCAAGAGATTGTGGGCTAGGGCTCACGGCTTAGTCCTTGAGCCCTCAGAGCGGCCAGGTAATCGGCCCAGAGCTGGTCTTGATCGCGCCCCAAGCGATAGAGCGTCGGCCAGGTATAGAGCCCGGTATCATGCAGATCGTCAAACACCAAGCGCACGGCGTAGCTGCCAATGGGCTCAATGTCGATGATGCTAACGTGGCGACGCCCTGCGACCAGCGTCTTTTGCCCTGGACCATGGCCCTGTACTTCGGCCGAGGGGCTCTCAACCCGCAACAGCTCAGCGGGGATGGCAAACCGCTGGCCGTCGTCGAATTCGACACTCAGCATTTTGGTGCTGCGGTCATAGTCGATAGCGACCGGCGTGCAATCTTCGGGAAGAAGCGGGGACGGGGGCATATTACCTCTTGGGTTCTGGCGAACGAGCCTCTACATCAAGCTGGTAGCGCGGGCCAGCACTATACACAAGCCCGCGTCAAGAACACTGTAAGCCTAGCCTGGAGCCCCTATGAGCCTCACACCCGATTTCGTCATGCAGCACCTTTCCGCCATTGAGCTCAAAGGCTGGTCGCCGAAACTCATTTCTGGTTTGAGCGTCGATCAAGGCCGCGTGGTTTTGGCGTTGCAAGTGGAACCCGCTCTAGCGCAGGGCATGGAGCCTTTGCGTGCGGCTGTCGAGGCCTCGCTGTCCGGGCTGGAGGGGGTTGAAAGCGCACAGGTGGTTTTGACAGCAGAGGCCAAACCCGGCAGCAGCACGGCGGCGCCAGCGCCAAAACCCCAAGCTAGCCCCAGCCAGCAACAAGCCCAACAGCCCCAGCGCGGCGGGCCCATTCCCGGCGTGCAAACCATCATCGCGGTCGCGAGTGGCAAGGGCGGGGTCGGAAAATCCACAACCGCGGTCAATTTGGCCTTGGCTCTTCAGGCCCGAGGCAAGGCCGTTGGCATCCTGGATGCGGACGTTTACGGGCCGTCGATGCCGCGTTTGTTGGGGCTGGAAGGCCAGTCCGAAGCAGAAGGCAACCGTCTGAAACCGAAAGAAAATTTTGGTATCAAGGTCATGTCTATGGGCTTCATGGTTGACGAAGATACGGCCATGATTTGGCGCGGCCCTATGGTTCAGTCGGCCTTGATGCAGATGCTGCGCCAAGTCGATTGGGGGCCTTTGGACGTCCTGATCGTTGACATGCCGCCGGGCACAGGGGATGCCCAGTTGACCATGGCGCAGCAGGTGCCTCTGGCGGGCGCCGTGATCGTTTCGACGCCGCAAGATTTGGCCTTGCTGGATGCCAAGAAGGGCATCACCATGTTCCGTAAGGTCAATGTGCCGGTACTGGGCTTGGTCGAGAATATGAGCAGTTTCATCTGCCCGAATTGCCAGCACGAGAGCCCCATCTTCGGCCACGGCGGCGCACAGCGTGAAGCCAAAAAATTGTCTATCCCCTTCTTGGGCGCCGTGCCCTTGGAGATGGCGATCCGCGAGACCTCCGATGCGGGCGCCCCGATCGTTGCCACACAAGCCGACGGGCCGCACGCCGCAGCCTATCTGGGCATTGCAGATGCTCTGTTGGATCAGCTTGAAGGCGGTGGCAAGAAGTCGTGGTTCAAAATGCCAAAAATCAGCTTTTCAGGCTAGCACTCATAGGCCCGCACTGGGCGTCACCAGGGGCTCCAGCGCCGCGGCGGCTGCAAGCAAGCGGCGGTCATCGTTCGCCCCAGCGCTGACCAGAAGGCTGCTAAAGCGCCCGTCGCTCGCGCGACCGTTGGGCAGAGCAACTCCAGGCAGATTATAGAAATTGCCAATCGAAGTGTTGCGCAGTCCGCGCACGTTTTCGCGATGGAAGACAGCTTTGTCGGCCTCCAAGGGCGCGATTTCGGGCGCAAGGCCGGGTGTTGTAGGGAACAGCAAGAAACCGTCTTTGAGCTGCTCGGACAGTCGAGCGACGCCGGCCTGGCGGGCGGTGTGCAGGCGTGCCACGTCTTGCGCGCTCATGGTCAGATGACGGTTCATGCGATCAATGACCCGCTCGTCCATGGTCGCCATGCGTTCAGGCGTCAGGCGATCGGCATAGATCATGCTGACCTCAATCGCTGTCAGGGTGCCGCAGTCTTGCGCGAGTTGTGCGGCAAGATCAAAGTCGGGCAGGGTGATGTCTTCTAATCGAAAACCGGCGGCCTCTATGGCTTTTAAGGAGGCGTCAAAGGCGGATGCGACCACTGGGTCTAGATCATCCAGCACCTGGCTGTGCGGAATATAAAAGGTGGTTGGCTGGGCGCGGGCATCATGGCGACTGATCGCTGGCGGAGCTGCAAACAAGGGGTCCAAGGCCCAGCAGTCTGCAACTGACCGGGCCAAGATGCCGACGGAATCCAAGGTCTCGCACAAGGTCACGACGCCCTGCTTGGAATAGCGCCCCTCGGAACTCTTATAGCCCACTAGGCCATTGTAGGCGGCGGGCAGGCGCACCGAACCGCCCGTGTCCGTTCCCATGGCAAAGGGCATCCAACCCAGCGCTACCGCAACCGCCGAACCCGACGATGAGCCGCCCGGCACATAGGCGGTCTGCGAGCTACAAGGATTGGCTGGCGTGCCGAAATGCGGGTTCAAACCCATGCCCGAATACGCCATTTCGCTCATGTTTAGGCGCCCTAGGCTAACCATGCCCGCCTTGGCGACCTGCTCCACGACCCAAGCGTCTTGTTCGGCAGGCGCGGTGCCTTCCAGCAGTTTTGAGGCCGCGATGTTGGGCTCGCCCGCCATCGCAAACAGGTCTTTCCACGCGGTGGGCACGCCGTCGAAGGGCGAGGCTGGTTGACCCGCATCCAAACGCGCATCGGCGGCTTTCGCTTCGTCGATAGCGCGGCGGCGGGTCTGGGATACAAAGACGTTGGCCGGGCCGTCGGCAATGCAGTCGAACAGCGCATTGGCAACCGCGACGGCGCTGAGCTTGCGTTCACGCAGCGCGCGGGCCGTGGCCTGTAGTCCCATCGGACGGCCACCAGCCAACAGAGGCGTTTTCGGATCCCAAGGTTGCTTCATGCTTTTGCTTCCTGACCATAATAAAACGAGACTACGTGTTCAGCTTGCGCATAAAAGAGCCAACGCGCCGCGATGAGGCCAACAAAGTGACACGCTAGGCTAGTGGCAACTGCCACTAGACCCAAGCGCGCCCCTGATCCGCCGCCTGAAATTGCCATGAGCGCGATTAGCCAGGGTAACGCGATGCCGAAGGCCCAGAATAGCCGCCGCAGCGCGACCACGCGTCGGCGCGCGACTTGGAACATCATTTCCTTAGTCAGATAAGATTGACCGGTATGAGGCCGTTCAAGCAGGCGTAGGCTGCCGGGGCGTCCCAAGCCCGTTGCGGTGTTCATGCTGGAGCCCGACGCGGCAAACCGACCGTCCGCGCGGCGCCAATAGGCCCCTTGCACACCGCCCAACAGCAGCAAGGACAAAGCCGCAGCATAGGCAAAGCCTGCCAATAGAGCGCCGCCGCTCAGGGCGTAGAGGAAAAACAACACCGGTACTGCCGGGTGGTGCCAGCGCGGTACCGTCTTCAGTTGGGCATAAATCATGGCGGTTGAACCAATGGTCGCCAAGGCGAGCAGCGCTCCCAAGACCCCTAAGGTCAGGGACGCACCCGGCCCCCAGATCTGAGCAATGGCCTGCGGGGCAAAGATCAGCAAGGTGGCGACGGCCAGCACGCCTTCGCGCGACAGCCAAGAGCTGCGCCATTGGGACAGGGCACGCCAGGCGCGCTGCGGGTTCCCCAGGTGAAACAGCGAGGACAGCAGGCCAGCGCAACTTAAGCCATAGGCAAAGGCGTAAGCAAAGAAGGCAGCCCAGCCCGCAAGGTCTCCCCCGGCAAAACCCAGAAAGACGAAAAATCCGAAGCCGAGCCCGGACAAAGACGTGAAGAGGATCAGTGACGGTGCGGGATGCATGGTGTGATCCTCCTATGCGCTCTTGTTCGAGGCGTCAGCCTCAAGTTTGGCTAGGGCGCCGTCCAGCCAGGCCAAGAAGCCTTGCGGGGTCGCCTGTTGGGGGGCCGTATCGCCCGCTGGCACGGGGCGCGCTTCTGCGCAGGCCTCTAGTTTCGGGCGCGGGGGTAGGTAGGCGTTGACCGGGCGCGTCTCCATTTCGGGCATCAAGGTGATGCTGCCGCGCTCGCGCACCAGCTGGGAGACATTCGAGTTCGGATCGGCAAAATCGCCAAAGTGCCGAGCGCCCGCTGGGCAGGTGCGAACGCAGGCCGGTTCGCGATCAATTTCAGGCAGGTTCTCGTTGTAGATGCGATCGACGCAGAGGGTGCATTTTTTCATGACACCGGCTTCGGCGTCCAGTTCGCGCGCGCCATAGGGGCAGGCCCAAGCACACAAACCACAGCCGATGCAGGCCTCTTCGTTGACCAATACAATACCATCTTCGCTGCGCTTATAAGAAGCGCCGGTCGGGCAGACGGTGACGCAGGGCGCATCCTGGCAGTGAAGGCACGACTTGGGAAAATGCGTGACCTGGAAAGCTGCGGTATCGCCAGACGACAGCGTTTGAGGCTGGTTGAGCTGATCGGGCTGGTATTCAAAGGTGTGGACCCTGTTTAGAAAGGTGCCGACAGGATCGCTGCCGTAGGCATCTTGGTCGGACAAGGGAGCCCCGTAATTGGCGGTATTCCATTCTTTGCAAGCGATAACACAGGCATGGCAGCCGACGCAGGTGTCCAGGTCAATCGCCAAACCAAGGGCTTTATTGGTCGAGGGGGGCAGCAGGGTCATGCCTCGGTCTCCTCTTCAAGCGCGCGGCTGGCAGTCGTGGATGCGGCCTTATCGAATTGCTCGCCGAAGGCCAGGTGTTTCGGTGCCGCGGGAACGGGTGAGGATTGCTGGCCCATATCGGGCAAGCTGCGCGCCGGCGGCACCGTCTTGGCGATCGAGACCTTTAGGTCGAACCAGGCCGCTTGGCCGGTGATGGGATCGGAATTCGACCAGCGAAGACCGTCGCCTTTGGGCGGCAGCAACTCGGATATCAGGTGATTGAGCAAGAAGCCGCGCTTGACCTCTGGCGCGTCGGGCGACAACGCCCAGGCGCCGGCGCGCTTGCCGATGGCGTTCCAGGTCCAGACGGTGTTTTCGTTCAAAGATTCCATCAAGGCGACCGGAATAGTGATGCTGCCGTGCGGCGAGCTAAGTTTAGCCCAGTCACCGGGCTTAAAGCCTTGCTCGTCCCAGACTTTGCGCGGGACATAGAGCGGGTTCTCGCCGTGGATCTGGCGCAACCATGCGTTCTGCGATCCCCAAGAATGGTACATGGCCGCCGGGCGCTGGGTCAGGGCGTGCAGAGGGTATTGCTGGTTTGCCTCCTGATCGCCGTTCGAGGTGCTGGACCACCAAATGGGCAGTGGCGTGAAGCGTTGCTTGACTTGATCGCGCAAATGGTCAGGCGGTTGGCGTTCACCGTGCCCATCTGCAGCAAGTTGAAAGCGCTGCATGGGTTCTAGGTAGAGTTGGAAAACATAGGGGTGCGGGGCATCGAAGAAGCCCATTGCGACCGCCCAATCTTGATAGGCGTTGTTCCAGGGCTTGAAGAACAATGCTTCGTCGGGAATGTGGGCCGACCAAAAGCCGCCGTTGTCGATGTAGGCTTGCAGTTGGTTGGGGTTGACCTCGCCGCGCCCAGCTTTGTCACCCTCCGCGCCCCGGAACCCGGCCAGCGGGCCAATGCCTGGGCGGCGCTGGTGGTTGACCATGTAATCCGCATAGTCGCGGTACAGCGCTTGGCCCTGGTCATTGACAAAACCCTTAAGTCCCAGCCTTGCGCCCAGTTCGACCAAGGCGGACTGGAAGCCTCTAACATCGCGGTCGGGCTCGACCACTGGCCAGCGGATCGCGTCGGCCGCCATGTCGGCTTCGCAGATCGGACGATCGAGCAAAGAGATGCAGTCGTGGCGCTCAAGATAGGTGGTGTCGGGCAAGATCAGATCGGCGTAGGCCACAGTCTCGGAGGCATAGGAGTCCGAATAGATGAAGTGGGGGATGCGATAGCTGCCGTCGTCGTTCTTGTCGGTCAACATCTCCATGACCGCGCCGGTGTTCATGCTGGAGTTCCAAGCCATGTTGGCCATGTACATGAACAAGGTGTCGATTTGGTAAGGATCGCCAGCGTGAGCATTCGATATGACCATGTGCATCAGGCCATGCGCCGACATGGGATTGTCCCATGTAAAGGCCTTGTCAATGCGCAAAGCCTTGCCGTCCACATCAAGGGCCAGGTCTTCGGGCCCTGTTACAAACCCCAGGTGCGGCCCTGTAAGAGGCGCGCCTGGTGACCAAGTAGCATGCGGTTTGGGGTGGGCTTCAACGGGCTTCGGGTAAGGGGGTTTGAAGCGGAAACCGCCGGGAGTTTCGACCGAGCCCAGCAGAATTTGCAGCAGGTGCAAGGCGCGACAGGTCTGGAAGCCGTTGGCGTGGGCAGAAATGCCGCGCATAGCGTGGAAAGCCACCGGGCGGCCGATCATCTTGTCGTGGCGCTGGCCCCTAAAATCGGTCCAAGGTTGGTTGATTTCGATGCTCTCAGAAAAGGCAACCTGAGCAAGTTCTTGCGCCAGGCCGCGAATGCGTTGGGCAGATACCCCGCAGATTGGGGCGACAGATTCGGGGCTGTAGTCGTCCACCAAATAAGTTTCGGCCAGGTGTTGAAAGGCACTGCGATGGATCAACCCGGCCTGGTCTTGATGGCTGGCGGCCAGATCCGGCAGACAGCCAGGCGCGTCAAAAGCCACCAAGTCGCCCGACCGGCGGTCTTTGACCAGCGGCTTGCCGTTGTCGTCGCGTAGGAACAGGCCTTTGGTAGGGCCTGGTGTCTCGTCGATCAGGAAGGGCGCGTTGGTGTAGCGTGCCAAATAGTCCAAATCGACCTGACCTCCGGCCAACAACTCACGCA
>JAUIHE010000174.1 GCA_030432195.1 Alphaproteobacteria bacterium
CTTTGGTGGAATCGATTGCTATGGAAAAGCAAGACAAGTTCGCCAGTGACAGCATTAGTTTCAACGACGGGTACGTCTATCTGAGCTCAGCCTTTGGTACCTTTAAGCTGGGCGACACGGGTTCTGCGGGCGAAGCTTCAAACCAATTGAACGTGCCCTACTTGGTGGGCGCCATAGAGGCCGACGCCTACAACGGCCAGGAGTTGGAACAAGTCCTGTTTGCCAACTCTTTTGCGGGCGTCGATTTTGAGGCATCGGTTGATGACGACGCCAACTGGGCTATCGGGGTTGGATACGGCGCTTCGGTTGGCATGGCAGAAGTTGAATTGGGCCTATCTGCACAAGATTCTATGTTGGCCGGATCGGTCGGCGTGTCAGCGAGCGGACTGGCATTCGGTGTCAACTACGCCATGGAAGAGGCAGGCGCGACCACCGAATACGTTTCGGCTGGTGCCAGCTATACGGCGGGTGCTTTGACCATCGGTAGCGGTGTTGAGACCGAAATTCGCCACGCGTTGGGAAGCGGCGAAGAGTATGAAACAAACTACTTTGTTGGCGCCTCTTATGAACTGGCGCAAGGCCTCATGGTCCGCGTCGGTGTCGCCAATCTAGACAGCGATTCAGCCGAAAACACCTCGGCTTCGATCTATGATGAAGGTTACTCTGCGACCTACGGGGGCGTATCTGGCAGGGGCTTTAACCTGGTGGAGGAACAGCGCGCTTGGGTCGCGGGCGTCTCGGTTAAAGTTTCTTTCTAACCAACGATCTATCGCGAACAAAAAGGGGGCCGCCGGGCCCTCTTTTTTTGTGTTTCCGAAGAGCAAGTGGGACGATCGCTTGAAACGAAAATAGGCTCGCAAAGTAACGAGCCTATTTTTGTCATCGTAGGGTTTGGGAGCAGGGCAGGGGCCCGCTAGTCCACTTAACTAGTCCTCGTATTCCATACCCATGGGGCGCGGCGCAGCGGGACGGACGGGCGCCGTGGGGCGCGCGATGCGATCCTTTAGATCGCTCAGCTCAATAAAGGCGTCGGCTTGGCGGCGCAGCTCGTCGGCAATCATGGGTGGGTTGGATTTGATGGTTGAAACCACGGACACCTTGACGCCTTTGCGCTGCACGGCCTGCACCAGACTGCGGAAATCGCCGTCGCCTGAGAACAAAATGATGTGGTCCAAGCGGTTGGCCATCTCCATAACGTCAATGGCCAGCTCGATATCCATATTGCCTTTGATCTTGCGGCGTCCGGCGCTGTCGGTGAATTCTTTAGTCGGCTTGGTGACGATGGAATAGCCGTTATAGTCGAGCCAATCGACCAGAGGTTTGATCGGACTATATTCTTGATCGTCCAGCAAAGCCGTGTAGTAGAAGGCGCGGACCATGTAGGCGTTCTGGTCAAAGACATTCAGCAAGGACTTGTAGTCGATGTCGAAGCCTAGCGCGCGTGCGGTTGCGTAAAGGTTTGAGCCGTCGATGAAAAGGGCGATGCGTTCGTTTTGAAAAAATCGCATTATCAACAATTCCGCTAAGGCGCGCAAATGGCGCTAAATGTGGTCGCGGCGACCGGAAATGATTAAGGTCGCCGTTCTAAAGTGACCAGAATATGGCAAACTAAACCTAAGGATGCAATAACAAAAATGCAATTCGACGAAAAATCAGCGGTTTGTTTGGTCGCGTTTGGCTCAAACCTTAGCTTGCCGGGATTTGCGGACAGCCAAGCGGTCATTCGTGCTGGGCTTTCGCGCTTGGCGGCGGTTTTGCAGGCGGATATCCAGGTCTCTGCGCTCTATCGTAGTAATCCCGTGCCGCCCAGTGACCAGCCGCTTTATGTTAACGGAGTCGCCCGTTTGGAGACCAGGGTCGCCCCGCGGCCCTTGTTGGCGCATTTGCTCTCGGTTGAGCGCGAATTCGGGCGCGAGCGCAGCGTTGCCAATGCCGCGCGCACCCTGGACCTGGACCTAATCGCCTATGGACAGACAATTGTGGACGATTCCAACCTGACATTACCGCATCCGCGGATGCATGAGCGCGGCTTTGTGCTGCGTCCTTTATTGGATGTAGAACCCGACTGGCGGCACCCGGTTTGGAAGACGTCAGCCAGCGATCTGATAAAGACCGTTGACACTAGTGATCTAGAAGTTATTGCGCCGCCGTTTCGCGTGTCGGCCTAGGGATATGAGAAGAACGTGGCAATGGCGGACGGTTGATCTGCGGCGACGGCAGGCCAATCCGCCGACCTCTTTTCCCGTTTGTAAACTCAGGGCTTGAATGCTGGCGGTTTTCGTCTATTATTCCGCGCTCAATTCTCCCCAAATATCGGAACCAAGATATGGCACGCGTCACAGTCGAAGACTGCATGGAGCACATTGACAATCGCTTTGAGTTGGTGGTGCTGGCCGCCCAGCGCGCTCGCGAACTCAATGCAGGCGCTCAATATATGGTTGAGCAGGACGACGACAAAATGCCCGTCATTGCTCTGCGCGAAATCTCGAAGGATCTGGTCAATATCCAAGATCTGCGCGAAGGCGTGGTCAAGAACCTGCAGCGCCGCGTTGAAAACGATGATATCGAAAAACTGCCAGAGCTGATCGACACTCCAACGACCAGCTACGACGAAGGCGAGGAAATGTTCCGCCGCCTTGCCGCATCGTCCAGCGACGGACCGGTCATGCACTTCGAAGACATGCCCGAAATGGAAGTGCCCGAAGACTGATCGCAAAGACAAGATGCTTTGGCGGTTGGGCGAGGGTGCCTGCCGACCAGTTGAAGGGCTTATCAGACAACCGCGCTCGGTTCGGGCGCGGTTTTTCTTTGCCTGATCGCCGATTTAACGAATGTCCGTCGATAAGGAAAGCCTGGGCCGGCAATGACAAGTACCCTTGCTATTTGCAAACAACGAGGGCTAGAATTTCCCTCTTGTGTGTCTGGCTATTATTACGTGGGAAAAGACCGTGGCTGAAGTCTCTGAGCGAAGTCCTGAGACGGGTGTAGTGCCCGCACCGCAAGCTGTCTCTGACGAGGGACCGGCGAGCGGTGCGGTTGGCGTTGGCAGCGGCGAAAGTATGCATGACCCCGCCCGCCCGACGATCGCCGACACCAGCAATTTACATTTTGAGAATCTCAGCAGCGTCATTGAGGCCCCTGGCCACCTCGTGCCCTCTATCGAGCCAGTCGAAGAGATGGACTTGGCGCACGAGGTCATGACCCTTGAGGCCATGGTGGCGGCCTATGACCCCTATTTGCCGCCTGGCCTGATAACCAAGGGCTTCGAATTCGCTGAATTTCACCACCGCGGGGTAAAGCGCAAGTCTGGCGAGCCCTATATCGTTCACCCGGTGTCGGTGGCGACGACCCTGGCCTATATGCGGTTGGACCACCAATCCATCATCACCGCGCTTTTGCACGATACGGTGGAAGATACGATCGCCACTAGCGAGGACATTACCAAGCTATTCGGCAAAGAAATCTCCGAGCTTGTGGACGGCGTGACCAAGCTATCGCAAGTCAAGGTGCAGGGGCAATTTTCCAAGTCGGCAGAAAATTTCCGCAAGCTGTTCTTGGCCATGTCGCGCGACATTCGTGTGTTGTTGGTCAAGCTGGCGGACCGCTTGGACAACATGCGCACTATCCAGCATCTGCGCGAAGAAAAGCGCCGGCGTATTGCGCTTGAGACCGCAGAAATCTATGCGCCATTGGCTGAACGTATTGGGCTTCGCTATATCAAGGAGGAGCTGGACGATATCGCCTTTGAACAGCTGAATCCAGAGGCGCGCGCCAATATTACAACGCTGATGGGCGAGATGCTGGAACGCGGCAGCGAGGTCTCGGAGAGCATTATCGCCGAGCTGCGCCAGAAATTGCTGGCGAGCGATCTGCGCGCAGAGATTACCGGGCGCGTTAAGACTCCCTATTCGATTTGGCAGAAAATGCAGCGCAAATCGATCAACTTCGAGCAGCTCTCCGACATTGTGGCCTTTCGTGTGGTGGTCAACAGCATTGGCGACGCCTATCACGCGCTGGGGGTTCTGCATTCGGCCTATCCCATGGTGCCCGGCCGCTTTAAAGACTATATCTCAACGCCAAAATCCAATGGTTATCGGTCAATCCACACGGGGCTCATTGGCCCCTTCCGCCACAAGATCGAGGTGCAAATTCGCACCGAAGACATGCACTTGCAGGCCGAGCGGGGCGTGGCGGCGCACTGGAAATACAAACAGAGCTCTGACCAGGGCGATGTGGACGGCATGCAATATGCCTTCGTGCGCGAACTGCGCGAAATCTTGGACAACGCTTCCAGTTCTGAGGAGTTCTTGGAACATACCAAGATGGAGATGTACCAAGATCAGGTCTTCGTTTTCACGCCAAAGGGCATGCTGATCGTCTTGCCTCAAGGTGCCTGCATTGTTGACTTTGCGTATGCGGTTCACACGGCGGTCGGCAATCAATGTATCGGTGGCAAGGTCAACGGCCATATCAGGCCCTTGTCCTACACCCTTCAAAACGGCGATCAGGTCGAGATATTAACCAAGAAAAGCGCCGAGCCGCGCCCCGACTGGGAGGCTTTTGCGGTTACCGGCAAAGCCAAGGCGCAAGTTCGACGCTTTATCCGATCTAAGGAACGTGACCAGCACGTTGCCATGGGCAAGATGATGGTCCACAGGGCTTTCCGTGCCGAGGATTTGGATTTTACCGAAGAAGCCATTGCCAAGGCTGCCAAATCCTTGAGTTTTCATGGCCTTGACGATCTTTATGCCGCTGTTTCTATGGGCAACCAAACGACGCGCCCCGTTGTTGAGGCGGTACATCCGGGGCTCAAGTCCAAGGCCGCGGCGGCGGCTATCGCGGCTTCGGACAAAGCCGCCCGCACGCGGGTCAACAAGGAAGAGGCTGTCCGCCACGATTTTGCCGTGCCCATTCGTGGCCTTGTCCCGGGCCTTGCGGTTCACATGGCCAAGTGCTGTCACCCGATTCCTGGCGATCCGATTTTGGGCATCATAACAACGGGCAAAGGCGTCACGGTCCACACGCGCGACTGCGACAACGTTTTGAACTACCAAGACCAGCCGGAACGCTTCCTGGCCGTGTCCTGGGATGTGGACGGGCAAGATCAAGGTCATGTGGCGCGCCTTGAGGTCATCATATCCAACGAACCGGGCAGCCTTGGCACCCTGTCGACCTTGATCGGTAAGAACCATGGCAACATTCTAAATCTGAAGTTTACCAATCGAAGCCATGATTTCTTTACCATTTCGCTGGATGTTGAGGTGAAAGATATCGATCAGCTCAACAACGTCATCGCCTCGTTGAACGCCTCGCGCTATGTCTCTCACGTCGAGCGCAAACGGGGCTAGTGGTACCGGACACAAGGCGACAAGAGTACAACAATGCGAGTGCGTAGATGATCTTGGGGACGGGAATTGACCTGATCGACATTCGGCGAATTCAAGAGTCGATGAATCGTTTCGGCGCGCGATTTATCCAGCGTGTGTTTTGCCCGAATGAGATTGCGTTTTGCCAGAAGCGCCCCGATCCGGCGGCAGCATTTGCGCGCCACTATGCGGTCAAGGAGGCCGCCTGCAAAGCCTTGGGCACCGGCATGCGTCACGGGGTGGCCTGGCGCGGCATAGAGTTGTTTCGTGAACCCGGGCGCAAACCCTACCTACGCTTGAATGGCGGAGCGCAGGTCCGATTAGATGGCTTGATGCCGGAAGGCTACCAGCCCGTGTTGCACGTCTCCATTTCCGATGAACCGCCCTACGCAACCGCCATTGTCATCATAGAATGCCGCCCAATAGACGTTTTTTCTTGAATTGACGCC
>JAUIHE010000175.1 GCA_030432195.1 Alphaproteobacteria bacterium
TGCCTTGAAATATCGATCTTCTAACATACCTATGTTTAGTGTGTCGCGCGCCTCACCCTTTCTGAAAATTTGGAGATCGAACACATGAGTGAATCATGCAAAGACGCCCAAGGTGACACTTGGGAAATCTACAAGGACAGGGCCGGCGAGTGGCGGTGGCGGCGAACAGCAAGAAACGGTCAGATAGTTGGTTCTGCCAATGAAGGCTACGTCAATAGGTCTGACTGCATCGCCAATGCCCGGCGAAACGGTATGACCTGCACGCCGAGCTAGCCATAAGAAAAAGGGGAGCCGCTGGCCGGGCTCCCCTTTCTTGTTCAACCGGCTAGCGGCTCCAAAAATCTAGGCAGCCAGTTCCTTTTTTTCCAAGCGGCGGCGGTGCAAGACGGGCTCGGTGTAGCCTGAAGGCTGCTCGCGGCCTTCGATCACCAGGTCGCAAGCAGCTTTGAAAGCCACGCCATCAAAGCCGGGCGCCATGTTTTGATAGCTGGCATCGCCCGCGTTTTGTCCATCGACAACCTCGGCCATGCGCTTCATCACGTCCATGACTTGATCGTGGCTGACGACGCCGTGGTGCAGCCAGTTGGCCATATGCTGGGAAGAGATGCGGCAAGTCGCTCTGTCTTCCATCAGGCCGATATTGTTAATGTCCGGTACTTTCGAACAACCAACCCCGGCGTCGATCCAGCGAACTACGTAGCCCAAGATGCCTTGCGCGTTGTTCTCCAGCTCGGCGGTGATTTCCTCGTCCGACCAGTTTTCGCCGCTATGCAGGGGAACGGTCAGAATATCGCTCAGCTTGGCGCGCTCGCGCTTGGCCAGCTCGTCTTGAACCTCGTGCACATTGACGCGGTGATAGTGGGTGGCGTGCAGGGTCGCGGCGGTGGGTGAGGGAACCCAAGCGCAGTTGGCACCGGCCTTGGGGTGGCCAATTTTCTGCTCAAGCATGGCGCCCATCAGGTCGGGCATGGCCCACATGCCTTTGCCGATCTGAGCCTTGCCACGCAGGCCGCAAGCTAGACCGATATCAACGTTCCAATCCTCATAGGCCGCGATCCAAGGTTGGGCCTTCATGTCGGCCTTGCGGATCATGGGACCAGCTTCCATCGAGGTGTGAATTTCATCGCCGGTGCGATCCAAGAATCCGGTGTTGATAAAGGCCACTCGCGCTTTGGCGGCGCGGATGCACTCTTTCAAATTGACCGTCGTGCGGCGCTCTTCATCCATGATGCCGATCTTGACCGTGTTGGCGGGCAGGCCCAGAATCTGCTCAACCTTGGTGAAGATTGCGTCAGTGAAAGCGACTTCTTCGGGGCCGTGCATTTTGGGCTTCACGACATAGACCGAACCTTGGCGCGAGTTGCGCGGGCCGTCGGTCTTCTTCAGATCGTGCATGGCGATCAGCACGGTGAAGATGGCGTCCATCAGGCCTTCGCCCAGCTCGTTGCCTTCGGCGTCCAGTATCGCGGGGTTAGTCATCAAATGCCCAACGTTGCGCACTAGCATCAGCGAGCGGCCCTGCAAGATTAAATCGTCACCCGTCGGGGTCTTGAACTTGGCATCGGCGGCCAGTCGGCGGATCATGTCCTTGCCACCTTTGCGGATCTTGGCGGACAAATCCCCCTTCATCAGGCCCAGCCAGTTACGGTAGGCTAGGATTTTGTCCTCAGCATCGACGGTCGCAACGGAATCCTCGCAGTCCATGATGGTTGAGACGGCAGATTCGATCACCAAATCGGCGATGTTAGCGGGATCGTCTTTGCCAACAGGATGATCGGCGTCGATCTTGAGGCCGATGTGAAGGCCGTTGTTCTTCAGCAACAAGCCACCGGGAGCCTCGGTGCTGCCATAGTAGCCCGCAAACTGTGCTGGATCCTTCAGGCCGCCCTTGTCGCTTTGCAATTGGCCGCCTTCGACGCGAAGCGCGCTGGCTCCTGTCCATGACCCTTCGGCCAGCGGTGCAACATCGTCCAACATGGCCTTGGCCCAAGCCACGACCTTTGCGCCGCGCGCGGGGTTATAGCTGGTGCCCTTTTCTGCGCCCGCATCCTCGCTGATGGCATCCGTGCCGTACAGGGCATCGTACAAGCTGCCCCAGCGCGCATTGGCGGCGTTGAGCGCATAGCGGGCGTTGGTGATCGGCACCACCAACTGAGGGCCCGCGATGGTCGCAATTTCTTCGTCAACGTTGCTGGTCTCAATCGAAAAATCATCGCCTTCTGGCAGCAAATAGCCGATGTCTGTCAGAAAGGCCTGATAGGCTTCCATGTCGATTGGCTGACCCTGGCGCTCTTTGTGCCAGGCATCAACTTGTTCTTGAATTGCTTGGCGCTTGGCCAAAAGTTCGCGGTTACGGGGCATCATCTCGGTCATCAAATCATTGATGCCCTGCCACAACGCTTCTGCATCCATCCCAGTTCCCGGCACTACTTCTTTATTTACAAAGTCATAGAGGCTTTGAGCCACCTGTAAATTTCCGACGGTCGTGCGTTCACTCATGGGGGTCTCCGACATAATCTTGCATATTACTTTTTGCTGCCCTGTGCTTAGGCATATCGCGTCGCTAAGGCAACTAACTTTCGGGTTTACAGCAGGGGCAAGCCGTCGCGGGCGAAGGGAGCGCTTGACCCTTTGCCGGGCCAGGTTTTGGTGAGGCGATTAGCCAGGCCGACAGACGGGATTGGGGCTTGTGCGTCGCCTGCAAGACCCGCAGATTGATGGCCAATCAAAAAGGGTCTGCCTGGCGCCTGGCTTTGATGCCGCGCGGGTTGGCTCAGCGAAACCAGAGGTACCTATGCTAACACTTCAACGTCTCGACCTGAACGAGGCTCACGTTTTGCTGGAGGGCGCGCGCACCAAAGCAAACACGATGGGCTTAGCCATGTGCATTGCCGTCGTCGATGAAAGCGGCAATCTGATCGCCTTCGACCGCATGGACGGCAGCAAGATCACTTCCATTACCATTGCGCAAGACAAGGCCTTCACGGCAGCGGCCGCAAAGAAAGCGACCCACGAATACAACGCCGCCAATGTGCCGGGAAATCTGGTTTTTGGCATCCACACCGAAGTGGGCGGGCGCATTTCCAGCGTCGGCGGCGGTTTGCCGATTGAGATTGAAGGTGAGGTCGTTGGGGGAATCGGCGTTTCTGCGGGCAGTCCGCAACAAGATATGGAGGTTGCGCAAGCGGGGATCGATCATTTCTTGGTCCATCGCCTGCGCGCCGACGCCTAGCGGTGGCAGGCAGTTAGGGTTTTTCGCCCTCAATCTCTACCTGCTGTGCATAGTTTTGCGTTTTTGGCCAAGCTGGACTCGCAAGTCGAGGGCGTTCAGGCCTAACATACATCTGGTATGCAGATCTGACGAAGGAGCATGTTATGGGGCTGATTTTGTTTGTGGCGCGTTTATTGATGGGCGCCGTGTTTGTCGTAACCGGTATCATGCACGCCTTGCGGCTGTCCGAGTTTCAGCAAAAGGCGCTCTATGGCCTCAATGCAACGGCGGATGCCATCACGGAAACAACACCGATCGTATTGCCGCTGATAAAGGCCGATATGGGCCTCTATCTGGCTATCGCTGTTGTTGCGGTTGAGGTCATTGGCGGCCTGCTGATTATTGTCGCCCGGCCCGAAATTTTGGCCCGGCTGGCAGGTCTGGTGCTGTTCATCTTCGCGCTCTGCACAGCGATATTTTATCACAATTTTTGGGGTGTGGCGGATGCCGCACAACAAGAACTTGAGATGACAATGTTCTTGAAAGATTTGAGCATTGCAGGCGCCATGCTGTTGCTGGCGCTGCGCGGGCCGAACCCGGAAGAATAGAGCGGGCACATCCTGGGTTGGTGTGCCTGGGGGCGTACCTGGGGGGCGTACCTGGGGCGCGGTCTTTGTATGCATAGCGTGGGTCGTTGCCCTGGGCCGTGGGTTCGGAGCGTGCTGCTTAGGCGCCAGTCGGGGCGGCTATGTCCGCGTCAAGGGCGTTGTCGACGAGCGCCTGACAAGAAGCGAGCCAAGGCCGTTCTTGCGACAAGGCCACCCAGTCCAGCGGCAACAGGCTGCTATTGGCAAGAACCGCGTGCAAGGGGCGCTCTTCCTGCGCGGCTTGCTCGGCTGCTTGCTGTACGACCACCTGGGCTTGCGGCAAAGGGAGGTGGGCGCTCATCGCCAGGGCGTAGTGATCCGCCAGCAGAAGGTCGCCATGCTTGGATACGTTCTGAGCCATAACATCGGTCTTAACCAGCAAGGTCGCGATCAAGCGGTCAGCAAGGCCAAGGCTGGCGCCGCAACATTGCAGCAGTACGGGCAAAGCCAGCCACTCCAAACGCCACGTGGCACCGCCGCCTTCCTGCTCGCTTAACAGCGCTTCATGGCAGGCCCCCAGTTGTCCGGCGCTATGCCGGGCCAGGGCGATCAAACTCTGGCTGACCAGCGGGGCACCGCGTTGGCTAGGGGCCAAGCTGCCTAGGCTCGCCAGTCCGCCGGCCGTGGCTTCGGCCAACTCTCCGATTTCCGGTATGCTCAGTTGCGCGATGTCTTGAGCCAGCTTGCCGATAAGACCGCTGGTCAAACTGAGCCAAGACGCCAGCTCAGCCCAGCGATCGCGCTGATTGAGGGCTGGCAGGTCCGACGGGTCAAGCTTCAACAGCTCGGCTAGCTTTGCATTCAAGGCGCTGGCCTGGGTGCCCAAGCTGGCCTGGGTGCCCAAGCTGGATTGGCAGCCATCCAGCCCGCCCAATGATAACGCGAGTAACTGTGGCCGTAGGGCCGCCAAGCGCTGTTTTTGGCGCAGAAGCGGGGCGCGCCAGCCGGTCACCTTGTAGCCAAAGGTCTGCACGCCAATGATGCGCCCGTCGCGGCGAACCACCTGTGGCGCGTCGCGATGGCTGCGCATAAGCTCGGTTAGGCGTGCGATCAGGCTATCTAGGCGCTGTTCATAGACTTGAAAAAGGCTGCGCACCTGGAGAAGTTGGGCGGTGTCCATGACATCTTGCGCGCTCACGCCGTAGTGCAGCCAAGCGGCAGCTTCGGGCGGCAGGCCCTCGCGCAGAATATCGACCAGGGCTTGCACCGGGTGTCCGTCCCGAAAGACACCACCGGCCAAAACCGCCGGTTCGATGGGCAGGGCGCGCGCGGTCAGGCTGATGCGCGCGGCGGCCTCGGCTGGAATAAGGCCAAGCTGGCCCTGCGCATCGGCAAGGCAGCCTTCCACGATCAGCATAGCGCGCACCATGAAGCGATCCGACAGAAGGTCGGTCACTTTGTCATCAGCGAACAAGGCAGACAGATAGCTGGAAGACAGGGCCGATGTCATGGCAGGGGCTGCGCTTTAGCTTAGTTGGCCACGGAGTTCAGCCAACACACGCCCGGTCGCCACCTGAACCAAGTTCCGGCGGTAGTCCGCATCGGCATGCACGTCCTCGATCATGTCGGGCTCAATTGTCAATGCCTTGAAGTCGGCGAAGCTGGCGTCAGCGTTCAGGGCTTCTTCGGCTTGCTGCCAACGGAATACGCCATCTTGGCCCGCGCCGGTCACAGCGATGCGGAAGCCATCGGCCAATTTGCATGCAAACACACCGGCCAAGGCAAAGCCCGACGCCGGCTGTTTGAATTTGAGATAGGCACAGGGCGCGGCTGGGAAGGTCACGTGACTGATGATTTCATCGTCGTCGAGCGCTGTGGTGAACAGCCCTTGGAAATAGTCCCCAGCTTCAAGGCTGCGCTTGGTCGTATGGACGATTGCGTCCAGTGCCAGCACTGCTGCGGGATAA
>JAUIHE010000176.1 GCA_030432195.1 Alphaproteobacteria bacterium
TGTGTCTTCGGTCAGAACGTCTGGGGTATTGGTGACAACGATTTTCTTGGCCCGCGCGGCCTTCAGATCAATGTGATCGACGCCGACACCAAAGTTGGCAATCATTTTGAGGCGCGGGCCTGCTTGGGCGATCAGGTCGGCATCAATGACATCGGTCACGGTGGGCACCAGCACGTCACAGGTCTTGACCGCCTCGACCAACTCATCGCGGGTACAGGGCTTGTCAGAGCTGTTCAGCGTGGTTCGAAACAGCTCGGTCATGCGGGTTTGGATCGCGGACGGCAGTTTGCGTGTCACAAAAACAGAAAGCTTTTCACCACTCATGCATGGCTCCTATGGTCTTTGTTGACAGGCTACTGTTGCTCGGACCCTTTCGAGGTCGGCCCGCATGCCCGCTGGATCATTTGGCTTCGCCTTTTGGGAATTTTCGTAGCAAAGGCAGCCCGGCGCGTCTACAGCACAACGCAGACCTTGAGCAAGTACGGCACTGGGAATGGCTTCGCTTGTGGGGACAACTCTGGTTTGTAACGCCATCAACGGGCCATGCTCATCGCCAAATTGACACGATAGCTCCACCTTCGCGTGCCAGTCGGGGGCTAATCTTCGCCGATTAATGGTTGGAGCACAGCCAAGCCGGGGTCGCCAAGTCGGGGTCGCCAAGTCGGGGTCCATTTTGACCGCGACAGACCGCCAGAATGGCGCGCTCCTATGTATATAGTGTCTTAGCTGATTTGAATCAGGGTTATTGCCGATATGACAGGTCGATTTTTCGCCCTCTTGATCTCCACGGGAGGTCACGCGTTCAGGGGCTTGGTTTTGGCGGTTGCTTTGGCCAGCCTGCTCGGGACGGCGGCCAGCCAAGCCGCACCGCGTCCGCTTCCGCAATTTCAAATCGGTGCCGTGACCAATCTGCCGCTGCCGCGGTTTGTCTCCTTGGCAGATGATCTGGCCTACGGGCGGGTAGGGCCTGGCCGTTCTTACCCAATCGAGTACATATATTCAGCCAAGCACATGCCGCTGGAGGTGATCGACGAGTACGAGAGCTTTCGCAAAGTCCGCGATTGGCAGGGCAGCGAGCTTTGGATCTTCCGCCCGCGGCTCACCAACAAGCGCTACTTACGCATTCAGGTCGAGCGCACACCTTTATATCAGCGCAACGATGCAACGACGCCGATCCGCGCCTATCTGGCCGAAGGGGTCTATGGCCGCATTCGTCAATGCGAGCCGAATTGGTGCCAGATCGAAGTTGATCGGGTGATCGGATGGGTCGAAACCCGATCCGTCTATGGAACCTATGAGGGTGAAAGCATTCAGCGTTAATCTCTTGAGGCGATAAGCTCGCAGCTAGGGCGATTGCTGGGCGGACAAATTGCAGCCAGAATGTGCGTATTATTCCCTGGGTGCAGGGGCGCTATGCACATGGCGCAGGGTTGGCCAGAATGGCCAGGGGACGACTTGTACACAAAACTAAACCTGTCCGATTCACCCCTTGAGGGTCTTCTAGCTAAGGTTGCAGAGATCAAATTGCCGTCACACCGCCCTCAGGTAGCAAAGTCCCATTTTTAGGGTTGAGAACGGTGGATGAATACGCAATTTAGCCGGATTTTCCGGCACAATTTTTGCAAATTTCCCTAGGTTGTATGGTCAAGCTTTGTGGAAAACCTAAAGTAAATATCTGAAAACAAACATAAAATTTGCTAAACGCCAGAGTCAATATTTTAAGTTGCGTGCAACGGTAAACGGGGAGGTTGTTCATCCCCAAGCTCAATCCACATAATATAAAAATTAATATAATAAAAAATATTCTTGAGTTGATGTTTATTTCTTTAGTATTTTTGTTAATAAAAACGGAAATATCTATGATTTATGTGTCGATAGTTAAGTATTGTGTCAAGTACAAAGCAAGTAACCGGAATCGCCAGCCACAACTCAAGATATCAACGAATATGGCAAAAGGCATGCCTAGGCATCATCACAACGTAGACATGAGCCGCTTAACGTGTATGTTGGGCTCAACCTTAAAAACAAATTTTCAATGGGATTTTAACTGTGCCAAATACAACCACTGTATCGGCGCGCTCACCGCATGCGATTGATGCGCATGTTGGCGAACGAGTCCGCTTACGGCGCACGCTCATGGGACTAAGCCAAGAAGCTCTAGGGGATGAGCTGAACTTGAGCTTCCAGCAGGTCCAAAAATATGAGCGCGGCACCAACCGAATTTCCGCCAGTCGCCTATATGAAATCTCGCGCATCCTGGATGTACAGATTTCTTACTTCTTTGAAGGCATTTCCGACGGCGAAGCGCGCCCAGATCGTGGCGTGGATATGGATATGGCCATCGGCGGCGGCGGATCACAGGATCCCTTCAATCGTCGTGAGACACTGGAATTGGTGCGTGCCTACTACAAGATTACCGACCCAAGCGTCCGTCGCCGGCTCTACCAGCTGGTGAAGTCTATGTCGGACGGGTTTGTGGAATAATCTGACGGGTTAAAAACCTGGACGATTGCCCTGAACATGCTAGGCTCGCTTCGTTTGAAGCGGGCCTTTTTTGTGCAAAACAAACTGGCGGCTGACGGCGAGCCGGGCTCGGGCCAGAAACGAGCCGAAAAAAACCGCAGTTGAGAAAACAGCAGCTGCAAGAAGACGGACCGAATACAGGGAATAGCAAGACCGCCAATGGCGGCAGACATCACAGCGGCAGGACGTGCGCATTTGAAATGGGGCTGGGGCAAGGCGTAGGACGCCAGCTGCTGCATCCCGAGAGACGGATCGAACATGGCGATGGATTGGGATAAATTGCGGACCTTTCACCAGGTCGCGGAAGCGGGCAGCTTCACGCGCGCTGGCGAGCTGCTGCATCTCAGCCAATCGGCGGTCAGTCGTCAGATATCAGCGCTTGAGGAGAGCCTGGCCACGCCGTTGTTCCATCGACACGCCCGCGGACTGGTGCTGACCGGGCAGGGCGAGATGCTCTATACCACCGTGCATGATGTGTTTGGCAAACTGGCGCTGACCGAGGCGCGGCTGCGCGATTCAAAGGATAAGCCGACGGGCGAACTCACCATCACCGCAACAACCGGCATCGGTACGATTTGGCTGGCGCCCTTGCTCGCGGACTTTGCCGCCCAGTACCCAGATATTGAGCTGCACTTGCTGGTCGAAGACCACGAACTGGATCTGTCCATGCGTCAAGCCGACGTTGCCATCCGCTTGGCGGTGCCCAAGCAGCAGGACCTAGTGATGCGTCAATTGTTTGTCGTGCATAACCATGTCTACGCTGCATCCAGCTATCTGGAAGAACACGGCATGCCTGCCAGCATTGATGATCTGGCGAACCACCGCCTGCTGGCCTACGGGTCGAACGATTTTCCGGCGGCCCCCGAGCTAAACTGGTTGGTTGAGGTAGGGTTGGACAAGGGCAGGCGCGCGGCCTTCATTACCGTCAATAGCTTGCTTGGCATGAAGCAAATGGCGGTGACCGGCGGCGGCATTGCCTTATTGCCCGACTTTCTGGTCGAAGAAGGCGATGAGCTGCAACGTATTGAGCTGGATCAAGATCCGCCAACCATAGAGACCTATTTCGTCTACCCCGAAGAGCTGCGCCACGTGCGCCGCATCCAAGTTTTCAAGGATTTTTTGCTGGATCGTATCGACGTTAAGCTGTTTTAGGCCAGCGGTAGTGCAGCGCGGGCCTGGTTTGAGGCCAGCTTTTGCGCGTGGGCATCGTCCAGGCCATCTATGCAGTGAGGACATGGCCCCTATGCAACAGTGTTGCTTGTAGTCCTCAGCGATTGGGGTATGGTGTCTATACAACATGTTTGGTCAGCCGACTGGTTGACAAGATGTTATGCCTCCCTGTTATACTTGGAAGTCAGCTACGGTTCGTGGCTGGCTTTTTTTTTTGCCGTCGATTTGCCGAGGCAGTATCGGCGGCTTTGTTGCGCCCCTCAAAGACAAAAAGGACCGCCGCCATGGCTGCTTCTGCGCGCCACGATTTGGAGACCGCCATCCTTACGGCCTTGGCCAAGGTGAAAGCGGGGACGTCCATCACTCCCAGCGACGTTGCGATGCGTTTGGAAGAAAATGAATTGCGTTGGCGCACCTTGCTGAAGCCCATCCGTACCGAGGCAACGCGTTTGGCACGTGCCGGGCGTCTGCAAATCTTGCGGCACGGCAAGCCCATTGATCCCGAACAGCCTTTCAAAGGCGTCATTCGCCTGCGTCTGCCTTTGGAAGAGGGCGCAGCAAACGCAGACCAAGGCGACGCATAGGGCCATGGCGACCATCAATCCGAACACCGGCAAACGCCAACTCTATGGCCGGCGCATTGGACGTCCGTTGAAGACAAACCAAGCTGAGCGCCTGGATGAAGGCCTAGCGCGCTATGGCCTGACCCTGGAGGCCTTGGAGCAAACCGCCAATCTGCCCGGCTTGTTCAGTGGCCCGGTCAAAGAGGTTTGGCTGGAAATCGGCTTTGGCGGTGGTGAGCACTTGGCCTATCAGGCAGCGCACAATCCCGATGTCGGTATGATCGGCGCGGAGTTTTTCGCCAATGGGGTCAGCTCGGCTTGCGGTCACTTGCTGCGTGCTGACCTGCACAACGCGCGCTTGCTGCACGGGGATGGCCGCGAATTGTTGGACCGCCTGCCTAAGGCCAGCCTGTCCCGCGCCTTCATCCTCCACCCGGACCCTTGGCCAAAGAAGCGCCACCACGAGCGACGGATCGTCAACACGGAGGTTCTGGACATCTTGTTTGCGGTCCTGCGCCCCGGCGCCGAGCTGCGGCTCGCCACCGACCACAGCTCCTACAAGGTCTGGATGCTGCAAAAACTGCTGGATCATCCGGGCTTTGACTGGACCGCGACGTGTAAACAGGACTGGAGCGAACGACCGGCGGATTGGCCCCAGACCCGCTATGAGGCAAAAGCGTTACGCGAAGGCCGCGAGCCGATGGTGCTTTCCTTCCGCCGTCGTCCCTAACGCGACCTCTGTTGCAAACCGGCGCAGGCGGCTAGAGCGTCGGGCCCTGTCGTTGCAACAGCCCTTCCGCTCTAGCTGACTGATTTCTAACGCAAGTCCATGCTCGTTTGTGTTGCCACTCACTCTCGGCTTGCTCTAAAAGCGCTCAAACTTGGGCATTTGCGGGCATTCCTTACAGGGGGCCTTGCAAAATCTGGGCAAGTGGCGTATGTAGCGCCTACCCCGTGATGTTCATCATCGCGTGACGGTTTGGCAGAGCGGGGTGTCCCGCTCTTTTTTGTTTGCGCATAAGACAAGTTTGAGCGGTGCCCGATAGAGCCGAAAGGCGGCCCGCAAGGGATGCGCCCAGGGCCAAACCGAATGTTGATCTTGGAGCCCCTTTGACGAACACCAACCCATCCCCGCGCTCGGAGCAAGAGCCGGCGAACCAAACTGCAACCGCGACTGTCAGCCCCGATGGGGCCGCTGGCGGCGATTGGCAGAATGCGCCGCGCCAGCAAGGCCCCGAAGCTAGCTTTGACATTTGGGGCACTTCGCCAAGCCTAGATCGTCCCTTGGGTGTCTTGGCTGAAGTGCAAGATATTCTGAGTCCGATGCTCACCGATTTGGGCTTTGATCTTGTACGCCTGCAACTCAACGGGCAAAAGAATCCGACGCTACAGATTATGGCCGAGCCCAGCGACGGGTCGGTGATGACCGTTGAACAATGTGGCGATATCTCTTACGAAGCTTCGGCCTTGCTGGACGTGGAAGATCCCATCCAGTCGGCCTA
>JAUIHE010000177.1 GCA_030432195.1 Alphaproteobacteria bacterium
TTCGCAAAGATTAAAGAATTCAGAGCCATAGCGACCCGCTACGAAAAGACAGCGTCCAGCTACGCCGCCAACTGGCATCTCGCAGCTGCAATCATCGCTTTACGATGAATGTCCACGGACCCTAGCTTTGGCTGGCGCGATGTCGGGTCTTGGGATGCGGTTCGCGCGCTGGTGCCCGAGGATGCCAACCAAAACCGCGCGGTTGGACCGTCTGTGTTCGTGGGTAGCAACAAAAACTTTGTCATGAGCGAGAGCCGGATAACCGCCTTGGTCGGTGTTGATAATTTAACCGTGATTGATACGCGCGACGCGCTGCTGGTCGCCCATCCAGACAAATTGCAAGAGGTCAAACAGGTCGTTAGTCAACTGAAAACAGACGACAATGAGGCCTATAGGCTGCACTCAACTGTTGTGCGCCCTTGGGGCAGCTATACCGTTTTGGAAGAAGGACCCGGATTCAAAATCAAGCGAATTGAAGTCAAGCCGGGCGGGGCGCTAAGCCTTCAGCGACACAAACACCGCAGCGAACATTGGGTGGTGGTCAAAGGCCTGGCCAAGATCATCAACGGCACAGAAGAGCTGCTGGTCAAAACCAATGAATCGACCTTTATTCCTGCTGGTGGCATCCACCGCCTGTCCAACCCAAGCGATGAAGAATTGATTTTGATCGAAGTGCAAAGCGGCCCCTATTTGGGAGAGGACGATATAGAGCGCCTGGAAGACGCCTACAATCGCACATGTGAGCCGTCATGACCGATTTTCTGTATCTTCGAACGATTTGGCTCAATCGTAGCCTTATTCTGAATGCCACCATCAGGGAGTTTCAGCTCCGCTATCGGGGAACCGTTTTGGGCGCGGCCTGGGTGGTCGCCCAGCCGCTGGCGATCGTTTTTGTCTATACGGTGATTTTCGGCG
This sequence comes from Alphaproteobacteria bacterium, assembly GCA_030432195.1. Classification (GTDB taxonomy): domain Bacteria; phylum Pseudomonadota; class Alphaproteobacteria; order UBA7985; family JAUIBT01; genus JAUIBT01. Next base: position 916 of record JAUIHE010000177.1, read on the forward strand.
CCCTGATGGGCCCGCGGTTGGGTGGCCCAGGCGGGCAATATCAGTACAGCATTTATCTATGTTCGGGGATTTTGACCTGGGGCCTGTTCGCTGAAACCTTGTTGCGCTGCCAGGCCATGTTCACCGACAATGCCAACTTGATAAAGAAGATCAGCTTTTCAAAGATCCTGCTGGCAGTCATGGCGGTTGCCATTTCCTGTGCTCAGTTCGCGATCATCTTTGCTATCTTCTTGTTGTTTGTGGTGGCAATCGGCGCGTTTCCAGGGTGGAGCTTTTTGGCACTGTTCCTTATCCTGCCGATCCAAATTCTGCTTGGGCTGGGGCTCGGGGTCATTTTGGGCGTCTTGCATGTCTTCTTCAGGGATATCGGCCAGATGACCAGCGTTGGCTTGCAGCTTTGGTATTGGGCAACGCCTATCGTCTACCCCGCCAGCATTTTGCCCGACTGGCTGCTGCCTTGGATGTACCTGAACCCCATGTTCCACATCATGCGCGCTTATCAAGGGGTGTTTGTTGCTCAGGCTTGGCCGGATTTTGGGGGCCTGTTTGTGGTCGCATGCATGGCCATGGGACTGTGTGTTTTTGCCTTCTGGCTGTTTCGCCGCCTCAGTGCGGACATCGTGGATGAACTGTAATGACGGCGCTTAGGGTGCAGGGGCTGGGCAAAGCCTACAAGATCTATGCGCATCAGCGGGCACGTCTTAAGGAGTGGGTGCTGCCGGTGCTGGGCGCTCAGCACAAGTTGCGCTGGGCTCTTCAGGACGTGAGCTTTTCCCTGGCCGCGGGCGAAGCCCTGGGCGTGATCGGGGGCAATGGGGCGGGAAAATCCACCCTGTTGAAGCTGATTATGGGGACGGCACGCGCAACGACGGGACGCATCGAGAGCGAAGGACGGATCGCAGGGCTGCTTGAGCTTGGTATAGGTTTTCATTCTGAGCTGTCTGGCCGCCAGAATGTTTTCATGGCGGGCCAACTGCTTGGCTATCAAATTGCCGATATTCGGTGCTTGATGCCGGATGTAATCGCGTTTGCGGATATAGAAGAGGAAATCGACGCCCCGTTGAGGGTTTATTCGTCTGGTATGATCGTGCGGCTGGCCTTTGCTATATCAACCGCGGTGCGCCCCGATGTCTTCGTGATTGATGAGGCGCTGTCCGTGGGAAACGCGGCCTTCAAGGAAAAGTCATTTGATCGTTTAGAACGGTTTCGCCAAGAAGGCACTAGCTTGCTGGTAGCGAGCCACGAAATGCCGACAATTGAGCGGCTGTGTGACCGGGCCATGCTGATTGAGTCCGGGCGCTTGGCCTGCTTGGGTGAAGCGCCATCAATCTGTGAAACCTATCGGCAGCTCGGCCTTGCCAAGCGCGGTCAAGAAGCAAAGGAAGCGCTATGAAGACGGCACTTGTAACGGGCATCACGGGCCAAGATGGGGCCTATCTGGCGGAGCTTTTGTTGGCCAAGGGCTATCGGGTCTTTGGCAGCTTCCGACGCAGCTCAACCACCAATTTTTGGCGCGTGGAGGAGCTGGGGCTCCGGCGAGATCCCAATTTTCAGTTGGTGCCCTATGATCTGACCGATCCGGGCGCGGCGCTAAGATTGCTCGATCAGTTGCGCCCGAGCGAGGTCTATAATCTGGCCGCCCAGAGCTTTGTCGGCGTCTCCTTCGAACAGCCGATTGCGACCGCACACATCACGGGGCTGGGGGCTGTGCACATGTTGGAAGCCATTCGCACGATCGATCCTAGCATAAAGTTCTACCAGGCCAGCACGTCGGAAATGTTCGGCAAGGTGCAAACCGTGCCGCAAAATGAGCATACGGCATTTTACCCGCGCAGTCCTTATGGTGCTGCGAAACTCTATGCGCATTGGATGACGGTCAACTACCGAGAGAGCTATGATATGTTTGCGACCAGCGGCATTCTTTTCAATCATGAATCGCCGCTGCGTGGCTTGGAGTTTGTCACCCGCAAAATCACCGATGCCGCGGCTCGAATTGCCTTAGGGCACCAAGACAGTCTGGAGTTGGGCAATCTGGATGCAAAGCGAGATTGGGGCTACGCTAAGGATTACGTGGACGGCATGTGGCGAATGATGCAGGCGCCAAACCCTGAGACCTTTGTGCTGGCCAGCGGGCGTTGCGAGACGGTTCGCGATTTCGCGCGCATGGCCTTTGCTGCCGCCGACATAGAACTTGAGTTTCAGGGGAGCGGGCAAGAAGAGGTGGCTGTCGATGCGGCCAACGGCAAGACCCGTGTTCGCGTGTCCCCTGAGTTCTATCGACCCGCCGAGGTTGACCTGTTGTTAGGCGATGCTTCCAAAGCCAAACAGGTGTTGGGCTGGCAGGCCGAGACCGATCTGGAACAGCTCTGCACAATGATGGTCGAAGCCGATCTGCGCCGCCTAAAAAACTAGAGATGCCAGCAAGATCGCTCTAGGCGCTGGCGAATTCGCTTTTGCGCGGGCAAACAATGCCCTAAGAAGCGTTTACACGAAAAAGTTGAACTTTTCGGACCACAAATGAAGGTTGTCCTTGCGATAGATCCGATCCGGTTCCCGCTGACGGGGATCGGACGCTACACCTATGAGCTGGCAAAGGGGTTGCAAGCGGCAAATATGCAGAGCCTCTGGTTCCTGCGCGGTGGCCAACTTGTTAGCGCTGATACATCGATTCGTGACGCCACTAGTGACGCCTGGTCGGCAACCACGTCGCGGTGGCGGCGGGTTTTGGGGCGCTCAAAGCTGGCGCGCGATCTATATCAGAGCTATGAGCGCGAGCAGCAAACCCGCAAGCTCAGCGGCATGGGCGATCACATATTCCACGGTCCTAATTATTATTTGCCTGACGCTCAGGGCCCCGGCGTTGTCACCGTGCACGATCTGTCAATTTTTCTTCGCCCGCAGGATCACCCGGCTGCGCGGGTTGCAAGCATGTCAACGGAAATTGAGCGTTCGCTAGGGCGTGCCAATGCCATTATTACCGATACGGAGCACACCCGCCGCGAAGTTATGCAGCATTTTGGCTTGCCCGGTGAGCGCGTCTTTGCGGTCCATTTGGCGAGTGGATCCGAATTTCACCCCAGAAGCCACAGTCAGCTTGCCGCGAGCTTGGCGCCCTTCGGACTGGTCCCGCAAGGCTATTGTCTGTTCACGGGGACCATTGAGCCGCGTAAGAACCTGGAAACCTTGCTCGACGCCTACTCCCGTTTGCCGTCCGACCTGCGAAAGCGTTGGCCCTTGGTTATCATTGGCTACCAAGGTTGGTTGAGCCAAGTCATCCATGCAAAAATGAAAATGGCCGAGGCCGAAGGCTGGCTTCGATACTTGGGCTATGTCAGCCAAGATCTCTTACCTTCCTTCATGGCGGGCGCGCGCCTATTCGCCTTTCCGTCGCACTACGAGGGCTTTGGTCTTCCGCTTGTTGAAGCTATGGCTTGCGGCGTGCCTGTGGTGTCTTCAAACGCTTCTTGCCTGCCTGAAGTCGGAGGAATGGCGCCCGCCTATCATCAACCAAGCGACGTTGAAGGGTTAAGTGAGCTTCTTGAACGCGGACTTTGCGATGAGGCCTGGCGAGAAGAGGCCCGTTCGCGCGGCCTTGAGCGTGCAAAAGCTTTTTCCTGGCAGCGTTGCGCGCAAGAAACCATGGCGGTCTACGGCGCGGTCTCGGGGCGCTGACAACAAAGTTTAGAACAGGTGGGCAGAGATAATTGCAACTTAAGGATGTAAATTTGTTGCATTTTGTCGAAGCTCTGTTAGTTTTACAACCAAAGGTTTAACAAAGCTGCGTATGTAGCCTCACCCACAAGTGGTGGATTGGTGGCATCTCGGCTGATTGCCGCTCTAGGCGCCTTTACCCAAATCGCGGGTTGTCAATTAAAGGGCTCGACATGAAAAGAAAAATTCTAGCGACCAGCGCACTTGTCGCTGTTTCTAGCCTGGCAGGCGCGCAGGATCTGACACTCAGCGGTTTCGTTGAGTTTGAAGCGGTCTATGGCGAGGCCTATGATTTGGAGCGCGACTGGGCACTGCCACCTGGCATCGGAAATCCCTACACAACCCATCCAGGTGTCAAAGAGCTGGATTTTGCTGTTGATGGAAATTTGAGCTTCGACTACCGCAATTCAACTAAGTCCGGCCTGGAATACGGGGCCCACTTTGAGTTGGACCTCTACCAGTCTGACAGCGCGCCTGACGACTATGGCCGCCAGCTGTTGGCGTTTGCCGACTATTTTGGCGAAGACTACCAAGGCATTCACGACGACAAGCTGCAAGGCGATACCATCGACTTCAACGACGGCTATGTCTTTATCAATTCTGCGCTGGGCAACGTGAAGTTGGGCGATACAGGCTCAGCCGGTAAGGCGGAAAACCAGCTGAATGTGCCCTACTTGGTTGGCGCACTGGAAGTCGGTGAATACAGCGGGCAGGAGCTTGAGCAAATTTTCTACGCCAACGCCTTCCTAGGCGTGGATTTTGAAGCCTCGGTTGACGACGATTCCAATTGGGCCCTGGGTATTGGTTACGGTGCAAACGTCGGTGGGGTGCAAGTTGACTTGGGCTTGAGCGCGCAAGACGAAATGATGGCGGGCTCTTTGGCCGCCAGCGCGGGCGGGCTGAAGTTTGGCGTCAACTACGCGATGGAAGAGGCGGGCGCCACCACCGAATACGTCGCCAGTGGCGTCAGCTATGCCATGGGGCCCCTCAGCATTGGCTCGGGTGTCGAGACCGAAATCCGCCATGCCCCTGTCAGTGGCGAAGAGTATGAATCCAACTACTTTGTTGGTGCCGCCTATGAACTGGCTGATGGCCTGACAATCAATATCGGCGCGGCCAATC
>JAUIHE010000178.1 GCA_030432195.1 Alphaproteobacteria bacterium
GCGCCGCTAGGGTCCGATCAAAATAACCGCCTCCATAGCCCAACCGATAGCCTTGAGGGTCCCATCCTACCACAGGGGCCAGCGCAATATCCGGCCGGACAACGGGGGCATCAGGCGGTGGCACGGGAATGTTCCAGTCGCCCAACACCATCTTTGTTTGCGGCGTCCAGCGCCTAAACACCAAAGGCGAAGCTTTTTGCTCGACCAAAGGCAAGGCCACCTCGAATCCTTGATTGTGCAAATGGTGCAGCAACGGGCGCAAGTCTGGCTCGCCCTTAATCGGCCAATAGCCCGATACCACGCAAGCTCGGGTCGTCTCGTCTGAACCTCTAGGCAGAAGATCGCGCTCAGAGGCAAGCGAGACAACCACTTGTCCCACGCGCGCAACCAGCGCTACGGAGATATCGGATCTTTGTTCGACCCGCAAGGCGCGGCGCTCGGCGAGCAAGCGTTGCCGCTCCGACTTACGCCAGCGCGCCACATCGCGGGCTTGCTGTGGATCAACCGCCAAAGGATCAAAATAGTCTGGGGCAATCTCGCTTGCCAGGCAAGGCGGCGAAGCGTACTGGCCGCCGCTAAATTCATCTGCGCTCATACGCCCCCCCTTTTGGCGCGCTAGGACTTTATCTCAGGACCGGCCGCGCACCCGGCATCGATCGCGCGAGCTCGGTCGCCATCTGCAAGGAGCGCGCGATCCGTTCAGCACTTTCAATGACGAGCGCCGCGCCTTCAGGACTGCAAAGATCGCGAGCGGTCTGCCGAAACAAGGTCAACCAGCGCTCAAAGTGTGCGCCTTCAATGGGCAAAGGCAAGTGTGCCGGGACCGGACGGCCATGATAGCGCCCTGTTTTCAAAGCAACCGACGACCAGAAGGCCGTCATCTTTTGCAAGTGCGGCTCCCAGTCTTCAATTCTCTCTTCAAAAATTGGTCCCAGCAAGTCGTCATTGCGAACACGGGCGTAAAAACCGTGCACCAGGTCATGCAAAACCGCCTCGTCCAGACCAGTTTTAGCCATAATCGCGCCTGTCTCTTCTGGCCGCACAGACGCCACCGCAGAGGTTTGAGGTTGCATCGCCGGCTCTCTCCTGTCTGACTAAATCTTGCAATACAGTCTAATCTTGATATTAGGTATTGTAAATACATATTCATAAAGGAGGCCGCGCCTATGCGTCTCACAAGCTTCACCGATTTCGGCCTGCGCATGCTGATGCGTTTGGCCAGTGCGCCCGAGCGTGCGTTTTCGTCTGCCGAGCTAGCCGACGAGTTCAACTTGTCCCGCAATCACCTTGCCAAGATCATTCAGCACCTGGCCCATGCAGGACTGCTGGAGACCCGGCGCGGGGGTGCGGGCGGCGTCAAACTCGCCAAAGCGCCTGACGACATATCGTTGGGCTCGCTAATTGCACTGTTAGAACAAAATCAATCACTTGTCGCCTGTTTTGCCGGAGACAGGGAGGCCTGTTCGCTGGACGGGCGCTGCCGCCTAAAGGGCAAGCTGCGGGCGGCCGAAGCGGCCTTCATCGCGACGCTTGAGCGCTCCACCTTGGCAGAAATTGCGCTGCCCCCCTTGCCGCCAGTTTCGGAGCAGCAAGCGGCATGATTGTGGCCTTGGCCATGGGGGCTTTCGTGCTTAGCCACGTCGTAATTGCGCGCAGTGGATTAAAGGCATGGCTTTTGCGCCGCTTTGGCCAATCCGCTTATCTGCTTGGCTATTCCTTGCTCTCGGTCTTGCTGCTGTCTTCGGTGATTGCCGCCCTGCGCGCGTCCGAGCGCATTACGCTGTGGACCGCGCCAGTTTGGAGCTTTCCTTTCGCGGCCTTAGCAACCCTCGCGGGATTTATCCTGCTCATGATTGGGAGCCTGACGCCCAACCCCTTGTCGGTCAGCTTTCTGAAAACCGGCTATGTCCCGCAGCGCCCCGGCTTCGTCGGCTGGGTTCGCCACCCGATCATTTGGGGGCTATCGCTGTGGGGGCTGGCCCACATACCGGCCAACGGAGACTGGCCCAGCTTGGTTCTGTTCGCTGGATCGGCGGGCTTCGGGCTGTTGGGTGTTTGGGCCGTGGAACGACGATTGAAGCGCTCGCTTGGTGCCAAGGATTGGCAGCGCCTTCAGCCCGGTGCAGGTCACATGGACAGACGTGCTTGGATCGGCTTGGTTTCCGGGATCGCGCTTTGGCTGATCTTGCTGGCCGTCCACCCTCACCTGTTTGGGGCGGATCCCTTGGCCGTGCTGCTCGCACTTGTTGCTGGCTAGTTCTGGCCCTTAATCATGAACCGTCAATTCTGAATTGGGGCGCTGTCGAATTCTGGCTAGACAAAGCGTGCAAGCTCAGCTTTGCTGCCCGGCGGTACGACAGCGACTGCAACAAGCGCCAGCTCAGGGAGTTCGAACATGCCTAGCCTCAGTCACCGCCCTTGGGTTCCCGCCGCTTGCGAAGCGCGCGTTCATGAGATCGCGACGCAAACCAACATTGGCAGCGCCCACAACCTCGCCGATTTACTGGAAGCCTTGGCGCGCGAAAACCAGACCATTCATGACCGTGATTGCTTTAACCTAAACCCCGCGACCAACGTGATGAACCCGCGCGCTGAAGCGCTGCTTGCGACCGGCTTGGGTTCGCGCCCCTCTCTGGGTTATCCGGGCGACAAGTACGAAATGGGGCTGGAAGCCATCGAAGCCATCGAAGTCGTGGCCGCCGAATTGGCCGCCGAAATTTTTGACGCTCATTATGCAGAAATCCGGGTTCCGTCGGGCGCCATTGCCAACCTTTACGGCTTCATGGCGTTGACCAAGCCGGGTGACACCATCATTGCACCGCCCGCCAGCATCGGCGGGCACGTCACCCACCACGCAGCAGGCTGTGCAGGGCTCTATGGGCTGACCACCTTGCCCGCGCCGGTGGACGCTGACGGCTATACCTATGACCTGGCAGCGCTGGCGCAGCTGGCGCAAGAGGCCAAACCCAGCTTGATTACGATCGGCGGTAGCCTCAACCTGTTTGAACACCCCGTTGCAGAAATCGTCGAGATTGCGCGCGGCGTAGGCGCCCGCGTGCTGTTCGATGCCGCCCATCAGTGCGGTGTGATTGCGGGTAAGGCTTGGGCCAATCCGCTCAGTCAAGGCGCGGACCTCATGACCATGAGCACCTACAAAAGCCTGGGCGGGCCCGCGGGCGGTCTGATCGTCACCAACGACGCCGAAATCGCAGAGCGCCTAGACAAGATCGCATTTCCGGGAATGACTGCCAATTTCGACGCCGCCAAATCCGCCGCACTAGCCATGACCCTGCTGGACTGGCGCGAGTATGGCCGAGACTACGCGGCAACAATGATCGACATGGCTCAAGCCATGGCGCAGCGGTTTATCGCCGCTGGTTTGCCGGTCTTTGCCGCATCGAAGGGCGGCACCAACTCCCACCAGTTCGCCTTAGAAGCCGCCCGCTATGGTGGCGGTCAAACGGCTTCAAAGCACCTCCGCAAGGCTGGGTTTTTGGCTTGCGGTATTGGCTTGCCGATTGCCCCGGTGCCCGGTGATATGAACGGGCTGCGCATGGGAACACCAGAACTAGTGCGCCGCGGCATGAGCGCCGAACATGCCAACGAACTGGCTGATCGCATTGCCGCCGCCTTGGCTTCGGATGCGCCCGACAGCTTGGCGACAGCAACCGCCGCTTGGCGCAAAGACTTTCAGGGCTACCGGTTCATACTCGGCTAGGCTTGATTTTGCGGCGCAACCACTGCTTTTGGGGCCCGTCTTTGGCTGTGCTGACCGGCATTGCTGAGTGCCCGACGGCTTGCTCCTAGCCCCTTTGCTCCCATCCCCTCGCATACGGAACGTCGGCAGGCGGCAAAGAGTGACATTGGGTCTGGTTTTATATTGACTGACCAATCAATCAAGAATACGACTTGCCACATTACCAACCCACGGGATGGATTGATGCCCAAAGTCGGAATGGAGCCGCTGCGCCGCTCAAGCCTTGTTGCTGCGACCATCGAGGAGATTGGGCGCGCTGGCTCGCTTGACGTCACGGTGAGCCAAATCGCACGGCGCGCCGGTGTCTCCAGCGCCTTGGCGCATCACTATTTTGGGAGCAAGGACCAGATTTTTCTGGCAGCCATGCGCCATATCCTACGCCTCTATGCAGACCAAGTTCGCGATGCCTTGGCTACGGCCAGCAGCCCGCTGCAACGGGTTGAGGCCATCATCACAGCCAGTTTTGCCGCTGACAATTTTGCGCCCGCCACAATCACGGCCTGGCTCAATTTCTACGTTCAAGCTCGAAACAGCCGCGACGCGGCGCGCCTCTTGGCGATCTATCAACGCCGACTAGGCTCAAACCTGTTGGCGGGCCTGCGTCCGTTGCTTGGTGCCGACGCGCCCAGGGTCGCTGACGGGCTGGCGGCCCTGATTGACGGGCTATACATTCGCCAAGCGCTTTCGCCAATGCCGCCAGAGCCGCAAGAAGCCTGCGCCCTTGCGCTTTCCTATCTCACCGCATCGCTAAAGGACGCTGAATAATGAAACCAAATATCCTCATTATCATGGTCGATCAGCTCAACGGCACCTTGTTTCCAGATGGTCCGGCAGACTGGCTGCACGCTCCAAACCTCAAGCGCCTAGCTGCAAGGTCTTTGCGCTTTGCCAATGCCTATACTGCCTCGCCTCTGTGCGCACCAGGACGAGCGAGCTATATGTCGGGCCAACTGCCGTCCAAAACGCGCGTCTATGACAATGCCGCCGAGTTTTGTTCTGACATCCCGACCTATGCGCACCATCTGCGGCGTGCAGGCTATCAAACCGCCCTGTCTGGCAAGATGCACTTCGTTGGGCCCGATCAGCTGCACGGCTTTGAAGAGCGCTTGACCACCGACATTTATCCGGCCGATTTTGGCTGGACGCCCGACTACCGCAAGCCGGGCGAGCGCATCGATTGGTGGTATCACAACATGGGCTCAGTCACGGGCGCTGGCGTCGCGGAAATCTCCAATCAAATGGAGTATGACGACGAGGTCGCCTACAACGCGGTGCGCAAGATCTATGACCTGTCGCGCGGCCTGGACGACCGCCCCTGGTCATTGACGGTCAGCTTCACGCACCCACACGACCCCTATGTCGCGCGCCGCAAATATTGGGATCTGTACGAAGATTGCGAGCACTTGTTGCCCGAAATTCCGGCCCTAGATTACGAAGACCACGACCCGCACGCCCAGCGCATATTCGATGCCAACGATTGGCGCAACTTTGACATCACCGAGGATGATATTAAGCGCTCGCGAAGGGCCTACTTCGCCAACATCTCATATCTAGACGACAAGATCGGCGAGATCCTGCACGCACTAGAGACTAGCCGCCAGGAAGCGATCGTGGTGTTTGTCTCAGACCATGGCGACATGTTGGGCGAGCGCGGCCTCTGGTTCAAGATGTGCTTCTATGAAGGCTCCGCGCGCGTTCCGCTAATGATCGCCGCGCCCGGCCTGGAGCCTCGGTGTATCACGACACCCGTCTCGACCATCGACCTCACCCCAACCTATTGTGACTTGGCCGGGGTCAGCATGGATGAAGTCATGCCTTGGACCGAAGGCCAAAGCCTTGTGCCACTCGCCAAGGGCGAAACGCGCACTGCGGCGGTCGCCATGGAGTATGCCGCTGAAGCCTCCTATGCGCCGCTGGTGGCCCTTCGCAAGGGCCGCTATAAGTACACACGCTGCGCTTTGGACCCTGAGC
>JAUIHE010000017.1 GCA_030432195.1 Alphaproteobacteria bacterium
TCGTCTAGATAGAAGAAGTGCATATTAATCCCTACAGATGGACAGGTGAGCTTGCTGCGCGGCGGCGGGCCTATTGATAGGTATAGGAATAACCGCCGCAGTTCTTGAGGTTCATGGACTGTTGCACCGCCACTTGTTGGCCTTTGACCGCGGCTACCTGGTCGGCGACGTTGCCACCGGACATGCTGGAGACCGGCAGGCCGAGCAAGATCACACCGGCGACATCGCCAGAGCGGGCGTTGCGTTGCGCCTCGCTAACCTGGGCCAAGGCCGCATCAAGCCGAGCGGCCTCAGACGCGAGCTGCGAGCAAGTAAAAGCCTGATATTGCATGTGGGAGACGTAGGCCGGAGCGATAGCTTCCGGTTTTTTGGCACATCCCGCCAACCCGAGGCCTAGTCCGACGCTCACCAAAAGGGTGATAGGTCCGGTTGGTATCGCATTAGCACGCATAACGGTCTCTTTGCCTCATATACAATCATACAGATAGAACCGTCATACCTTAACCAAAAAATTTAGCAACACAAATTTATGGATAAGCAAATTACCCTAATAACACGTGCACCCATCCGCGAATCGAGGGTGAAAAAAAGCGCCCCGAAGAGCGCTTTTCTTGTCTGCTGCCTGGCGGCTTTGGGCGCGGGCCTACTGCGGTCCTACTGCGGGCCTGCAGGACGACGCGCGGCCATAGCAGGGCGCTTAAAGCGCTGCTTCCAGCTTCTCGCCGACGTAGGACCAGTTGACCAGCCCATCCAACACAGCTTGGCAGTGCTTAGGACGCAGGTTCTGATAGTCCAGATAGTATGCGTGTTCCCAGACATCCAAGCCGCACAACGCGGTCTTGCCATGTGCCAGTGGGTTGTCGGCGTTTGAGGTGCCCATCAAAGACAGCTTGCCGCCGTCCAGCACCAACCAAGCCCAACCCGAGCCAAACACATTGGCGGCGGTGTTGACGAACTGCTCTTTCATAGCATCGAAGGAGCCGAAATCGCGCTCAACCATCTCGGCCAACTTGCCTGAAGGTGTGCGCGCGCCTTGTGCGTGGAACTGCTCCCAGTACAAAATGTGGTTCCAAGCCTGGCCAGCGTTGTTGAACACGCCTTGCAGCGCGCCGCCGTCCTTGGACTTCAGCACCACTTCTTCCAGGCTCATGTCAGCCATGTCGGTGCCGTCAACCAGGCCGTTCAGCTTGTCGAAATAGGTCTTGTGGTGCTTGCCGTAGTGCAGGCCAACGGTCTGTGCAGAAATTACCGGGGCAAGGGCGTCTTCTGCGTAGGGCAGAGCGGGGAGTGAAAATGGACCGGACATGGGTGTGTCTCCTGTTTGCTTCTGGGCATTATGTCTTCAAGACGGCGGGTGGGCGGTGAGGCGCTGTTGCCACACGTCGTCAGACCTGCCTTTCATTTGGACCAGACCGGCGCTTTATTCAATGGCAAAGACGCAACAATAGAGTATGACAAGCAAGGCTTGGCGCTTGCCGCGGGCTGGCAGACGGCAGTGATCCTTGCTCCGCGCCTGCCTCAATTTATCGACCACGCTGCACCATCGTGCTTCTAAGAGCTTCTTGCCATGACGCTGTTCCCAATCTTGTTGCCCTTTTTTGGCCTGATCGCTTTGGGCTATTTTGCCGGACGTCTGGGCTGGATCAACGAAGCCGGCGTGGCGGGCATGAGCGCTTTTGTCATCAAGTTTGCCATGCCCTGCCTGATTATCAGCGTCATCGCCAACTCTCAGATTACAGCGCTGGTGAACGGCGCGTTTCTGGCCAGCTATTTGGTCGCCGAGCTGGTGATCTATGCGGTCGCCATGGCGATTAGCTTGTTGATCTTCAAAACCCGTTTGGCAGAGGCTGCTTTGATGGGGCTGGGCGCGTCTTGGGGCAATGTCGGCTATATGGGCATTCCCTTGTCGGCCAGCCTGTTTGGACCCGAAGCGGCGATTCCCGCGCTGCTGGCAACCGCCGCCGATATGGCGGTGGTGACCGGCATCACCGTGCTGTTGGTTGAATATGACGCCAAGCGCGGTCAAATGGCCGTGCTGCCGCTGCTGAGCAACTTGGGTGGCAAGCTGTTGTTCCATCCCTTCATTTTGACGCTGATATTGGGAGTGGTCTTGTCTGCAACCGGCATTGGCATACCCAAGGTGTTGCAAAATTCGGTGAACTTTTTGTCCGGCGCTGCCGGGCCTTCGGCGTTGTTTGCTATTGGCGCTTCCTTGGCGGTGCGTCCCCTGAAAGGCGAGCGGGCCGAAATCGCCGCTCCGATTGCGTTGAAACTCTTTGCCCTGCCCGCGCTGTTCTTGGTCTTTGGCCTGGCGCTTAAACTGGAGCCCTTGTGGCTGACAACCGGCCTGGTGCTAACGGCCTTGCCGACAGCGGGCAATGTGTTTGTGTTAGCAGAACAGGCGGGCCAAGCGGTACAGCGCGTGTCGGCTATCATTTTGGTCAGCACCTTGCTGTCGATTGCGACCGTGGTCGCTCTTTTGACGCAGATTATGTAGGGCATGGCTTGGTATTTTGGTCTCGCCGAGACCCTCCAGCTCAGCCCGATCGATCTTGCGATCGTCGCGGCGGCGATCTTCGTAGCAGGCCTTGTGCGCGGCTTCGCTGGCTTTGGCATGACCGCTTTGATCGTCGCCTCCCTAGCGCTGATCTTGTCGCCTAAGGAGCTGATCGCGGTTGCTTTTTTCCTTGAGATGACCGCTTCCGTCTTGATGGTGCGCGGCGGATGGCGCGATGCCGACCGCAAGGTTGCGGGCATCTTGCTGCTTGGTAACTGGCTGGGCTGGCCAATCGGCATTGCCCTGACCAACGCTTTGTCTGCGGATGCTTCCAGGCTGACGGCCCTGAGCGTGATCGTAGGGCTGACGCTGTTGCAATTGGCAAAGATCCGGCCGCCCAAGGTTGACGGGCTGGGCGTGCGCGCAGGGGCCGGCATGGGCGCGGGCATCGCCAGCGGCTTGGCCGGTGTAGGCGGGCTGGTCGTGGCGCTCTACACCTTGACCAGTGACCGCGAGCCTCGGGTGATGCGCGCGACACTGGTGCTGTATCTTTTCTTGTCCATGTTCAGCGGCTGGATCTTTTTGCTCTATGGCGGGTGGCTGGACAGCTTGGTCTTCTACCGCGCTGGAGTGCTGGCACCCATCACGGTTGCGGGCGTTTTGGGCGGGGCGGCCTTGTTCCAACCCTCGTTGCAGCCCTTCTATCGCCGATTTTGCTTATTTCTGCTGTTGGCCTTGTCGCTCTTAGGCCTAGCACGGCTCCTTTGACGCAATTTTGCCCTGCCCAACTTGCTAGCTTGCAGCTTGGATACTTGCAGGCCTGACTGGCTTGTGGTCCGCTTTTGGCTTTCGGGGGAGCCGCGCTATGAGTCTTTCCATTTTCGATCTGTTTAAAATTGGCATCGGGCCGTCGTCGTCGCACACCGTCGGGCCCATGTGGGCAGGCTATCGCTTTGTCGAGCAGGTGCGGGCCCGCGGGCTGCTGCACGAGGTCAAAACGGTTCGCGCCTGGCTCTATGGGTCCTTGGCGCTGACCGGGGCGGGGCATGCGACCGACAAGGCGGTCATTTTGGGCTTGATGGGCCAGACCCCGGATACCATCGACGCGGACGAAGCCGATCACATGTTCCAACGTGTGCAACGAACCGAGCTCTTGATGCTGGGCGGCGAGGTCAGCCTGCCCTTTGCCAATAATATTCACTTGGTTTGGGAATTCGGTGCCTCTTTGCCTGAGCATCCCAACGGCCTGGTCTTTCGCGTTGAAGACGAGAACGACGAGACCCTGTTTGAGCAGACCTATTTTTCCACCGGCGGCGGTTTCATCGCAACCCGCGAGGAACTGAATGGCAGCGAGGCCCCGGTCACAGGCGGCCACAATCTGCCGGTGCCCCACCCCTTCGCCAGTGCTGCCGAGCTGTTGGAGCAGGGTGAGGCGGCTGGCCTGAGCATCGCCGAGATCGCGCTGGCCAACGAATTCGCGCGCAGCGATGAAGCCGAGGTCCATGCTGGGCTGGATCGGATTGCTGAGACCATGGAAGCCTGCGTCGAGCGCGGCATGCGTATGGAAGGCATTTTGCCTGGGGGCCTCAACGTGAAACGCCGCGCGCCCGAGCTGCACGCAAAGCTGATGGCCAAATCGCGCGGCATGAACCCCGATCCGCTGGTGGTTATGGACTGGGTCAACCTCTATGCCTTGGCGGTCAACGAGGAGAACGCGGCGGGCGGTCGCGTGGTGACGGCCCCTACCAATGGCGCGGCGGGCGTGATTCCCGCGGTCCTGTCCTACTATCGCCATATCGTGCCGGGTGCCACGCAACAGGGCGTTCGCACCTTCTTGGCGACCTGCGCTGCCATCGGCATGCTCTATAAGACCAATGCGTCGATATCGGCGGCCGAGGTCGGCTGTCAGGGCGAGGTCGGTGTGGCCTGCTCCATGGCAGCTGCGGGGCTGACCGCGGTCTTGGGCGGCAGCAATCAACAAATTGAAAATGCTGCAGAAATCGGGATGGAGCACAACTTGGGCCTGACCTGTGATCCCATTGGGGGACTGGTGCAAGTGCCCTGCATCGAACGCAATACCATGGGGGCGATTAAGGCCATTAATGCCGCGCGCCTGGCCCTGTCGTCGGACGGCGAGCACATCGTCACCTTGGATGAAGTGATCGAGACCATGTACGAGACGGGCAAAGACATGTCATCGCACTACAAAGAGACCGCGCTCGCTGGCTTGGCCAAGCGCTTTGACGGGCGCGTCGCTGCGGTCTCTGTCGCGACCGTGGAGTGCTAGCGCAGCAAGCAATCTAGGGGCGCAAAACGACAAAGCCGGCACCGTTTGAACGGCACCGGCTTGTTGCGTTGAGCGGCGTTTTAGGGACTGCACTCTAGGGACTACAAAATTCCCGGCGGTCATAGAGCGTGCTGGCTATGTCGTCTTACCTCCAACACGCTCCATTGATTTGACCGCAGATCTAGCGTCGCAGTTGACTGCAATCGCTTGGCGATCGCCCTAGAAACGGAAGTGGAAATACAGACCCGGCTTCTTACCATAGTAGTAATAGTTCGGGTACCAACCGTATGGGCCGCCATGAGAGTGGGGCTTCCAGCCATACCTGTGACTGTGACCATAGCGCCCGTGCTTGTGATAGTTCGAGTGCTTCTTCTTCGGCTTATAAACCGGCTTAGTGCTGGAGATATAGCGGGCGGATACGAAGCCTTCACGGCCCTTGGCAATTACTTTACACCAGCCGCTGTCGCACCAAAGCGTGTCAACCCAAGTGCCGCGGGACAAGACGCGAATGACCGAATAGCTGGTGCTGGGGCCAGATCGCATATTGACCGAGGCGGTGGTGTAGGCTGCGCTGGCCGCCGTCGCGGTGGTCAGCAGGGCCAGCGCCCCAACGAGAACGGATAGAAGTGTCTTTTTCATAAGACCAATACTCCCTGTTAAAAGGACTGGCATAGGGATTATGCCCGCGAACCTGCTCCGCCCTTTGCGCTCTTGTCTTGCTGGAAGCCAAGGCAGAGGCCAACCTAGAAGCTAGTGCCATCACCGGCTTCGTCCCTGTCGCCAAGAGCCCAAAACGCGGCCCCCAGAAGTGGGAAAGCAGGAATTGCAAACAGTGTGGAATCCTTAGATGAACAATTTCTGAACGAACTGTCCTGCCAGCACGAATTTCGACGTTTTGCGGTATTTTTACGGAAATTATCGGTGATTTCATCGCGTTTTGGCGGTTGACCAGGTCGAGATTGCCGCGCTCGCTCGCCTGCCTTCGCGGAGTCGACGCTGCCAAAAGCTTCGCAATTGTCTGATTGCCTCCCCATTGCCACCCTAAAACCTGCCTAGTTTGCTTTTAGGGTTCTGCGGCCTGTCCATCTTATTTCGCGACAGGTCTCGATAGATTTAGTGATTGGAAGGCTGGCCTTATGTGGCGCCACCGTTTGTTAGACTTTGGCCAAGTATGGAATTCAGGCTCGCATGACGCGTCCGAAGGGCGGGACGATACACCCGCTCAGAAGGGCCAAAGCCTTCGCAAAAATTTGCCTCAAGTCCTGCTGTTGGCTGTGCTGCTGTCGGTCCTATTACTGGTCACCTTCATACCGCGTGGGGCTTCGGCCCAGATTGCCGCCGCGCCGCTGCGCTCTTCGTTTATCAGCGCGGGCCTGCAATTCCCCTTCCGTTACCTGTACCACGACAACCAGCACACCGCGGTTTCGCACTTGGATGGATTTGCCAGCGGTGATTTTTCCTGGGATGGCTCGGTCGGTCACTATTTGGAAGCCGGACGCTTTTTCACCGGCAACGATGGCGTTTCGCCCTTGCGCTGTGGGCTCAAGGGGCGCGCTGATTTCGATTTCCGCTCCGATCATGACGTGGAATTCGAGGCCAATCACGAGCTGGAAGTTGACTTGTCGATCGCAAGTTTCGTGGCCATGGGCGAATGTGAGCGCGACCTAGATCGGGATCTGGCAGCCTTTCTTGAGGTGGGCGCAGGGTTTGGACTGCACGTCAACGGCATCAAGTACAAGCGCGAGGCTGGGTCGCGCACAACCGATATTCCTCAGTACATCACCGACACCTTTGCTCCGGCCGGCGCCAATACCTACACCGCGGTCAAGATAGACCTGGAGCCAGCGGTGGTGTTGGGGGCTGGTCTGGCCTATGACCTGACCGACACCTCCAGCCTGCGCTTTGGACTGCAATACCGATACATGGGCGAAAATCTGGTCTACGTTGAGCCGATTCACGAAGCATCGATGGCCTTTGGCATTCGCACTCAGTTTTAGAAGCCAGTTTTAGCGACCGGATTAGGCGACCAGCTCCGCTGGTTGGCTAGCTTTGGGTAGTTCCGCTTTGCGCAGGCCCAGCCGCCCGGCGGTGTGTCCTAAAAATCTGAGGCGATGCCGCCAACTTCCCAATCACCATATCGGGTCGGTTCTGGCCCGCTTGGCCCACCGATCTCACGCGGTTTATCGACGTCTCGTGCATGGTCCGTGTCGTCTGGTTGCGGCTGGCTCCCGTCCGCCAGGACTTGGCTCAAAGCGTTGTCCAACTCGTCGGGCTGGATGGCGCGGCTGCCTTTGCGGCGCAGCGGCGCTAACTGTGGCGCCGGGGCTTGCACAGTGTGAGACTTGAAGGCTGAAAATGGATCGCTCATGCACGCAATCTAGTCCGGCTTGCGCTTTACGACAAGACCCGCGCGCAGCACATCTTGAGAGCGGCCCCGCGTTTGCTTATCTCTTGAGGGTCTGGCCTGACGGAAAAGGATTTGCCTTGCATGAATTTCTTTAAAACCAGTTTGTTGCTCGCCTCCATGACGGCTTTGTTCATGGGGTTGGGCTATTTGTTGGGCGGCGTTGGCGGGCTGCTGATCGCGCTGGTCTTTGCCCTGGCGACCAACGCTTTTGCGTATTGGCAATCTGACAAGCTGGTCTTGCGCATGCACAATGCTCGGCTGGTCAATCAGCGCTCGCACCCCGGCTTGTACGACATGACCCAGAAATTGGCGCGCAACGCAGATCTGCCCATGCCCGCCCTTTACGTCATCGATCAACCACAGCCCAATGCTTTCGCAACGGGGCGTGACCCCAACAACGCGGCGGTTGCGGTGACCACCGGCATCATGCAAGCCTTGAGTGAACAGGAGCTGGCGGGCGTCATTGCGCACGAGCTGGCGCACATCAAAAACCGCGATACGCTCACGATGACGATTGCGGCGACCCTGGCGGGTGCTTTGGCCATGCTGGCCCAGTTTGCCCAGTTTGGCCTCATGTTTCGGGGGTCGAGCGACCGGGACCGCTCCGGGCTGGGCATCATAGCGGTGATTGCCGCGATGATTTTGGCGCCTTTAGCGGCCAGTTTGGTGCAGATGGCGATCAGCCGGACGCGCGAATACAGCGCCGATGCGCTGGGCGCGGAAATCTGCCGTCATCCCTTGTGGCTGGCCTCGGCCCTGCGCAAAATTGAGGCGCTTGCTAGCGGCTATCGCAACGAGGCGGCCGAACGCAACCCGGCTTCGGCGCACATGTTCATCATTAACCCGCTGACGGCGGGCGGCATTGATAATCTTTTTGCCACGCACCCCAAGACCGCCAATCGCATCGCCGCGTTGGAGCGCTTGGCCCAATCTACCTTGGGACCCGCCACTGGCCCGGCTGAGGTGCTCCAGGGTGAGAGCCTGCACGGCAGCAAGAGCGGGCGACGCTCGCGCTTTCCTTCTGGCGGCCGCTCGTATAAAGACTAGGCATGCCCCGCACATTTGCCCCTGCTTAAGAAAGTCACGCTTTGCGCCCTTCTGGACCTCCTTCTGATCGCCCGCGCTCCAAGACTGGTTCGCGTCCAACTCGCAACGCCGATCGTGACGAGGCCAAAAGGGGGGAGGCCAAAAGGGGGGAGTCCAAAAGGGGAGAGCCCAAAGGGCGTGGGCCCGGTGCCTCTGGCAAGCCTGGTGGGAAACCTGGTGGAAAACCTGGCGGTAAGTTCGGCGGTAAGCCGGGCGCGAGATTTGGTGGTAAGCCGGGCGCTAGGCCTAGTGCTGACAGATCCCGCGATGATCGTCCGCGTTCAGATCGGCCGCGTTCAGATCGGCCGCGCGACGACAGGCCCAGGACCGACCGGCCACGCTCAGACCGGCCGCGTTCAGACAGGCCGCGCGATGACAGGCCACGTTCAGACAGGCCACGTTCAGACAGGCCACGTTCAGACAGACCGCGCGATGACAGGCCCCGCCAAGATCGGCCCCGCCAAGATCGACCCCGTTCTGGCGCTCGTTTCGTTAGCCACGCGCTGTTGCATCACGTCTTGAAAGAAAACGTCACCTTGGACGAAGCCATAGAGCGCAGCAGAGCCTTTGCGCAGCTCGAGGACCGAGACCGCCGGTTTGTACGCCAGTTGGTGACGACCACCCTAAGGCGCCTCGGGCAGATTCAAAATATCTTGCGCGACTACTTGGCGGACCCCCTGCCGCCCAAAAACTTCAACGTCAAAGTCCTGCTCATGATGGGCATTGCTGAACACCACTTCATGCGCACGCCCAGCCACGCCCTGGTTAGCGAGGCGGTGTCGCTGGCACGCTCTGATGAGACCATGCGCGGCTATCAAGGCCTGACGAACGCCGTGCTGCGCAAGGTCTGCGACCGTGAAAAAGACGAGCTCCCCCACCTGCGCTACAACCTTCCGCGCTGGATCGCCAAGCGCTGGCACGCGGTCTATGGCGATGCCTGGTTGTCCGATTTGGCTGCCGCTCTGACCGAGGCTCCAGCGACCGACCTGGCCATCAAGCCCGGTTCTGACCTGCCGATTGAAGCACCCGATGTCCTGATCGAGCAGGAGCCAAAAGAACCGAAAGCGAGCGCCCGGGCACCCGTTGACCAAGAGACCGCTGACCAAACCCCCGGCGAGCAGGAGCGTGTCGCCGAACAGGCGCCTGAAGAAAAAGTGAGCAAGGCCAGCTTGTCAGCTCAAGATGGCGAAGTCGTATCCGAGGGTCCGGACGGCGAGCGGCCGCGCCAAGAGCACGAGGCTCCAAGCGTCATCAAAGGCAGCCTTCTGGCCAACGGTGCGCTGCGCCTGGCGCCCGCCCAGGGCAGCATCGCCCAACTTCCTGGATATGAAACCGGCGACTGGTGGGTCCAAGATGCCGCTGCACAAGTCCCGGTGCTCATGCTGGGTGATGTGGCTGGCAAGCGTGTCCTGGATCTTTGTGCCGCGCCCGGTGGCAAGACCCTGCAACTGGCGGCGCGCGGCGCCCATGTCACGGCGGTTGACATTTCGGAAAATCGCCTCAAGCGCCTGCACGAAAACCTTGAGCGCTGCCAATTGAAGGCCGAGGTGGTGACCCAAGACGCTCTGACCTACAGCAGCGACGAACTCTTTGATGCTATTTTGCTGGACGCGCCTTGTTCGGCAACGGGCACGCTGCGCCGTCACCCTGAGCTTATGTGGCAGCGCCGCGAGGAGTCCTTGCTCACCAACCGACGTTTGCAAGCAAAACTGTTGGGCCGCGCGGCCCGCCTGCTCAAGCCAAATGGCATTCTGGTCTATGCGGTTTGTTCCTTGGAACCAGAAGAAGGCATTGAACAAGTTATGGCTGCGCTGTCCGCCTTGCCGTTGGAAACAAGCAGGCTTCCTTCAACGCCTGATTGGCTAAGCCCGCTGTTAACAACCGAGGGTTTCTTTCGCTCCGCACCGCAAGATTGGGCAGAGCAGGGGGGAATGGACGGATTTTTCGCCGCTCGCTTGCAACGCCGCGAAAAGGACAAACCCAAGGCTGCAGTGGCGTCAACGCCGCGCGCAGGTCGCTTGCGCTTGGGCTCAAACTAACCCAGCATTTCAGGGTTCGTTTGATCCCGAACATATTGGACTCGGGGCTGCCTTTGGCAGTCCCTCCTTTTTTTGTTTTGCCCAAGGGCTCGGTTTGTCCGGTCATGATGTCGGGCGGCCGTGCCTCTCATGTGTGGCCAAGATTTTTTGCGATCGCCGTGTCGAGCCAGTTGATATTCCAAAAAGCCAGCGCTGAGGTCCCGCACCCTGGACCGCAGCCTGATGTTGGCCAACCTGGTGATGCAACCAATGGGCGGTCGGTGGCCCAGCCGCGCCAGCAGGTGCCAAACGTCCAAAATCAAAACCACCAAACCCCTAGTTTTCAAGCCTCTAGTTCTCAGGCCTCTAGTTCTCAGGCCTCTAGTTCTCAGGTCCCTAGTTCTAAGGCCCCCGCTGTCCAACAGCCGGACGCGCACAGGCAGGCAGCGCCAGACTTGAACGGCCTACCCAGCGACCAGGGGCGCCGACCGTTTGGCTTGGTCAAGCGGTCCTGGCGACGGTTGTATCGAACCACCCCCTGGTATCGCTGGCATTTGTCCAGCTCTAAGCCGCTTAGTCTGCGCCGCTTTGGGGCCATCTTCGTGCCGGGCAATCAGATCAAGGGTGAAATGATTATGGACGGCCGCTTCGTGCTGTCCGGCGAGCGGGTCGATCTGGTCGAAGAAAACTGGTATCCAAACGATGCGCCCGAGGTCTGGCTGCGCGATATGCATGCCTTTGCCTGGCTGGCCGACTTGCGGGCGACAGGCCATCCAGACAGCGCCAAAGCGGCGCGTCACATGGTTGGCTCCTGGCTCAATCACAACAAGCGCTGGCATCCTTTGTCTTGGGACGGTGAGGTCACGGCCCAGCGCCTGCTTGCTTGGTTGGGGCATTTTGAATTCATCACCCACGGCGCCAATGCGGCCTTTGTGCGCCGCCTGACCCAAGAAATCGCGATCCAAGCCAACCACTTGCTGTTGAGCTATCAAGACTATGAGCTGAGCTATGCGCGCGCGCAGATCGAAAAGGCGCTGATATTCTGCGGGCAGTGTTTGCCCGATGGTACGACCCTCGCCTCCGACATGTTGGGTAAGCTTGAAGAAAGCCTGGATCGACTGATTCGGCCTGACGGCGGCACGCAATACCGATCGCCGGCCTTGCAAGCCGCGCTGCTGACCGATCTGCATGATTTGCTTGATTTCCACCGCACCATGCGCCTGCAAGCGCCGAGCTACTTGGCGACCACGGCCCAGCGGATGGCGCCCATGATGCGCATGCTGGTCCACAATGACGGATCGGTGGCGCATCACCACCAGAGTTTTGATCTGCCGCCCGAGGCCATGGCAAGCTTCATGGAACGGTGCCTGCACCAAGTCGCGCCCCTGCGGGCGGCCTTTGCGTCGGGCATGTATCGCTTGACCGCTCGGCGCGCCACGCTGCTGATCGACGGCGGCGCCCAGCCCTATCCTGGCTTCGATCAGCAAGCCTTTGCGGGCACTTTGTCGTTCGAAATGACGGTGGGCACGCAAAAACTCATTACCAACATGGGCACGCACGAGCGGCGCTCGGTTTGGGGTGATGTGCAGCGGGCCACAGCGGCGCATTCAACGCTGGTGCTAAACGACACCAATTCGTCAGAGTTGGTAGCAGGTGCAGGCATGGGACGACGGCCGCAGACGGTCTATTGCAAGCCTTATGAGACCGACGACTATTTGGGTATGGATCTGCATCACGATGGCTATCGCCTGTTCGGCGGCGCCAAGCACTACCGCAGCCTAAAGCTGGCCCGTGATGGGGACTATTTGCAGGGCGAAGATCTGGTCTCAGGCCCCAGCGAGCTGCCCGCGGTGTTGCGCTTTCATTTGCACCCGCAGGTCAACGTCGCCTTGCAGGGTAGCCGCCAACAGGTGGTCTTGTACCTGCCAAAAGGGCGGCCCTGGCGCTTTGATATCGAAGGCGCCCACTTGGAGATAGAGGACAGCGTTTACCTGCAAGGTGAGTCCAGCGCGCGCTGTCGGCAAATTGTGGCGCGCTTGCCTGAGTATCGTCCCAGACCTAGCGCGCCGCGACCGCCCGCAGAACGGCGGGTGCTCTGGTCCTTGCAGCAGCTAGACGCCGCCCCACGCGGGTAGATCAAAGCCCGAGCAATCGCCGTCGATTGTGCCAAATCTCCGCAAGGTGTATTTGCGGCACTCTCTAATAGAGTGAGCGCGCTCTGTGACGATAAGACAACGAACCGCGCTCTAGACGGTCAGGATAGCCGCCAACCGACCATCCCAACGCCCGAGATGGGCCGAAAGACGACCGAGCCCGCTTGAGGGCAATGCGGGATCATCCAGGAGGGTTAACCATGGGGGGGCAACCTGGAACCAACCGGGCTGCGCAGCCTGACAGCAAAAGGTGTCGCGTGGGGGCTTGCCCAAACGGCCGAATTGCGCCAAGGCTGAAGGACGCCCCGGACTCAAGGCGCTGGCAGATACATCCCCTCTGAGCGCCGCGCGGCCAGGCCAGCACCGACAAGCCAATCGGGCCTGTCGCTATTTTGGCCTGTCGCTATTTTGGCCTGTCGCTATTTTGGCCTGTCGCTATTTTGGCCTGTCGCTATTTTGGCCTGCCATTATTTTGGCCTGCCTCCAAAAGGAATTCTTATGTCGTTGCTCACACGAGGCAGCCCCACGTTCTACCTAGCCTCGGTGGTCATGCTGCTGACGCTTGGCACTGGCTTTGGCATGACCTTCAGCCTGTCCAAACTAGCGACCGAGGCCGTTGGGCCCGGAACCTTTGTTTTCTATCAAGCGCTGGCCACCGGCCTGATTATCGCGCTCGTGCTGCAAGCGCGGCGCAAGCTCTATCCCATCCCAACGCGGTTTTTTTGGCTCTGCCCGCTACTGGGCCTAGTGACTTTCGTGATCCCGAATGTGCTGTTCATCACCGCGCTCAAGCACCTGCCAGCGGGCCTATCATCGGTGGTGCTCTCGACCTCGCCGTTTTTTGCTTACTTGCTGGCCCTGTCGTTTCGATCAGAGACATTCAGCGCGCAACGCATTGCCGGTCTGATGGTCGGGTTTACGGGTGTCCTGTGTTTGGTGCTGCCCGATTCGGCGCTGCCGTCGCGCGATATGGTGCCTTGGCTGCTGCTGTGCCTGGCGCCGCCCTTGGCATATTCCGGCGGCAACTACACGCTGGAGAGGCTCATGCCCGAAGGCGCTGATCCCTTGCAGTACACGGCTCTGTCGATGCTGTGCGCAGCGGCCTTCTGCCTGCCGCTGTATTGGATGGAGGGCGGGCGTTACCTGCCCAACTATGCCACCCGCGGGGACATGGCCATGATCGCCATGATGCTGATCTCTGCGGCCAATTTTGCCATGCTGTTTACGCTGATTTCCTGGCGCGGCGCGGTTTTCACCAGCCAGGTCGGCAACGTCGTCACGCTGACCGGCTTGGCTTGGGGTTGGGTGTTTTTTGGCGAGACCCTGACCCCTTGGATGATCGCGGCAACGGTCTTGATCCTGGGCGGGGTCTTGTTGGTCAACACCACGCGCCGCAAAGCGCCCGCCGCCTAGAGCGTCGGGCCCTGTCGTTGCAACAGCCCTTCCGCTCTAGCTGACTGATTTCTAACGCAAGTCCATGCTCGTTTGTGTTGCCACTCACTCGCGGCTTGCTCTAATACGGAAGCCGCACCGCAGTGACCGCTAACTCTGTCGATACGGCGTTGAAAAACAAGTCGGATCACAGCGGCGCACGGTATGGAGCGGCGCGGCTTTGGAATAAGGGCGCCAGCGGATCGCCACAAACGGATCGCCGCAGGCGGATCACCACGGGCAGATCACCACAGGCGGGGCGCGCGAAAGGCTGCACCTTTCTTGCGGTTTGCCCTAAAGCTCGCCGCCAAAATGCTTGATGACCGTATCAAGCGGATTGCAGGCGGCTTGTCCCAGCCCGCAGATCGAAGCGTCGCGCATGACTTTCGACAGGTCAGCCAACAAATCCAAATCCCAGCCATCGCGCTCCATCAAGGCGACGGCCTTTTCTGTGCCTGTACGACAGGGTGTACACTGGCCGCAGGATTCGAACTTGAAAAATTGCATGAGGTTCAAAGCCACATCGCGCATCTTGTCTTGATCGGACAAGACCACGACCGCCGCAGAGCCGATGAAACAGCCATGCTCTTCCAAGGTGCCAAAATCCAGCGGGATATCGTCTTTAGCAGCGGGCAGAATACCGCCCGATGCCCCGCCCGGCAGGTAGGCTTTGAAGCTGTGCCCGTCCTTCATGCCGCCGCAGGCCTCGATCAGATCGCGGATCGTGGAACCCGCAGGGGCCAGCACCACATGCGGATTTTTGACGTGGCCTGAAACCGAATAGGAGCGCCAACCTTGGCGACCGTTCTTACCCGCTGAAACAAACCAGTCCGGGCCTTTGGACAAGATCGACGGCACCCAAAAGCAAGTCTCAATATTGTGGATCAAGGTCGGACGACCAAACAGGCCAACCTGGGTTGGGAAAGGCGGCTTTTGCCTCGGCAGTCCGCGCTTGCCCTCCAAGCTTTCCAGCATGGCGCTTTCTTCGCCGCAGATGTAGGCCCCCGCCCCGCGTCGCAGCACGATTTGGCTGTGATCCGCCAGACCCGAGC
The DNA here is from genome assembly GCA_030432195.1 of Alphaproteobacteria bacterium. Classification (GTDB taxonomy): domain Bacteria; phylum Pseudomonadota; class Alphaproteobacteria; order UBA7985; family JAUIBT01; genus JAUIBT01. The sequence goes on from JAUIHE010000017.1 coordinate 14,932, forward strand.
CCTTCAGCGCTTCGATTTCCCGCTTGAGGATTTCGCGCACCGCCGGGTATTCATCGCGAATATAGATATAGACCGCTTGCGCCTCTGCGGCCCAAGCGGCAATCAACATGCCTTCCAGAAACTGGTGCGGGCGGGTCTCCAGGTAGTGGCGGTCCTTAAAGGTGCCCGGTTCGCCCTCATCGCCGTTGACCGCCATCAGGCGGGGCCCCGCTTCTTTGCGCAAGAACTCCCACTTCATGCCGGTGGGGAAACCCGCGCCGCCCAGGCCGCGCAACCCAGCATGTTTCAGATCGCCAATCACAGCATCCGCTGTCCGGCTGCCATCCAAACAACCGCGCAGCAGGCCATAGCCGCCCTCGGCCTCATAGTCGGCCTTGGACTGGTAGCCCGGCATAAAGACGTGGGTATCGTCGCGCTCGACCGCTGACACCACGCCGTCAAAGCTGGCGTTCCACAAGTGGTTGTGCCCCACTTCGACAATCGGGGCCGCGTGGCAACGGCCCATGCAAGGCAGCTTTTGCACCCGTACTGACTCACCATAGTGCTGGGTCAAGCGAGCCGCCAGATCTTCTGCGCCGTGCTGCATGCAGGTCAGGCTATCACAGACACGAATAGTGAGTTTAGGGGGCACCTGGTCTGGGCTGAATACCACGTCAAAGTGGGCATAGAAGGTGGCCACCTCAAAGACTTCGGCCATGGGCAGGCGCATTAGGTCCGCCAAGGCCGCCAAGTGCTCGGCAAGCAGACAACGCTCGGCGTCTTGCAGAGCGTGCAGGTATTCAATCAGCTCGTCACGATGATAGGGCCCCTGACCGATCAACATCTGAACGCGGGTGACGGCGGCTTCATCAACGACACGGCCTTTAGGCGTTGGCGCCGCCTTGCGACGCCCCGCGCCCGGATGCAAACGCTGAGGGTTGCCGTCAAACTTGGTGGCGTCGTTGGTTTCTGGCATGCGAGGGCCTCCGGTCGGGCAGCTGACCCCGAGAGATGACAGGGGCAGTGCTGATGGTCGCGTGGATCGAACGCCAAGGGCCGCCGCCCCACCGTGAGGCCGCAGACCCCTGCGCTCTATTGACGCCTAACCTAAGTCATAGCCCAGGTCCAGCTATCGGAAAAGCTAAGGCTAATGCAACAGCAGCGACATGCCGGGCCTGCCAGCACCTTTGTTGGCCTAGCCACCCAAGCCAGGTGGAGGCAGCGGAGGTCTGCCTAGGCCAGAGCGACCTGATGGGCCACCCAGATTCGGCCCGCCCCGATTAGGACCCCCTAGACCCCGCCCCGGCCGCGGCAAGGCAAAACTGTTATCGGGCGTACCTGCAAAGCACAGGGGAATGACGGGAAAAGCCTCGGTCAAGAAGTAGGCGTAGCTGCCTTGAGGGAATTCCTTGGACACAGTAAAGGCTCCATTGCAGGCGTCCAAGGTACCTAAGCCAGCTTGGTATTGATAATCCTGCAAGAATGCCCCGTCGTAGGCGCCCGACGGCTGGCTCCCACCAGGCCGCTGCCCGACCTTGAGGCGATAAGAGCTCGTCATACGCACAACTTGGCCCTCCTGAACACCCGTGAGTGCATAGATGGGAAAGCCGTCGGCGGCGTAGCCGACCAAAGGAGAATGGGCCTGAGGCGACCAGCTCAAGCCTTGCAGCAAACCCGAGGGCAGCCCGTGATAGTGATAGGCTCCGTTGGGCTGCACATGCGCGTAGTTGGCATCCAGACCTAAGCGAATCGCACCACCCAAGGCATTGTACTGCCAGCCGGAACGCGGGTTGCCATGCCAAAACTCAGCCGCCATGGGATCAAACACCACGCCTTCAAGGCTGACCCCAAATCGAAAACCCAACCGTAGCGGTGTCGCCGAGCCGGTCATTCTGGGCCGTGCGGGGATCTGGAGCTGTAGATCTTGCGCACGAACCGCATTAGGATTCCCACGATTGGGAAAAGCACCAATAGCATGGCTTGGTAGGCCGTTCGCCTTCAGCACAAAGCGCGTCCCGCCTTGAGACCAACGCGCGCGACTGGGTGCTGGCGGTGGTGAGTTGACCGGTGCCAAGACAAGCCGCTGCGCCCTTATTGCATCATGATAACGCATACGCGGCTGGCTTTGGGCTGGCGTTGAAACTGCATCCAGCGCCAAAGCGCCGAGCAAGGACAGGACCAGAGCAGCAACCAATGAGCGCAAAACAATGATCGCTGGTTTGCGAACGAGCAAAGCCGTGCCCTTCATGGAGGCCGCATGCTTGATGTTACCCAAATTCAGCGTCATGAACCTAGCCCGCCAATTCTAGGTCAATGACCTGGCTGTTGATGACCACCTTGCCTGCGTGCTCAAAATTCACCGTGATGCGATAACCGACGACCGTTTGCACCTGCCCCAAGCCCCAATCGGGTTGATCTGGATGGCGCACCCAAGTTCCGGGCGTAATGAGCATACTAGGCCTACTCGCTATTGGTTGCCGGGTTCGCTGCGCTGGTCATCGCGCACGCGCGCATACATCAACACATCGTGCGGGGCTTCGTCCAGCTCGGGTTGATGAAAAAAGCGGCGCAAGCGCCCCTCAAACTGCATGCCTGCTTGCTCCATAACGCCCCGCGAGGCCGGGTGATCCGCATCGCAGAAAGCTTCAACGCGCCAGATGCCCGCCTGCTTTAGCCCCCAATCGCACCAAAAGCGCGTCGCTTCAAGCGCGTAGCCTTGACGCCAGTGCGCCGGAGCGAAGGCACAACCAAGGTTCAGCCGACTGCCTTGCGGTTTGATATGTTGATTACCGATGAGCTGGGTTGGATCATCGCGGCGATAGACCAGGTATGAAAAGGCCCGCCCGGCCTGCCAATCCTCGATCATGCTCTGCAATTTCGCCTGCGTCGTTGGCAGGTCCTGGTGGGCGCGAAAGCCACAAAACCGAGCCACCTTGGGCGCACTGAACAGGCTGTGCAATTGGTCCAAAACAGTACTTTGGGCTTGGGAGGGGCTGACGCCAAGGACCGAGTCTTGAAACGCATATGGCCGCAGAAAAAGCAAGCGTGCGCTCTCAATTTGCGCGGGAAAAGTGGCCGGGGCGTCTGCTGGCGGGCTCATGATCTAGCGTCCTAAGGCGTCATGCCAACAAGATCCAGCAACTCAAAATTCTGCTGCATCATATAGAGCGTCAACGCGAAATTGCCGATAATCAAAACCCCGGCGATTTTGGGGTTGTCGCCAAACACCTTGTAGTAAGCAAAGCCCTGCACCAGCAAGCGGTAGATCAGCAGGCAGAAATGCATCAGGACCGCGACCTCGGCGCCTAAGACGCCGGTCAGCAAGACCAAAACCAAGCTGACAAAAACGTGCAGCGCATCAAACCAGTTGTTGATGGCAAGGACGGCGGATAGGGCGCGCTTGCGCAGCACCGGCGCAGCGGTGAGACGCATCATTAAGATGGCGAACCAGACAAAGACCGCCCATCCGAACAAATAGGTCACCAGCCAGCCGACCAAGAACAACTGGCCGTCGCTATCCCCCGCTTGGGCCATGGTGAGGCCCTGCATCAGGGCCTGCCAATCAAAGAACACCACGACGGGCAACAGATAGGCCACCAACCAGAATGAACGCAAGGCACCAGCGGGGCTCAAATCAAGGAAGCGCAACCCCTCGGCGTTGAAGCGCGCCAAGCGCAAGCAGCCCATAAAGCTCGACCGCCACTCGGCGCTACTAATCATTCTAAGACCTCGCTTCAAAATAACGGACCAACAAACGGCGATAGACCTCGGTCAAGGGTTCAAGCTCTTCGATAGTGACAAACTCATCCACCTTGTGCATCGAGCTGCCCACCGCGCCAAACTCTGCCACCGGGCACATATCTTTGATAAAGCGCGCGTCAGAGGTGCCGCCATTGGTCATATAGGCGGGCTTACGTCCGGTTACAGCCTCGACCGCATCAGCGATGGCCGCCCCCAGATCGTCCGGGGCAAAGACAAAGGCATCGCCCGAGGAGCGGAACTCCAAGCTGTAGTCGTCATAGATGGCCGACAGGCGGCGGCGAACTTCGGCCTCCAAGCTGGCTGCCGTCCAGGTATCATTGTAGCGCACGTTGAAAACCAGGCGGCCGTCGGCTGGGATCACATTGTTGGCAGAATTGCCGACATCAATGCTGACCACTTGCAAGCTGGTAGCTTGAAAATGCTGATTGCCTTGGTCAAAGGGCGTATCGCTCAGCGCGACCCCCATGCGCAGCAAAGGGTGCAGCGGATTGCGGGCCATATCGGGATAGGCCGCATGGCCCTGCACACCGCGCACGGTCAGGCGCCCGGTTGCCGATCCGCGGCGGCCAATCTTGATTGTATCGCCCAAGGTCTCAACACAAGACGGTTCAGCCACCAAGCAGTGATCGGCCTTTTCACCCTGGGCGCGCATCCAATCCAAAATGGCGGTTGTGCCCGCAAGGGCCTCACCCTCTTCGTCGCCGGTAATCAAAAAAGCGATTGAGCCCTGCGGTGCGCCGTCTGCCAAAAGACGCCCAACGGCGGCCATGAAGCAAGCCACGCCCGATTTCATGTCTACCGCTCCGCGCCCGACCAACGTGCCGTCAACCAGGTTGGCCGCAAATGGCGGCTGGCTCCAAGCTGCTTCATCGCCAACCGGCACGACATCGGTATGACCAGCAAAAGCAAACATGGGCGCGCTCTGGCCCCAGCGGCAATAAAGATTATCAACCGCGTAACTCGGGCCTTGGCCCGGGATCCGCGTGCAGGCAAAGCCCCGCGCTTCGCACCAAGCCTGGATTAAATCCAACGCCGGGCCCGGATCAGGCGTCACCGACGCACAGCGCACCAACGCTTGGGTCAACACCAATGGGTCATGGGAATCCAAAATTTCGCGATCAAAAGTCATGCAGCCGCCTGGCGAGAATGAAAGGGTCAAAAAATGCACGCGGACGTCGACCGCTCGACGCCCGCGCTGTCAAATAGATGGGGTTGGCGGTTAGTCGCGCAACAGATCGTTGATCGAGGTCTTGGCGCGGGTCTTCTCGTCCACCCGCTTGACGATCACCGCACAGTAGAGTGACGGTCCCATTTCACCGTTCTCCATCGGCTTGCCAGGCATAGACCCTGACACCACCACCGAATAGGCCGGGACGCGGCCCATGAAGACCTCACCGGTCTTGCGATCGACGATCTTGGTCGATGCCCCGATGAAGACGCCCATAGAGATGACCGAGCCTTCTTCAACGATCACGCCTTCGACCACCTCTGAACGTGCGCCGATGAAGCAGTTATCTTCGATGATAACCGGGCCAGCTTGCAGCGGCTCCAGAACGCCGCCGATGCCTGCGCCACCGGACAAATGAACGTTCTTGCCGATTTGTGCGCAAGAGCCGACCGTCGCCCAGGTATCGACCATGGTACCGCTGTCAACATAGGCGCCTAGGTTCACGAAAGAGGGCATCAACACCACGCCCGGCGCAATGTGGGCCGAACGGCGGACAATACAGTTGGGCACCGCGCGGAAACCGGCGGCCTGGAAGTCTTCCCGGCCCCAGCCTTCGAACTTGGACGGCACCTTGTCCCACCAAGGGGTATTGGCGCCACCAAAGGCCGGACCGCCATTCATCAGGTCCATGTCATTCAAGCGGAACGACAACAACACCGCTTTTTTGGCCCACTGATTGACCTGCCAACCCTGGTCGCTCTTTTCCGCGACGCGCAATTCGCCGCGGTCCATCGCCAGCAAAGTCGCATCGACCGCATCGCGGATTTCGCCTTGGGTTTGGGTGTTGATCGTGTCGCGATCTTCAAAGGCCTGATTGATAAGCCTCTCAAGCGCGGCGCGCTGGGCGGTATCCATAAAGTTGGGCTCCATTCCTAATTTGCAACGCCGCCAGCCACAAAGCTGCGGCGCCGAGGGTCTTTTGAGGGGGTATGCTTACACTTGAAGTAGCGGGAAGCAGACAGGCGGTCAACACAAGGCGAAGTCCCTAAGCAAAGGCGCAAAAATGCGCTAGGCTGCCAGCTGGCCTTTGTGTCGGCTTTCGACCTTGTTTCACCCTCTTCTTGTACGACAAGTGACGAGGAATTTCTGCGCTGTAAAGACCCGCAGCTGACAGGACGCGACCCTTGGCCACCCCGCCTGCCAGGCCCCATACGCCCTCGCCTGCGCTCCTGCTGTTTTCTTGCTGCCCTAGGTCCACCATGATTCGAGCCCTGCGCGATAATCGCCTTCTTAGCCTGGCCCTTTTGGCCTTGGCCCTGGTCATCGGCCTGCTGGTCGCGGCCTATTTGCGCTTGAATCAGGAGACCCAACGCTTGGAGACCCTGCGCGATCACTCCAACTTGGCCACGCTGTACCAGATTCAGACCAACATCCAGCAGATCGACCACCTCGTCGAGCTGCGCGGTGCGAAGAACGACCCCCTGGTCAACTTGCGCCTGCACGATGCCTATGAGGCCTTGTGGGGCAATCTGCGCAAAATCTTGAGCCCCGATCTCTCGCCCGAGCTGCGGCCCATCCCAGGGTCGGTTGTGGTCTATGAGAAGATGCGCGCGGTGCTAGAAAGTGGCGAACCCCTGATCCGCACGCTGTCGAGTCCGGGCCAGGCTTCAACGGAGCTTACCCCGCAAGAATGGAGCAAGCTGGAGACTTGGCGCGCCGACATGTCCGCCCTGGGTGCGCGCGCCAGCACCTATCCGCTGGATACCGAGGCGGCCCAAAACATGCAGTTGCGCGAAGCCCGGGTGCGGCTGCGCCAAGCCAAGCTGCAAATTGTGCTCTATTTCTTGGGCGTCATCTTGCTGGGCGCTGTGCTGTTGGTGGTGCTTTGGCGCCAGGTGCGCCGGGCGAGCAAATCCGAAACACGCCTTGCAGCGGCCATTGAAACCATGCCTTCGGGCTTTGCCCTGTTCGATGCCAGAGGCCGCCTAACGCTGCACAACGCCGCCTACAGTCAACTGTTTGATACCCAAGTTCATGGGCATCCCGACGGCGACATCCCAGCCATGGCGCGCGATTTGCAGGATGGTAAGGCCAAAGAGGTTGCGCTGGATGACGGGCGCTGGTTGCGCTTGATTGATCGCAAGAACGACGATCAGTCATGCATGTTGCTGGCCAGCGATATCAGTCACGCCAAAGCACGTGAGGCCGAGCTGGAGACCAGCCGCCAACGCTTCGAGCGCCTTGCCGATGCCTCATTTGAGGGCACGGCCGTGTTGCAGGACGGCTTGATCGCCTCGGCCAATGCGCGCATGAGCGAACTGTTCGACTACGACACCCAGACCCTAATTGGTATGGACGCACGCCTGCTGGCTGAACCCAGCGAGCGCCAGCGTTGGCAAGCCGCTCTGGAGGCCGATGAAGCCAGCGAGGTCAAAAATCATAAGCGCGCGGTCTTGGATCTGCGCTGCGTGCGCGCGGATGGCAGTGCCTTTGATGCCGAGCTCTCCTTGCGCCGCCTAGCCGATGGCAACAACACCCGCGTTATCGCCTTGCGCGATGTCTCCCAGCTGAAGGCCCAGCAAGCCGCGCTGCACCAAGCCATTGAGCAAGCCGAAGCAGGCAGCCGTGCCAAGGGTGAGTTCCTGGCCACCATGAGCCACGAAATCCGCACCCCAATGAACGGTGTCGTCGGCATGTCTGATATGCTGTTGGAGACCCCGCTCAATCCTAGGCAGGCCAAGTACGCCACCACCTTGCGCGATAGCGCCAAGTCGCTGCTGGTCGTGCTCAACGATGTTCTGGATTTTTCAAAGCTGGATGCGGGCGAATACCAACTGGAAGAACTGAGCATTGACCTGCCCCAGCTCTTGCAGTCAGTGGTCGATCTCTATGAAGCAGCAGCCCGCGAAAAAGGCCTGGAGCTGCGCGCCGTCGTCGCCGAGGGTGTGCCGACCATTGTGCGTTGCGATCCTGCGCGCTTGCGACAAGTGCTGTTCAATCTGATCTCCAACGCCATCAAGTTCACCCGCGATGGCAGCGTGACCCTCCAGCTGAGTGCCAAGACCCTTGACCCGTTGCAGGGCCCGCAGCTCAAGTTCGAAGTTCGTGACACCGGCATCGGCATTGCCGATGAAAACCAAGAAGAGCTGTTCAGCCCCTTCAAACAGGCCGACAGCCGCGTCTCGCGCGAGTACGGCGGCACCGGCCTTGGCTTGGCGGTCTCTAAACGCCTGGTCGAATTGATGGGCGGCCAAATTGGCATGGTCTCCAAATTGGGGCTGGGCTCGACTTTTTGGTTCTGCTTGCCCGCCAAGCTTGGCGACGAGCGCGAATTGGTGAGCCCAGATCGCTATCAAGCCCCGCTGCCTGCCCCGCATTTGGTGGCGGCGCAATCGCCAACCTGGCAGGACCTGAGCCCAGCGCAACGGCAAGATTGGCTGGATGCCAAGCGCGACAGCCGCGTCCAGCGCTCGGCGCTTGACCCCCATGGCGATGACGAGGGTGACCATCAGCATGAGGAGAGACCAGCGGCTGGTCACATCTTGCTGGTCGAAGACAGCAAGACCAACCAGGACGTCTTGCTGGCCATGTTGAGCCAACAGCCCTACCGCATTGACATAGCAGACGATGGCGAAGCAGGCGTCGCTTTGGCCGAAAAGACCGACTATGACCTGATACTGATGGACGTCTCCATGCCGGTCATGGACGGATTGACGGCGACCCAGCTCATTCGCGGCGGTGACGGCGCGTCGGCGGAAAGCCCTATCGTTGCGCTCACAGCCAATGCCCGCGTTAGCGACCGCGACGCTTGCCTTGATGCTGGGATGGACGATTTCCTAACCAAGCCGATTGATAAGGCGCTGTTGTTGGACACCCTGACAACCTGGTTGGATCACCGCGCGTCCATGGCAGAGATTGACGAGGCCAACCAACGCGCCGATGCGCAGGCGGCAACGAGCGCGCCGAAAGCCAGCACCCCCGAAGCTATCACTGCCGAAGCCAGCACCACTGAAGCTATCACTGCCGAACCCCCAGCCACGCCTGCAAAACAGGCCAACAGGAAGAAAACGGCCAGCAAAGCCAAGAAGGCATCAAGCCAGATAGACCAGCCTGCGGCCAGGGCGGGCCGCAAGGCGAAAACGACGACAGGCAAGGCCGCCGCGAACTCTCAGGCTGCAAACTCTCAGGCTGCGAGCTCTAGGTCCGCCAAACCTCAGGCCGCCAAACCACAGGCCCCTAAGACCGAAACGCTCGATCCCCCGTCCCTAGATCCCCAGTCCCTAGATCCCCAGTCCCTAGATCCCCAGTCCCTAGATCCCTTGGGACATCTAAAACTGGACGACGCCGAGTTGCTCAGCCAACCCATGCTTGCCCAGCTCAAGACCGATGTCGGCGAGACGACCGCCCGCAAGCTGATTGCCGGTTTCTTTACCGAACTGGACCGCCATGTCGGCGACCTGCGCACCGCGCTTGATGACGCCGATCTGCCGCGCCTTCGTCACATCTGCCATTCCATCAAGGGCAGCGCCGCCACCTATGGGGCTTTGCGACTGTCTTTGAGCGCCAAGGCGGCCGAGAGCGCCGCCGATGCCGAGCAAATCAGCGAAGCGCGCGCAGCAGCGCGTTCAACCCTGGATCTGGTGCCCGATACGCAGCAGGCTTTTGCCGCCGAGCTGTAGGCCGTCGGCAAGCCCCGCCAGGCTGATAGTATTGAGGACGCCCAAAAAACCAGGACGTCTAGGAGATCAGGGCGTCTAGCGGCTGTAGGTCCCGCTCTAACTGGTCGCGTAAATGCGCGTGCTGGCTCGGCAACTTGAGCTGACTGCCCAAAGCGGCCAAGTCCTCGTCGCGATCAAAGCCGGGTTCGTTGGTCGCCACCTCGAACAGTACCCCGCCGGGCGTGCGGAAATAGATGGCCCAGAAATAATCGCGGTCGATGGGCGGCGTCACCGCATAGCCTTCGTCTTTTAGCGCCTGGCGCAGCGTATCTTGTGCCGCCCGGTCCGCGACCGCAAACGCGATATGGTGCACCGAGCCCGCGCCCGATCCCGCAGCAGCCAAGCCGGGTTGCTCGTCGAGGTCGATATGATCCGCACCGTTTCCGTTTGGAACAACAAAACGCGTCAGGCCATCGCGGCGCTCTTGTTCTTCATAGCCCATGAACGTCAAGAGCTCGCGCATCGGCCCCACATCGGCCAAGCGCAAACTAGCGCCCGCAAAGCCCTTGATAGCAAGTTCGGCTTCCAAATTGGCGCCATGAAACCCGGTACGGGTATCGTCGGCAGCTTCCATCAACAAGAAGCGGTCGCCGTCTGGTGCGGCGAATTCCAGCGCCGGTTGACCGAAGACCTCGCGCTGGGTGGTGCCTTGCAATCCGTGCGCCGCTAGCCGCGCTTGCCAAGCGTCCAAAGTGCCGGGATTGACGCTGAAATGGGTCAGTCCCACCTCACCGCTGCCGCGACGCCCCTGCGCAATACCCTGGAAGGGGAAATAGGTCATGACCGTACCGGGTTCGCCGCGCTCATTGCCATAGTAAAGGTGGTAGACGCTGGGATTGTCGAAATTCACCGTCTGCTTCACCCGCCGCTGACCCAGCGCGCCGGTGAAAAAACGATCATAGGTCACCGCATCCGATGATAGCGAGGTGACGTGATGTAGACCCTTAATCATGCGTTCCATGAGAGACCCTTTCTTTGTTGCGTGAATACAAAGTAATGCAACGCGATCTAGCTTTCGAGCCCCAACCAAGAAACCTATTGGATCGAAACAGGAAACAATCGGGCCGATCGTGATTTAAGCCTGCGCCTGAATTTTCTCCTTGAGCGCGCGCCACTCATGGTCCAAGCCCTCGCGATAGGTCGGAAATTGCAGGCTATAGCCCAGGGCGCGGGCCAACTTGCTGCTATCGACGCGCTTGTTGTCGGCATAAAAGCTGCGCGCCATGGGGCTTAGGTCGGCGTCATCAAAGGGAATAAGCGGCGGCGGGCTCATGTCCAGCAGCTGGGCGGCGTATTCGATGACCTCCCCAGGGGGGCACGAGAAGCTGTCGCACACATTGTAGATTTCAACCTGGCCCGGCGCGGCGGCGGGTTTGGCCAATGAGGCGGCAAGCACGCCTGCGATATCTTCGACGTGGATGCGGCTAAAGACCTGTCCGGGCTTATCCAAGCGTCGCGCCTTGCCCGCGCGCAAGCTGTTCAAGGCCGAGCGCCCCGGCCCATAAATGCCCGCCAAGCGGAAGATGTGCATCGGCAAGCCCAACCCGCTCCAGGCCTGTTCGAAGGCCAGGCGTCGAAGGCCGCGCGCTGTCGTGGCTTTGGTCGGGCTGGCCTCGTCAACGCGCGCGCCTTGCCAATCGCCATAGACCACGGTGGTAGACAAGTATCCCGCCCAGCGCAGCCGCTCCAAGCAGCGCGGATCTTGCGCCAACAGCGCGGTGACCGCCGACAGCGCGGCATCGCCGGCATCGTTGCCCGGCAAACTAGATAGCATCGCGTCAGCGCCACAAAGCCAGGCTATGGCAGTCGGCGAAAGGGCTTGATCTTCGTCGAACACAAAGGATTCTATGCCCTGCTGGGCCAGCGCCTCGGCCTTCTGGACACTGCGCACGGTGCCAGCGATTTGCCAGCCCTGGGCTTGCAGTCGGCGCGCCAGAACCTGGGCGCTGTAACCCAAGCCAAAACAAAACAAGCGCGGAGCCTTCATGCTGTCAGTCACGGGGTCGATGTCCTTTGTCAGTCATAGTAATAGCGGTCAGCCTAGGGGTCTTTCGAGCGCTCAAGGCTTTGCGCGGCGATTGGCTGTCGGCCTCGGCCTGATCTTCGCTTTGAGCCTGGCAGCCACCAGCCCAGCGCGCGCGCAATCCGAAGACGCGGCAAGTCAATCTCCCGCAAGACAATCTGAGGCACCTCAGCCCCTTGCTTCTGCCTATGATTTATGTCTGAGGCAAGCCCAAGACCAGCCCGAACAAGCTTTGATTATGACCAGCGATTCGAGCTTGGTGATGGACGACATCCAGGTGAGCCACTGCCGCGCTGAGGCCTTGTTGAGCTTGGGGCGCTATGAGCAAGCGGCCGAACTGTTCGAGCAACTAGCCGCTGCAATCGACCAGCAAGCCGCTGGCGACGCTGGGTTCTTGCTGCAACAAGCCGCCTACGCCTGGCAAGAGGCGGGCCAGTTTCAACAGGCGGTCGCGGTTATTGACCTATTGATCGCCCGCTTTTCGGGCCAAGCCGATCTTTGGATCCAAAAAGCCAGCCTTCAGGTGCAAGCGGGCCAAGCGTCGGCGGCGTTGGCAACGCTCACCAGCGCGTTGGACAGCTTGACCACCACGGCCAGCAGTCAAGACTTGGGCAAACTGTGGGTCTATCGGGCGGGTGCCCATCGCCGCCTAGACCAAATCGACAAAGCCAAGGCAGCGCTAGTTGAAGCCCTGCGCCAGCCAGATTTGGACCAACCGCTTTATCTGCTGGAATTGGCGCTGGTCGAAGCCACGCAAGATAATCTGCCCGCTGCCCGCACGGCCTTCGAGCAGATCATTCAGCATTTTCCCACGAGCCCCGAAGCCGTCCTGGCCAGCCGCTACCTAGCCCGCCTGGCCGAATAGGGCGCTAGTTGCTGCCCGCCTTGCGCAATTCGGATAAACTGGTTCCGGTCAGGCGTTGAAAATTGGCGGCGGTCTCGGCTTCGTAGGCCTTGCGCTGCGCCAGATATTCAATGCCGCAGACCAACTTTTTCTCAGCATCGTTCAACACGGCGGCGTGGCGCATGATATAGCGGCCCTGGAAGTTCTCTCGATTGTCCGTGACCTGCATCACCAGCTCGTTGGGGTGGGTCTCTTCGCGGTAGCGCATGTGGATTCGCGTCACGAAGGCATCGCGCGTGTCGGGCGGTCGGGGCAGACCTCCGCCGCGGCGCAGGATGAGAGCCTGACGCACGGCGTCCCGATCTGCTGGCGCAAAGCGTTGAATAATAGCCTCTTCTTCCTCACTGACCAGCGGCTTGGGCTCTTCGATCCAGAAGGCGCCCAAATCCTGCAATTCGGCGTTGGACAGCGGATCGGCCGCGCAGGGATCGCACCAGTTCATATCCCAAGCGTACTCCAGAAAGGCCGTGGCATAGGAGCGGTCCGTATTAGCCTTGGCAAAGGTCCGTCGATAGAAATCTTGGAACACGCTGTCGGTTCGAACGGGCACTTCCACATCCGCAGGAATGCGCGTCAGGGGATAGCTGAGCAAGTCAATCTGACCCCGATCGGTCAGAAAATAGGCGATCAAATCCTGATCCTGCCCGGGTTTGGCGTTGGCCATCCCCAAACGGATCGGCAACATAAAGTCAGCGCTCTCAAAGCGCATTTGCAGGGGGTTCAGCTCCTGGGCTTCGTTCTTGACCGCCTCAAGCGAGACCTTGGCAACAAAGAACTTCATGCCCGCCGCCAAATAATCTTTGACCACCGGTTCCGCCTTGGGCGGGATCTGATAGCCCTCGCGATTGAGCCAGGTTATGAGGCCGTCCGCTTGTTCGGCAGACAAAATCAAAATGTCGTACTCGCCGACAGAATAGGATCGCTCAATCGTGACGCCCATTTCTGCATCCGCCTCGACCGGCGGCAGCGCCCCCGCCATGGGTGCCGCCATCGGCATAGCGGTGCGAAACTTTTGTACCTGGCAGGGATTGGGATCGTGGTATTCGACCAGCCGCGGGGCTGAATAATCGTCCAGATGCGTGATTGATGCCGAAGAGGCCAAGCGCACGTCGTCTTCTTCCAAAATCACCGGGACCGGCACCACAAGCGCAAAATCTTTCAGCGCGCCCTGGTAGTCAGACACCATGGTAATGACCGACTGCTTGTCCTTGCGGGCATAAACGACCTTTGAGGCCTGATTGAACAGATCGCCCGTCGCGCGGCCGACATAGAAACCACAAAAGGCCTGCGCGGGGCTGGTGGCGGCGAAAACCGAGGCCGCCGCTAGCATGGCCAAGCCAAGGGAACGCAAAAGGGATCGAGCATAAGGCATAAGGCATCTCATTCGCTGAACCCACCGTTGCCGGCGGGCATCGTTTCCACCAGCCGCCATTGCGCGCGCCAAGTATGGCAAGAATGTGGAGCGGACTCCTTCATTGGCGCCCATCGTTCAAACCGATAGATCACCGCACGAGCGGCTGATCTCGGCCAGTGCGCGCCGCTTGCTTCCCCCTCACCAAATCAAGGGTCGGCGAAAAAAAGCGCCGGAGGCATAGTCCGACGCTTATCTAGGTCTGGGATCAGGGAGGAACGATGAAACCTTTCATCACCAGCCCTAGTGGACGGCCTAGACCGGTTTTTGGCTCCGCTCTCGCGCTCGCGAGACGAAAACAGCGGCCACAGACCTAAAATTCGACGCCTTTTTGCGCCTTGACGCCTTGCTCGCGGAAGGGATGCTTGATCTGGGTCATTTCGGTCACCAAGTCGGCGGCCTCGATCAAAGCGTCTTTGGCGTTGCGTCCGGTAACAACGATGTGCAGGTCTTCGGGGCGATCTGCCAGCGTTTGAATGACCTCATCCAGGTCCAAGTGGTCATAGCGCAGAACGATATTCAGCTCATCGAAGATCAGCATGTCAAAGTCGGGCTCGGCGCCGCGGCAAGCCTCGATCATCTCCTTGGCCGCCTCCCAGGCCCGCTTGGCCGCCGCCACATCGCGCTCCCGGTCTTGGGTCTCCCATGTGAAGCCCTCGCCCATCGTCTTAATGACGATTTGATCGGGGAAGGCTTCCAGGACCTTGCGTTCGCCGGTCTCCCACTTGCCCTTGACGAATTGCACGACGCCAACGCGCATATCGTTGCCAATGGCGCGGGCCGCGAGCCCAAAGGCCGCCGTAGACTTGCCCTTGCCCTTGCCCGTGTGGACGATCAACAGGCCCTTTTCCTTGGTCTTGTCGGCCAGCATCTTGTCGCGAGCCGCCTTCTTCTTGCGCGCCTTTTCATTGAAGTGCGCGTTGATCTGCTCTTGGCTCCAACCGGCGTATTTGTCGGGCTTTGGGGCGTCTTCAGTCATGGGCAGGGCCTCGTTTTTGGGGTTGAACGCGCATTCTTGCGGCCTCAAGGCCGAATTGCAAGCGCGGCCGGCTTGCGGGGCTGGGTGGAAAGGGCGCAGGACTCCAAAATGCAGGACTTTAGAACAATGCCTCCAAATCCGCCATCAGCTCATAACAGATGACGACTTCGCGCGCTTCGTGGTCATAGTAGGCATTGGCTTCATCGCAGGCCCCAAAGCGAAGGGTCAGGGGCTCTGGCAGCTTTAGGTCGCTCTCCAGACGTTGTTCGAAATAGCCAAGCCAAGGCCAATCTTTTAACCAACCCTCAAAGCGACGATGCGCCTTCGTCTTGCCACGCTCGATGACGACGGTCAGGCCCCGGCGGCCTTGGTCTTTCCAGCTCTCATCGCGTTCGACCTCCAGCAAATAGCGCCAGTCCTCGGCTTGCAGCAGAGCGGTCTCTTCACAACGCTCAACGTCCAAGGTATCCGCGTCAATTTGAAAATCATCGAGCCAAGACCCATAAACGTCCGGCTCGCGACCGACCAACAAACACATGTGCGCGAAAAAGCGCTGCATGTCCAAGGAGTGCTCGTCGGCATAGAGGCTCACATCCTCGACGTCGCTTTCTTCGGCGAAGGCCAACCAGGCACCAGCAGCGACGAACAGGGCATCGTCTAGTTGTTCGATTTTTTCAGGGCCTAGGCTTTTGTCTTGCGCAATGGTGTCCAACAGATAGGTCACCGCGAAGCTATCGACAGCATCTTCTTCACGCCCAAGTACCGGCAAGGCCCAAAGCGCGACAAGACCGTGGCCAACCTCATGCAACATGAAAGTCAGAACGTTGCCGAGCACCCAGTCCCGCTCGTCAAGCTGGCGCTCTTGGTCTTGCGCGAAGGCGGGCGTCAGCGTGAGCAAAGCGCTGATCACGACACTAAAAAGCAGGCCCTTAAATCGGCCCTTAAATCGGCCATGCCCAGCAGGTCTGATATAAGATTTAATGAAAGCGTTGCTTGTCGTTGCCATGTTGCCTTCCAACCTGCGCTTTTACGCAACAGCTTAGCCTGGGAGCTGGTGCATGTCTTGCCCAACTTGGCCTGCAATAGGCCGGGCGTGCCTGCTGTAGCGGCGTGACACGTCAGAGCTTCGGACACAAAAAAACCCGCCAGGCCGGAGCGTGCGGGTCATCTGTGCCACAGTGGTGATCCCTACGGGATTCGAACCCGTGTTGCCGCCGTGAAAGGGCGGTGTCCTAGGCCTCTAGACGAAGGGACCATCTGTGTGGGAGGGTTGTATATCCAGACTCGATTGCTGGCGCAAGCCCCTTTTTCAACAAATCAAAAGATTTAGCGCTGAACCTCGACGCTCACCGCCTGCTTGCCGAAAACCTCTGCCAGCGTAAACAACATTGCTGCTTTTTTCGGATGCAAGCGCACGCAGCCGTGCGATGCCGGACGGCCCAGGCGCGAAATGGAATGCGTGCCGTGGATCGCATAGGGGCCATGGAAGAACATGGCATGCGGCATAGGCGCGTTGTCGTACTTTTTGGATGTATAATCACGGTACATGCGCTGAACGGTCCAGCGGCCCGTGGGCGTGCGATAGCCCTTGCGGCCCGTCGAGACCGGCCAATCATACCAGGGCTTTCCGTTGACGCTGACCGTCATACGCTGCTCGGATAAATCAATCTTGGCCACGATATCCGCTTGCCCAAACCGGGCTTTTGCGATCTCTGCAGCCTGCTTATAGCCCTGCAAGGCGCCTTTGCCCGCTTCAAATTCCGGTAAAGGTTGCAAGGTGGCTTGCTGGGGTGCGGGCCGCGGCTGGTAAGCAGGCTGTGGAATGACCTGGGGCGCGACCTGGGGCGCGACCTGGGGCACGGCTTGCGGTTGGGTCAAGGGCTGTAAAGGGTAGACAGGTCCACCGCTGCGGGTTTGGGGGTAGATCGCCTGCGGATACGTCCCATTCGGATTCGTCCCATTCGGATTCGTCCCTGGCGGATAGGGGGCATAGCCCGGCTGCGGGGCTTGCGGGACATAGATGACTTGCGGATACACGGGGCTGTAACCCTGCGGAATGACTGGCGCCACATAGTTAGGCTGCAAGGGAAGCGCCGGACCCTGCCTTTGCCAGTACATGGCGCGCTGTTGGTTGGCGGCAGGCTGTTGGAGAGGTGCAACAGGCGTAGGTGAGGCGCCGTTGGGCGCAACAGCCGGATAGCTCACCGAATAACTCTGCGGGGCTGCGTGCTGTCCATCGCCCGGTATAGACGGCATGATAGCGCTGGGAATGCGAATCGGCTGAGGCAACACCAAGGGCTCGCTTTGAACCGGTATCAACAAGGGCTGAAAGCCGTTGCTCGCCGCCCGTTCAAGCGCCCTGTTTTGAGCCTGCAAGCTTGTGGCAGCCGTTAGTGTGAGCAGAACGCCCGCCACCAGGACGACGGCGCGCGGCTGCGCCCACCGGTGAAGCGCTCCGGATGGGATTTCGTCAGAAGCATAGCGCGTTGAGGGCATGCAGGCTCCGAGCAAAAGGGTGGAGGCCCCGCGCGGCCGCCAAATCAAATTGGCCTAGGGTCTGATAACCGGCGCACAAGGGCTGTTAGCCTGCTGTTGCCAGATTTCTGGCAAGATTTCAACTTAAAGTAATCATCGTCACGAACTTGCGACCACAGATTGCCACATTCGGACACGCCTAGGCATCTGGCACTTGGTCCTCTGGTCTTGGCACTTGGCCCTCAAGCTCTGATACCGGCCCAGCGTCGCTTGGCTCGTCCGCCTCGGTGTCGTCGGCGCTGGTTGCGACCCGGGGCTTGAGCGGTGGTGGTGCCCAGGCACGCAGGTGGTAGACTGCCGTGGAATAAAATTCTGGCACCAACTTCTCCAAGTCTTCGATGAAGGTTCGCCGCCCCGCAAAGCGCTGACCGTTGGAGAGCAACATAAAGATCTCGAAAGAATGGGGAGCGAGGTTTTCATTTTCGCATTGTATTCGTTCTGGCGCTTCACGGAGTTCTTTTATTGAAGCAGCCGTGGGTTGAGCACGGCCTGGCCAATGGGCCCGTACATAGAGATTGTCATGGTCTTTCTTGAGCATTCGCAACAGCCAGTTGACCCGTGATTTGGTCTTAACTTTGTCGGTCGGCGCCCTGAGCCCAATTGATGCACACAAGGTACGTCGCGCCAAGTCAGCGGTTACCTCAAGATCTCCTGCAGCGTTTGGAATCCGGTATTTTGTGGCAAGCTGCTGGTTGTCCACCAGCCGAGTGATCCCATCCTTCAAGCGTGCCTTCGGGTCGTCCCGATGGCGCCGTTCAATGACTGTCGTGACGTTGTGCCCGACCAGGCTGCTCAGTTGCAGACATAGATCTTTTTCGAGACTGTCAGATATTTTGTGCCTGACGCGTATTTTTAGGCCAATGGGAAGCGGTCTTCGAACATGATAGCGAGCTGAGATCTGACAGCGTGCCATTCGCGTACTGATCGCTTCCATTCGGTAGAAG